>NZ_RYDP01000001.1:41267-456604 GCF_003970395.1 Flavobacterium sp. GSP27 | reverse complement strand
TAAATGCATAATCATATTTTACTTTTTTTTCCATAAAAAATGCCCCAAATAGTGTCTAACTTTTTGGGGCATGTCCATACTTTCGCGAGGCTTTTTTTATATTTTAGTGATGTAAAACTTCTTCACCTTCTTTCATTGGAACATTTTGAGGTACAAAATCTACATCATGAGCTGGATTACTGTAGTCATAAGGCCAACGATGAACCTCAGGAATTTCTCCTGGCCAGTTCCCATGAATATGTTCCACAGGTGCAGTCCACTCTAATGTATTTGATTTCCAAGGATTCATTACTGATTTTTTGCCGTAGAAGATACTACTGAAAAAATTGTACAAGAAAACCAATTGAAAGGCACCACCAATTAAAGCAAATATTGTGATCAAAACGTTAACATTTTGTAAATCATCAAATAACGGAAAGTTGGTGTTAGTATAGTAACGTCTTGGCAGACCCGCTAGTCCAATAAAGTGCATCGGAAAGAAAACTCCATAGGCACAAATTGCAGTTACCCAAAAGTGTACATATCCAAGATTCTTGTTTAACATTCTTCCAAATAATCTTGGAAACCAGTGATAAATACCTGCAAACATTCCATAAAGTGCAGAAATTCCCATTACCAAGTGAAAGTGAGCTACAACAAAATAAGTATCGTGTACATTAATATCAAGTGTACTATCCCCAAGAATAATCCCTGTTAAACCACCTGTAATAAATGTAGAAACCAATCCAATAGAAAACAGCATAGCCGGATTCAATTGTAAATTTCCTTTCCACAATGTTGTAATATAATTAAACGCTTTTACCGCTGAAGGTATCGCAATTAACAATGTTGTAAATGTAAATACAGATCCTAAAAACGGATTCATACCGGAGACAAACATATGATGCCCCCACACTATCGTCGATAAGAATGCAATTGCAATAATTGACATAATCATTGCTCTGTAACCAAAAATTGGTTTACGAGAATTTGTAGCAATCACTTCAGAAGTAATACCCAAAGCAGGTAATAAAACTATATAAACTTCAGGGTGACCTAAAAACCAGAATAAATGCTCAAACAATACTGGAGAACCTCCTTGATAATGCAACACTTCCCCTGCAATATAAATATCAGATAAGAAAAATGAAGTACCAAAGCTTCTATCAAAAATCAATAATAAAGCAGCTGATAAAAGAACAGGAAAAGATACTATACCAATAATAGCAGTCACAAAGAAAGCCCATATAGTAAGTGGTAATCGAGTCATAGACATTCCCTTAGTTCTTAAGTTAATTACCGTAACAACATAGTTCAAAGATCCCATTAAAGAAGATGCAATAAAAATAGCCATTGAAATTAACCATAATGTCATACCCATACCTGAACCAGGAATAGCTTGTGGTAAAGCACTTAAGGGAGGATATATCGTCCATCCTGAAGAAGCAGGACCAGCCTCAACAAAAAGGGAACCAATCATGATTACACTAGATAAGAAAAACAACCAATACGAAATCATATTCATAAAACCGGATGCCATATCTCGCGCTCCAATTTGAAGTGGAATCAATAAGTTACTAAAAGTACCACTCAGGGCAGCCGTTAAAACAAAGAAAACCATTATTGTTCCATGAATAGTAACCAATGCTAAGTAAATATCATTAGCCATGACTCCATTAGGAGCAAATTTATCCCCTAGTAAAATATTAAATATTCGGAAAGATTCTTCCGGCCATGCTAATTGCATTCTAAAAAGCATAGACATCCCAACACCAATAATCCCCATAATGATACCCGTAATTAGGTATTGTTTGGCAATCATCTTATGATCAATACTAAAAATATATTTAGTAATAAAAGTGTCTTTATGGTGATGTTCGTGTTCGTGATCTATTGCGTGATCGTGACCTTCTGCTGACATATATGTTTACTTTAAATTTTTTTTATAATATTATTTCATTGCCGTTACAGCAGCAGCAGTATCAGTACTTGCTCCAGTATCTACAGGAGCTGGCGTAGCTAAAGCTGCTTTAACTTCATTAACGATAGTAGCCTTCTCTTTCAACCAAGCTTTATAGTCTTCAGGAGTATCTACAATGATCTTCATTTGCATGTTGTAATGAGATGTACCACAAATTTTATTACAAAGTAACAGATAATCAAAAGTATAAGGATCTAAAGCTGCCTCTCCTTTTGCCACCAAACCAACACTTTTCTTAGCCCTTAAAGCATTAATATTTGCAACTTTTTCAACCATATAAGGCAATTCTCTGTATTCTACAGTGGTATAAACAGGCTCAAAAGCGAACTCAGTTACCATACCAGGAACACAATTCATTTGCGCTCTAAAGTGAGGCATGTAAGCAGAATGTAAAACGTCTTGAGAACGCATTTTGAAATGAATTTTCTTCCCTTTTGGAATATGCAATTCTGTTACCAATATATCATCTTGAGAATATGGATCCGATAAATCAACTCCTACAGCATTTGCACCTTCGATAAACCTTACATTTGCTTTTCCAAGTACGTTATCCTCCCCTGAATATCTGGCTTTCCAGTTAAACTGTTGCGCATATAATTCGATTACGATTGTATCTTCATCTTCATCAACAAACATAATATTATTCCAAGCATACAATCCATAAAGTATTAATCCTGCCAAAACTACTGCAGGAATAACGCTCCAAATAGCTTCTAATTTATTATTATCGGCAAAATAAAGTGCCTTTTGATCTTTTTTTCCTCTGTATTTGAAAGCAAAATAATGCAATAAAACCTGAGTAATAGCTTGCACAATAAAGATAAGAATCCAAGTTATGTTCATCAAATAATCCACTTGTTCACCATGAGCAGAAGCAGATGTATGAAGGACTAAAGGTCCCCAAGCAAACAAACCATATATTGAAAAAATATAAATAAAGGCCAAAAAACCAAACATTAAATAACCTTGAACGTTATTGTCATTATCTGTAGCTACTTCAGAGCTATCGGAATTGGATCCAACTTGCGTCAGATCGAATATTTTAGTCAATTGCCACAAAGCAACAGCTAATAAAGCTAAAACTATAATTACCAACAAACTTGTCATCTGTTTTTTTCTTTAAATATTAATAATGGAAATGTTTACTTTCTTCAATAAATGGATTTCTTTTTGGCAACAAAGGAACTTTTGTCAATGCTGTAAAAACAACATAAATAAATAATCCAAGGAAGAAAAGAACAGAAGCTATCTCTGAAACCCCAATGAACCATCTGTCTCCAACAGTTCCTGGCATAATCATGTTGAAAAAGTCTATATAATGTCCAACCAAAATAACGGCACCTGCCATGACTAAAACCCATGTAATTCTTTTAAAATCAGTATTAACTAAGATCAACAAAGGAAATACAAAATTCATAACCACAGCACCAAAGAACGGAATATTATATAATTCGATTCTAGTTATATAATAAGTTACCTCTTCCGGAATATTAGCATACCAAATAAGCATATATTGTGAAAACCATAAATAAGTCCAAAATATACTAAAACCGAACATGAATTTTGCTAAATCATGAATATGACTCGTATTAACGTGCTCTAAAAAACCTCTAGATTTCAAATACAAAGTAACTAATGCTATCGTGGTGATTCCACTAACAAAGAAACTTGAAAAAACATACCACCCAAATAAAGTACTAAACCAATGTGGATCGATAGACATAATCCAGTCCCAGGACATTATCGATTCTGTAACAATAAAGAAAACTAAGAAGACAGCCGATAATTTAAAGTTTTTCTTGTAAAATAAATCATCACTAGCATCATCTTGCGCTAAACAATATTTTCTAGAAAAATAGTGATACAAATTCCAACCAGTCAAAAATATAGCTGCCCTAATAATCCAAAAAGGAAAATTTAAATACCCCGCTTTATTCGCAATTAATTTATCCGTAGCAACAACTTCAGGATCTAACCATATAAAAAGATGATTAAGATGAAGACCACATAACAATAATACTATAAAAAAGACAACAGACCCTACTGGTAAATAAGACGTTATACCCTGCATAACTCTAAACAAAACAGGCGACCAACCAGCCTGAGCTACTTGTTGAATAGCATAAAAAGCTAAAACACCCAAAGATACCAACATAAAGAATATACAGGCAACATAAAAAGCAGCCCATGGCTTATTTTGCAACTGATGCAAAACATGATTCAAATGTTCCGCATGTTCCGCATGTTTCACTTCTTCACTAATTTCATGTTCACCCTTTTTTACAGCTACTTCGGTGTGTAACGAATTCTCATGAACTTCATTAATAACTTCTGAAGTGCTGTCCGTAGGCGATACTATTGCATTGCCCTCTTTTGTACTTTGAGCTTCCTCGTGCCCGTTAGAAACAACATGCTCTTCAACAGGTTTTGAAGTTTCATGTTTAACTTCTCCATGACTACCATGGCTTTCAGCAGCAAGAAGAGTTTCAACTTCTTGAATATCCTTTGGTGCACTCCAAAAACCATATCCAATCCCTAATACGCCTATGGCCATTAAGAGGAAAGAAAAAGTTTTTAATTTACTTGAAAATGTATACATATCTATTACGATCAGTTTGTTCAACAATTATAATTCGCTTTTTAGTTTTAGAACATAGTCAGTAACCAACCAACGTTCATGGGCACTCAACTGGTTTGCATGCGAGCCCATAGAATTCAAACCATACGTTATTACATGATAAATACTTCCCTCAGTAATAACTCTATCTTTATAACTAGGAACACCCAGAAATTTTTCTCTTTCTACCAGTTTACCTTTACCGTTTCCAGAAGCACCGTGGCAACTGATACAATAAATTTCAAAAAGTTCTTTTGCCTTTTCAGGTTCTCTACTTAAGGAGTCTAAAGGAGATTTAAGATTCACTTTAGCTAACTCATATCCAGCCGTAGAGTTTTCGTATTCAAAAGGCTCAAACCCTCGGTTTATGGATCCTTGAGCAGGAAGTTGTCCTTCTTTACCATTTTTAAATGCATTTGATTCAGAATAAGTTTCATACCCTACTGACTCATACATATTTGGAAAATACTGATAGTTTGGTGCCGCATTATTATGGCAGGAGGAAACTAAAATAGTTATACCAAATAAAAGTGTTATTTTATATACGCTTTTCATATCTATAATTAATGCTTTTCTATTACTTTAACTTCTACAGCTCCCGTGCTTTGGAAAAAAGAAACTAATTCCTCTTCATTATTGTTTACAGCAACTTCCATTAAAAAATGGTCATCTGTGGTTCTTACATCAGGATTTTCCGCTTCTTTGAAAGGCCATAATTTACTTCTCATATAAAAAGTAATAACCATTAAGTGAGCAGAAAAGAACACTGTAAGTTCAAACATAATTGGAACAAAAGCTGGCATATTTTCAATATAACTGAAACTTGGCTTTCCACCAATATCCTGAGGCCAATCTTGAATCATTATATAATTCATCATGGCTGTTGCTACCGAAATACCTACGCAACCATACAGGAAAGCACAAATCGCTAATCTCGTTGGTGCAATTCCCATAGCTTTATCCAAACCGTGTACAGGGAATGGAGTAAAAACTTCTTCAATATGATGATGGGCTGCTCGGGTTTTTTTAACCGCATCCATCAAAATATCATCGTCATTATAAATGGCGTATATTACTTTATTACTCATGGTGTGAATCTTTATTTGCTTCTCTTTCTCTTTTGTAATTATCTCCGGTTCCTTTTAAAATTGTTTTCACCTCTGCCTGAGCTATCACAGGAAATGTTCTGGAATAGAGTAAAAACAGTACGAAGAAGAATCCTATAGTTCCAATAAAAATTCCAATATCAACAAATGTAGGAGAGAACATTGTCCATGAAGATGGCAAATAATCCCTGTGCAATGAAGTTACAATGATTACAAATCTTTCAAACCACATTCCAATATTCACTACAATTGAAATTATAAAGGAAAACATAATACTTGTTCTTAATTTTTTAAACCACATGAATTGTGGAGAAAAAACATTGCAAGTCATCATAGACCAATAAGCCCACCAGTACGGTCCAGTAGCTCTGTTTAAAAAGGCATATTGTTCATACTCTACACCGGAATACCATGCAACAAATAATTCCGTAATATAAGCAACACCTACAATTGAACCTGTAATCATGATTACGATATTCATCAATTCAATGTGTTGAACTGTGATATAAGCTTCTAAATTTGAAACTTTTCTCATAATAATCAGCAACGTATTTACCATTGCAAACCCTGAGAAAACTGCTCCAGCAACAAAGTAAGGCGGAAAAATTGTAGTATGCCAGCCAGGAATAACTGACGTGGCAAAATCCATTGATACAATTGTGTGCACCGAAAGCACAAGCGGAGTTGCTAAACCTGCAAGAACTAAAGAAACTTCTTCAAATCGTTGCCAGTCTTTTGCTCTACCGCTCCAACCAAAACTCAATATAGAATATACTCTTTTATTAAAAGGAGTTATTGCTCTGTCACGCAACATGGCAAAATCAGGTAATAAACCAGTCCACCAAAATACTAATGAAACAGAAAGATAGGTAGAAATTGCAAATACATCCCAAAGTAATGGTGAGTTAAAATTCACCCAAAGAGAACCAAATTGATTCGGAATTGGTAAAACCCAATAGGCTAACCATGGACGACCCATGTGAATAATTGGAAATAAACCTGCCTGGATAACAGAGAAAATTGTCATTGCTTCAGCAGAACGGTTAATAGCCATTCTCCAACGCTGACGGAAAAGCAATAATACTGCCGAAATTAAAGTTCCAGCATGACCAATACCAACCCACCAAACAAAGTTCGTGATATCCCAAGCCCATCCAACAGTTTTATTTAACCCCCATGTTCCAATACCTGTAGAAACAGTGTAAATTATACAGCCTAAACCCCAAAGGAAGGCTATTAATGCAATTGAAAATACAATCCACCAATGTTTATTTGCTTTACCTTCAACAGGTGCTGCTACATCTACAGTTACATCATGATAAGTTTTATCACCTATAACTAAGGGTTTTCTAATGGTTGCTTCGTAGTGAGACGACATAATCCTTTATATTGATTCTTAATTAATTCTTTTTTTGTACTAAGTATTTCTAACTTTAACGTGATAAATCACATTAGGTTTTGTTCCAACATGCTCCAACAAATGATACATCCTTTCGTCAGCAACTAAGGCAGCCACTTCCGCATCTTTATCATTTATATCTCCAAATTTCATTGCTCCATTAGAACAAGCATTTGAACATGCCGTTTGGAATTCACCATCAATGATTACTCTTCCTTCGTTTTTAGCTTTCAAAATAGTTGCTTGTGTCATTTGAATACACATTGAACATTTTTCCATAACTCCACGAGAGCGAACATTAACATCCGGATTCAATACCATACGTCCTAAATCATCATTCATATGATAATCAAATTCACTGTTTTTGTTGTATAAAAACCAATTAAAACGACGTACTTTATACGGACAGTTGTTAGCACAATAACGCGTACCAACGCATCTGTTATAAGCCATATGATTTTGACCTTGACGCGAGTGTGAAGTTGCCGCTACTGGACAAACTGTTTCACAGGGTGCATGGTTACAATGTTGACACATTACAGGCTGAAAAGAAACTTGAGGATTATCACCTGCCTTTTCCATTTCATTAAATGTAGATAATGAACTTGATAAACCTGCTATATTTTCTTTTCTTTCGTTATCACCTTCAAAAGTACTTTCGGAAGAATAATACCTGTCAATACGCAACCAGTGCATATCACGACTTCTTCTAATTTCAGCTTTCCCTACTACAGGAACGTTATTTTCAGCATGACATGCTATCACACAAGCACCACAACCGGTACATGAATTTAAATCTATAGAAAGATTAAAATGATGCCCGACAGAACGATCAAATGAAGACCACAAATCTACCTTAGTAGCCTCTACCTCCTTATGATCCAATGACACCATAGGTTGAGGATTCCAGATTTGAGCATCTTTTGTATTAAAAATTTCTAAAGATGTTTCTTTTATAATATCCCCTCTTCCCATCAATGTTTTCTGACCTTGAACACAAGCAAACTCATGTTCACCTTCAGCTTTTACCAAGGTTACTGATTGTACATTATTGAAACCTTTATATAAAGAATAGGCATTTAAACCCACCATCATTTCTTCCTTCAAAGCCGCTTTGCGACCGTACCCTAACGCCAAGCCAATAGTACCAACAGCCTGACCCGGTTGCACAATTACAGGAACATTTTCTAATTTAATTCCGTCTGCTGTGGTAATGCTAGCATAACTTCCGTTTAACCCCCCATTAGCAACAATTTCATTCGAAAGATCATATTTCTTAGCATCAGCATTCGAAACCGTAAGATAGTTATCCCAAGAAACTCTTGTAATTGGATCCGGAAATTCTTGTAACCAAGGGTTGTTTGCTTGTTGTCCATCCCCTAAACCAGTTTTGGTGTATAAAACAAGTTCTAGTCCTTCAGAAGCTTTTGATTGTGCCAAAGCAGTTGCAGCAGCACCATAATCAGCAGAACCTGCAGCTACAGTAGGTACAACACCCACATAAACACCATCATGCAACACTTTATTCCAAGAAGAACCTGCTATTATTGTCGAAGCATTCCCTTTAATATAATCGTAAAATGTACCAGTCATTCCATTTAAAGACAACAATACATCCTGAAATTGTTTGGTATTAAAAAGAGGACGGATCGTAGGCTGAGTAATCCCATAAGTTCCTTTGGTGAAACTTACATCATTCCATGATTCCAAATAATGAGGAACAGCTGCTGCAATTGTACTTACTAAAGCCGTTTCATCTTCTTTCAAAGAAAAAGATACTGATGTATTAACTTTCTTCAGTGCTTCAACAAAAGAAGTGCTGTCTGGTAAAGTATAGACTGGATTAACACCACTCATAATCAACGTATGAACACTTCCTGCTTTCATATCATTAATTAATTGATTCACTTTTTCATTTGAACCTTTTCTGATTTGTCTTACACCAGAGGTAGTAAAAGCCTCACTGGCCAATGCTTGATTCACAGCCAAAACTACTAACTGAGCATTTTTATCTTGAATACCAGAAACTAAAACTCCTTTTGCACCTGCAGCTTTTAACTGCTGAGCCGCTTTAGTAACTTCAGCTTTAAATTTATCTTCTAAAGTTACGCCAACAGAAGAACCTGTTACCACATTATAAATATGAACTAACGCTTGCTTTTGATTAGCCGTAGACATTGGCAAACGTTTATCAGCTGCAGCACCCGAGAGTGTCATATTAGCTTCTAACTGAAAATGACGAGACATTTTTCCTGCTTTTGGCACTCTTCCTTGCGTATAACCCGAATCATAACCCCCGCCTTGCCAGTCTCCAAGAAAATCAGCTCCAACAGAAACGATAAGAGATGCTTTTGAAAAATCATAATTAACTAAAGCTCTTTCTCCATAAACAGTTTCAAAAGCATCTAATGCTTCCGAAGAAGAAACAGCATCGTAAACAACATGTTTCGCATTTGGATTTTTGGCAATAAATTCAGCAATAAGCTTTTCTGATGATGGACTCGCCAGTGTATTAGTCAAAAGCACCACTTGACCGCCTTTTGCAGCAGCAGCAGCGATACTAGACTTTATTTTAGAATCAACAGCAGACCAAGCCGCATTTTTACCTTCTATCTTTGGTTCCTTCAAACGCATACTGTCGTATAACGAAAGAATAGAAGCATGAATTCTTGCATTAGCACTAAACGCAGCACCTTGAATAGTATTATTATCTATTTTAATAGGGCGCCCTTCGCGTGTTTTCACCAAAAGATTTGCAAAGTCAAAACCATCAAAAACTGACGTTGCATAATAATCGGCTACTCCGGGGATAATTTGTTCCGGCTGAAGCACGTAAGGAATAGACTTGTTAACCGGTCCTTCACAAGCCGCAAGCGTGGCTGCTGCTGTGCTAAAACCAACGTACTTTAAAAAATCACGACGTGATGTTGACGAAGATGACAAAGTACCATCATTTCCTAAAAATTCATCCGTAGGAATTTCTTCAACAAATTCGTTATTTCTAAGGGCCTCAACAACAGAACTATTTTGATCTAGCTCTTCAACACTTTTCCAGTATTTTTTGTTTGATGACATATATAAATATTAAAATCTTAATAATTTGATTAATAATGGCATTTACCACATTCTAAACCTCCCATTTGAGCCGCAGTCAACTTGTCTACACCGTATTTCTTAGAAAGCTCCTCGTGAATCTTAGTATAATATTCATTGCCTTCCATTTTTACCTCAGTTTTCCTGTGACAATCAATACACCAACCCATTGTTAAAGGAGCGAATTGTTTTTGAATCTCATATTCTTGTACTGGACCGTGACAAGTTTGACATTCAATACCAGCCACCGTTACGTGTTGCGAGTGATTAAAATAAACAAAATCCGGCAAGTTATGAATACGAACCCATTTTACAGGCTGTGTTTTACCTGTGTACGTTTGAGTTGTTTGATCCCAACCAACTGCTGTATATAATTTCTGAATTTGCTCATCATAAAACGCCTTACTGTATTCAGGAGTAGCTGTTGTTTCAGCAACTTCAGCAATATTCTTATGACAATTCATACAAACATTCAATGAAGGAATTCCAGCATTCTTACTAACTCTTGCAGAGGAGTGACAATACTTACAGTTGATCTCATTATCTCCAGCATGTATTCTATGAGAATAATGAATCGGCTGAACTGGCGCATAATCCTGGTCAACACCAATTTGCATCAGATAACCATATACAAAATACGCACTCGCCAACAACAAAAACACAGAAGTAACCAATACTAAAAACTGATTTCTAACAAACGACTTCCAAATAGGTGTTGTTGGAGTTTTTGGAGCAACTTCAATACCATTTGCTTTTGCTACTTTAGTTAACACATTATTCACAAGAAACAACATTACCACAAGAACTAACATCACCAAGGACAAAGCCCCTAAAATAATATTATTCGAAACCCCACTGTCTGCATCAGCTGTTCCTGGAACCGCCTCAGTACCTGAAGCTGCTGCAGGAGCCTCCGCTTTTGGCTCTGAAGTGTAAGCAATTATATTATCAATATCAGCATCCGATAATTGAGGAAAAGCAGACATTACGGCCTTGTTATTTTCCTCATAAACTTTTACAGCTTGAGCATCTCCTGATTTGATAAGATCTGAACTATTACGAACCCACTTATGAAGCCATGAAGCATCATATTTAGCACCCACGCCTCTAAGAGCCGGTCCTGTTGCTTTCGCATCAAGTTTGTGACATGCCGCACAGTTAGCATTAAAAAGCTCTTTACCCTTAACCGGATCAGCACTTTGTGAAGTAGCTGTAGCATCCGCAGTAACATCCGCTACTGCTGGAGTAGCTTCTTGAGCAAATGAAGTAAAGGAAACAGACAGCATTAAAGCTATGCTAAGAATTAATTTCCTTGAGATCGAATTATGGTTACCCACCTTTTTCATATAGTATAATGATTATCTACTAAAAATTGGCACAGTTTTTTCTAATTATTTTTATAAAAACTGATCCTTTATTTTAAACTTGCACAAAAATACGACTTAAGAACTACTCTCAAAACCTTAAAATAGTCTTAATTTCAATTTATATCTATTCTAAATAATATTCTGAGTTTAGTATGATTTATTAAATAGTACTTTTACACAAAAACAATCACATTATGAGAATTTTAGCCTCCAAAAAAGCTTTTTTTATCACTATTGCATTTTGTATATCTTATATACATGCAATTGCACAAGACAAAAACTTAACCGTTAATCAAGACCCTAAATTTGAACAATTACTAAATGAAAAGAGAAAAACAAATATTTCTAATGCTATAAATGACCAATATAAAATTCAAATATTTAGTGGCGAAAGTGAAAAAGCAAGAAACACTCTTAATCAATTTAGACAACAATTTCGAGATATTGACGGCACCATTATTTTTTTTACTCCAAACTACAAAGTTTGGGTTGGGAATTTCAAAACACGAATTGAAGCAGAACGAAATCTAATAGAGATCAAAAAAAGCTATTCCAATGTACATTTGATAAAGCCTAACAAATAAAACAGCATCAGTAATCATGCATCTCCTATTTTAAAAAAACCACTTCAAAAGTGGTTTTTTTGTTTTTATAATTGGATTAAAAAAAACCAAAGACAATTGAAAAATAGCAAAATTATCCTCTAATAAACTTAAAAAATATTCAAATTATATAAAATCAAGCTCTCTATTATTTGAAATAAGCAAAAAACTTTAAATCAGGATGACATAAACGAATAAGCTCAGTTCAACAAAAAACACTCTAATTAAGCTTCGTAGAGAAGGATGGCATTTAAAAAACCCAAACCACTATTTTGCACAGTTATAAAAAATTGTTCCTAAAAAAAGCGCTGAAAGCCTAAATCACAAACTACTCATTGTACAACACAAACTCCTATCCCACTCTCGATTAAATAAAAAAAAGTTGTCACTTTTCCTTAACAAATAAAAATCAGTGTTAAAACAAAAAACTTTTATTCAGCCATTAAAAAAGCTTTTCAAGACTAAACCTGTCTTTGTTTAAAACAAAAAAATCCCGACTAGTCGGGATTTTAATTAAAACAATATAATTCTATTTCAATTTCTTCTTAATTGCTACCTCATGGTAAGATTCAATAACATCTCTTTCTTCAATGTCATTATATCCCTTGATCTGAATTCCACAATCATAGCCTTTAGCAACCTCTTTAACATCATCTTTGAAACGTTTCAATGCTATCAGTTCACCTGTATGCACCACCACACCATCTCTAATGATTCTCATTTTAGCGCTTCTGGAAATTTTACCGTCCATTACCATACAACCCGCAATAGAACCTACTTTAGAGATTTTGAATATCTCTCTAATCTCCGCTGTACCCAGAATTTCTTCTTTCATTTCTGGAGCTAACATCCCTTCCATGGCATCTTTCAAGTCATCAATTGCAGCATAAATAATAGAATAGTAACGGATATCAATTTCTTCTTTATCTGCTAATTGTCTTGCGTTTCCAGCAGGACGAACATTAAATCCGATGATGATTGCATCCGATGCCGAAGCCAACATTACGTCAGTTTCTGTAATTGCACCAACCCCTTTATGAATAATATTAATTTGAATTTCTTCGGTAGATAATTTAGAGAACGAATCAGACAATGCTTCAACAGAACCATCCACATCTCCCTTAAGGATAATATTTAATTCTTTAAATTGACCCAATGCTATTCTACGTCCAATTTCATCCAATGTAATGTGTCGTTGTGTACGTACAGACTGCTCACGCATCAATTGAGAACGTTTTGAAGCAATTTGTTTGGCTTCTTTTTCATCTTCAAAAATATTGAACTTATCCCCTGCAGTGGCTGCTCCATCAAGACCCAGAACAGAAACCGGAGTTGAAGGTCCCGCAACTGTAACTATATTCCCTCTTTCATCATGCATGGCTTTTATCTTACCATGATGCTTCCCTGCTAACATATAATCACCAACTCGTAACGTTCCATGCTGTACTAATATGGTAGAAACATATCCTTTTCCTTTATCAAGAAATGCCTCAACCACTGTACCTTGAGCCGCTTTATTTGGATTTGATTTTAAATCTAAAAGTTCCGCTTCTAACAATACCTTCTCTAATAATTCTTTGACACCTGTACCAACTTTTGCAGAGATATCATGAGATTGAATTTTCCCACCCCAATCTTCTACTAGTAAATTCATACCCGCTAATCTTTCTTTTACTTTTTCAGGATTGGCATTAGGCTTGTCAATTTTATTAATGGCAAATATAATAGGAACGCCTGCTGCTTGAGCATGACTGATCGCTTCTTTCGTTTGTGGCATGATGTCATCATCCGCAGCAATCACAATAATTGCAATATCCGTAACTTGAGCACCACGCGCACGCATCGCTGTAAAAGCTTCGTGACCCGGTGTATCTAAGAATGCAATTTTTTGTCCGTTATCCAAAGTTACTCCGTAGGCACCAATATGTTGTGTAATTCCTCCAGACTCCCCTGCGATTACGTTTTCTTTACGAACGTAATCCAGTAACGATGTTTTACCGTGATCTACGTGACCCATTACCGTAACAATAGGCGCTCTGAATACTAAATCTTCTTCTCTATCTGCAACAACCTGAATTGCTTCTTCAATATCTACCGTGATAAATTCAACTTCATAACCAAACTCATCCGCAACGATTGTCAATGTTTCCGCATCAAGACGCTGATTCATGGTAACCATGATTCCAAGCGACATACAAGTTCCAATAACTTTTGTAATTGGCACATCCATCATGATGGCAATTTCACCAACGGTAACAAACTCAGTAACCTTAATCGTTTTGCTTCCTTCGTCTATGGCTCTTTGCTCGTCATCTGATTTTTGACGGTGCGTATCTCTTTTATCTCTTCTATATTTAGCTGCTTTAGATTTACCTCCTTTTCCTTGAAGTTTTTCTAAAGTCTCTCTAATTTGGTTTTTTACCTCTTCTTCCGTAGGCTCTACTTTAGCAACAATAGCAGGTCTGTTTCCTCTTACGAAACCAGGTCTTGCACTTCTGTTAGCATTAAATCCGCCACCACCAACATTTGGCGTAATCTTGTTAGGATTTGGCGCTCCCGGAACTCCTGGAACTGCAGGCGGCCTAGGAACTCCTGGTTTAGGAGCAATCCTTTTACGCTTGTTTTTATTTGCATTAGCCGCAGCCGATCCTGGAGCACCCGGTTTATTAGGAGTGATTTTAGGTTCTTCTTTTTTCTTTTTTGGTTTGTTGAATTGTGACAAATCAATGATCTGCCCTGTCAAAGTAGTTCCTGATAATTTTTGATATTGCGTTGTGATGGTTTCATCAACAGGCACGTCATCAGTTTTAGCAATTTCCGTTTTCACTACCTCTTTTGGTTCAGCAGGGACTGCTTTTACAGTCTCTTTTTTTACCTCTTTAATTCCAACAACCGGTTTTATCTCTTTTTTATCTGAAACAGGTTTTTCTTCTAAAGGTTTTTCTGGCGACAGTTTTTCTGTTGAAGCTTCTTTTTGAATTGCTTTCACCTCAGCTACTTTAGCAACTGGAGTCTCCACTTTTTCAACCGCTTTCACAGGAGTGACGACGGAAGGTTTTTTAGGATTAAGATCAATCTTACCTACCTGAACAGGACCCGCTATAACTGCTCTCGCTTTTATAACTTCTTGCTGTTTCAGACGCTCTTCCTCAATCTTACGTTTGTCTTCGATTTCTTTCTCTCGTTCTAAACGCAAAGCCTCTTTTTCTTTTCTTTTTTCTTCCCCAACTTCTTTCGAAGCTTCTTTATTCCCTTTGTCACCTGCAAACTGACCGCACAAGACATTGTATACATCATCAGAAATTTTTGTGTTTGGGTTTGCTTCAATAGCTATCCCTTTATCTTTTAGATAATCCACAGCTCTTTCCAAAGAAATATTCAATTCCCTTAAAACTTTGTTTATTCTAATAATTCTCTCTTCAGACATAAAACCTTTTTATTATTACCTTTTTTGTTATTCCTCACTTTACTCCCGACTCGATACCTACCGAGCAAGAATTAATTGTAAAATGGCATGTTTATCGTTGAAGACTCAATGACTAACTGTCAAATTCTTCTTTCAATATTCTCATTACATCCAGAATCGTTTCCTCTTCCAGGTCTGTTCTTCGTACTAAATCTTCTACATCTTGTTTTAAGATACTTTTTGCAGTATCCAATCCAATTTTTGCAAATTCTTCAATAACCCAGTCTTCAATTTCATCTGAAAACTCTGTTAATTCAACATCATCATCATCAGCGGTAGCACCAGCAACATCACCTTCACGAATAACGTCTAATTCATAGCCCGTTAATAAGCCCGCTAATTTGATATTGTGTCCCCCACGACCAATCGCTTTTGAAACTTCTTCAAGCTTCAAGAAAACCTCTGCTCTTTTAGTCTCTTCATTGATCTTGATCGAAGATACTTTTGCAGGGCTTAATGCTCTTGTGATAAACAATTGAATGTTGCTTGTATAATTGATAACATCTATATTCTCATTACCTAATTCACGCACGATTCCATGAATACGAGACCCTTTCATACCTACACAAGCCCCCACAGGATCTATTCTGTCGTCATAAGAATCAACAGCTACTTTTGCTTTTTCGCCGGGTATCCTAACCACTTTCTTTACCATGATTAAACCATCAAATACTTCCGGAATTTCTTGCTCAAACAATTTTTCCAAGAACTTCTCCGAAGTTCTAGACATAATAATTTGAGGTTTATTTCCCTTCAACTCAACGCTTTCAATTATCCCTCTGACATTATCTCCCTTGCGGAAAAAATCAGAAGGTATTTGTTTTTCTTTTGGCAAAATAATTTCATTGCCTTCATCATCAACTAAAATCACAACTCTTGGACGCACATGGTGCACTTCAGCGGTGTAAATATCTCCTATTAAATCTTTAAACTGCTTGTAAAGATTGGTGTTATCGTGTTCATGAATTTTAGAAATCAAATTCTGACGCAAAGCTAAAATTGCTCTTCTTCCTAAATCAATTAATTTAACTTCTTCAGAAACCTCTTCTCCAATTTCAAAATCAGGCTCTATTTTTCTAGCTTCAGTCAATGTAATTTCAAGGTGATCAAAATCCAAGTCTTCATCCGCAACAATTACTCTTCTTTGCCAAATCTCCATATCTCCTTTATCAGGATTTATAATGATATCGAAATTATCATCTGAACCGTATTTTTTTTTCAATGCATTTCTAAATACATCTTCTAAAATTGCCATAAGCGTTACACGATCAATAAGTTTATCATCTTTAAACTCTGAGAATGAATCGATCAATGCTAAATTTTCCATGCGAATTCTTTAATTAAAATGTTACTGTAACAATTGCTTCTTTAATGTCTCCATAAGGTAGTTTAAGTTCTTTTTGAACGGTCTCCTTCCCTTTACCAATCTTTTTTGGCTCTCTTGCTTCCCATGACAAAATTACAAAATCATCATTAGCTTCCACTAATTCCGCTTCAATTATTTCTGCTCCAGTCTTCACAATCAATGTACGCCCTATATTTTTCTTGTATTGTCTGATCAATTTCAATGGAGATCCTACTCCTACCGAAGCCACTTCTAAAGAAAAATCCTGCTCCTCACGGTCCAGGTTATTGTCTAGTGAACGGCTCACATCAATACAATCCTGAAGCGCTACTCCATTATCTCCATCCAAGGTCACAATAACCTTAAAAGCATCCGTGATAATCAGGTCTATCAAAAAAATTGACGGCTTCTCTAACAGGCCTTCTGCCAATAACGTGTTTACTTTCTCTTTAAATGTCATATGCTTATAAAAAGAGGGGACATTTAGTCCCCTCATTATCTAGATTTTAATAAATAACGGTGCAAATATAGTGTTTTTTTTTATAAACCAAAATAATCGATTGCTCTAAAATAATTTCTTATCTTTAATGAACAATTCAAAACAACAGTTTTACCATAATTTAACACGCTGTAATTATGAAACGTATTTTAGTCCCAACCGATTTTTCTGATCATGCCGGAAACGCTCTAAAAGTGGCTGCTGTAATTGCAAGAAAAAACAAGTGTGAAATATTCCTATTGCATTTGTTAGAACTCCCAAACCACATGAATGACTCTGTTACTGGAGCAGACATTACTCCGGCGCTTATGTTGTTCATCAAAAAAGTTAACGAAAACCTTCAAAAAATAAAAGAACAGCCCTATTTGAAAGGAATTCCGGTACATGTCTCTGTACAATTTGAAAAAGCTTTTAGCGGTATTTTATCCTTTAACAAAAAGAATAAAATTGATTTAATCGTTATGGGCTCTCATGGCACTTCAGGCATTGAAGAAATCATTATTGGCTCTAATACTGAAAAAGTGGTCCGACTCTCCGAAATTCCAGTTTTAGTTATAAAAAAAGATGTAGGTAAATTAAAATTTAAAAATTTCGTCTTTGCCTCTGATTTTTCAAAAGAAGCTAAAAAGCCTTTTAAAAAAATGATGGAGTTCGCGAAGATCTTTGATGCCAATTTGTTTTTAGTCATGATTTGCACTCCCAATAGTTTTAAGACCACTCTTGCTGCCGAAAAGGTGATGGGTGCTTTTATGGCTGATTTTGACCTTCCAAATTACTCCTCACACCTCTTCAATGATGCGAACATTGAAAGTGGAATAATCAATTTTTCAAAAACAATAGATGCTGATTTAATTGGACTTTGCACCCATGGCAGAACTGGGCTAGCACATTTCTTTAACGGAAGCATCAGTGAAGACTTAGTAAATCATACCACCAGACCTGTTATCACTTTTAGAATTTAACTCCTTTTGGCTTTGCAAATAACAACTGACCAACTTCATTCTCATATCCCGGAAACCCCAACAAACTCTACTCAGAATTTAGTATATAAAAAAACCTCTCAGAAATTGAGAGGTTTTTTGTTGGTCTACAAGGACTCGAACCTTGAACGACTGCACCAAAAACAGTTGTGTTACCATTACACCATAGACCAGCATTGCTGCTAAGCGAGTGCAAATTTAAAATAAAATTTAGTTTGCACAAATTTTTTTTGCCTTTTTATTAAAAAAAAATAACAAAAAATAAAATCAGCTGCAAAATATCTCAAAAGAGCTTTACAATCAATTGATTATTGAATTTCATTACTTTTCCAGAAAATAGTGTTAATGCTACTAGGGTTAAATAAAAAAACATTTTCTTTGTAACTTACATTTAAACTAAATTTTAGTACATGGACAAAGGAACATTCAACTTCAATAAATGGAACACAATTATTGGTTGGTTAACATTTGGAATCGCATTATTAACTTACACTTTAACTGTTGAGCCTACCATGAGTTTTTGGGATTGTGGCGAATACATTTCCACCGCAGCAAAACTTCAAGTTGGCCACCCTCCGGGAGCTCCTTTATACCAGATGATTGGCGCTTTTTTCGCCATGTTTGCATCAGATGATCAACACATTGCCTTAATGGTAAATATGATGTCCGTATTCTCGAGTGCCTTTACTATTTTATTCCTTTTTTGGTCTTCGTCCATTCTTCTAAAAAAATTGATTTCCCGATTTTCAGAGACTAACAGAAACAATGAAATCGTTATACTAGGAAGTTCATTTGTTGGTGCTTTAGCCTTCACTTTTTCAGATAGCTTTTGGTACAATGCTGTCGAGGCTGAGGTTTACGCCATGGCATCCTTGTTTATTGCCCTATTGTTTTGGCTGGGTTTACGCTGGGAGCAAGACATGAATACTCCAAGAGGAAATAAGTGGTTATTGATTATTTCTCTTGTTGTAGGACTTTCCTTTGGGGTTCACTTTATGGCATTACTAACAATTCCCGCAATAGGTTTTCTTTATTTTTTTAAAAACTATAAGGTAGTAACAGTTAAAAGTTTCCTTATTGCAAATGTTGTAGTAATTGCTATTTTGTTGTTTATTTTCAAATTGCTACTTCCTATGACCATGGGATTCTTTGGTAAAATAGAAGTTTTTATGGTCAATAGTTTAGGACTGCCGTTTGACTCGGGCACTGTGTTTGTTACAATAGCTTTGATTGCTTTCTTTTACTTTGGATTGAAATACACCAAACAAAAAGGCTTTGTGTTCTACAACACCATAATTCTTTGCATCCTTTTTATTTTAATTGGTTTCTCGACATGGATGATGCTACCCATTCGAGCAAATGCAAATACTGTAATCAATGAAAACAAACCGTCTGATGCCCGCGAAGTTTTAGCCTATTACAATAGAGAACAATATGGCGTAAATGCATTGTTCTATGGTCCACAATACACAGAGAATTTTGCCGGATTAGATGCCAATAATCCTTATTTAGACAAAGCACCCAATTATGAAAGAGATTATAAAACAGGGAAATATGTTATTGTCAATAATTATAAAAATGCTTCCCAAAATTCAGATGACAATCACAAAACCATTCTCCCAAGAATGTGGAGCGATGGACATATTGAAAATTACATGAATTTTACCAATCCGCCTCAATTCAAATTAAATCCTAATTATCCTTACGAGGATGATTTAGCAAAATACGGTATTGATGCCAGTCAACTTAGTGAAGAAGATTACAATAAAGCGATTGCACAACTCAAAAATGAAACTCAAAAAATAATTTCTGAATTCAGACAAGCCTACGCGCAAAAACAAATTGACAACGAAGGATATGTCACCTTCCTAAAAAGTTATGGCGACTATTTGATTGTTGAAAAACCAACAACTGCGGACAATCTAGGTTTTATGGTAGAGTATCAATTTGGATACATGTATTGGAGGTACTTGATGTGGAATTTTGTTGGCCGTCAAAATGATGTTCAGGGACGATACGATTATCTGGATGGCAACTGGCTCAGTGGTATAAAATTCATTGATGAATTGCATTTAGGAAGTCAGGACAACTTACCATCGGATGTATTGAACAATAAAGGTCGGAATGTATATTTCTTTTTGCCTTTTATTCTGGGCCTTATTGGACTTATGTATCATGCCAATAAGGATTTAAAAAGCTTTTATGTTTTGCTTGCCTTGTTTCTTTTTACGGGAATAGCCCTGAAAATTTATTTGAACGAAAGGCCTTTTGAACCTCGAGAAAGGGATTATGCATTGGTAGGCTCCTTTTATGTATTTGCCATCTGGATAGGCTTTGGTGTTTACGCCTTGTATGAAAGTGTCAAAAAACATCTCGCTCCAAAAATAGCTGGCCCTCTCCTTATCGCATTAAGTTTAGTAGCGGCACCAGTGCTTATGGCGTCACAAAACTGGGATGACCACGACCGTTCCGGCAAATATACCGCGTTGTCTATGGCAAAAGCATATCTTACTTCGTGTGACCCTAATGCCATCTTATTCACCATTGGAGACAATGACACTTTCCCGCTTTGGTACGCACAGGAAATTGAAAAAATAAGAACCGATGTCAAAATTGTAAACACCAGTTTATTCATGACGGACTGGTATATCGATCAAATGAAAACCAAAACATACGAATCAGACCCGGTACCGGTTTCGTTTACACACGAGGAGTATGTGGGAGACAAATTAGACTATGTGGCTCATATTCCAAAAATTGAAAGTCGCTGGGATATAAAAGATTTTATCGATTTTATTAAAAATCCTAAATCAACGGTAGGAATGCAAAACGGACAAACCATCCATTTTTATCCAACCAATAAGATTCGGATTCCCGTTGACAAAAAAACGATCATACAAAACAAAGTAGTATCCCCTAAATACAATGACTCTATAGTGCCTTATATTGACATAGACATCAAAGGGAGTGCGTTGTACAAAAACAGATTGATGATGCTTGACATTGTTGCTAATAACAACTGGAAAAGACCAATTTATTTTAGCGGTGGTGCTTATGATAGCGAAGACTACATCTGGATGAAAGAATACCTTCAACTCGAAGGTATGGTATACAAACTAGTTCCAATAAAAACCCCAATGTCCAAAGATGGAAGTCTACTTGAAATGGGACAAATAGACACTGACAGAATGTATGCAAAGGTCATGAAATGGGATTGGGGAAATAGTGATAGTCCTTCTATTTATCATGATCCAGAAACCAGAAAAAATAGCATTACCTACCGAAACAATCTGTCAAGATTGATGAATCAGTTAATCCTGGAAGGACAGAAAGAAAAAGCCAAAAAAATCATTGATTTAGCTATGGCAAAAATGCCTTTGGACAGCTTTGGCTATTATTCATTAGTAGAACCTTTTGCGGGGGGCTATTATAAAACTGGCGAAAAAATAAAAGCCGAACAATTATTGGACCGATTAGTCTTTAAGTACCAAGAAAACCTCAACTATTATGGCAATCTTAAATCTTCTGAACAAAGCAGTATTGCAATTCCAATCATAACTGATATTGAGCGCTACAGAAGCCTCTTGCAAGTCATGAAAGAAAATGGCGATCTCGCATTTTACAATAAGAACAAAATTGTCTTCAATACGTACATCAAAATGTTTGAACGTTTTGGACGCGACAAAGAGTAATATTAGAGAGCCATTAAAAAAATAGCGACATTTTTTAATGTCGCTATTTTTTTTAATTTTAAAATGAAAAAAATGAAATTGTACTGGACAAAGACCCATTCGATTATAAAAAAAATATTCTCTAATTATAGTTGGGATGTCTCCAATACAGGAAATACTGTATACCTTACCTTTGATGACGGCCCCATTCCAGAAGTTACAGAATGGGTTTTGGTGGAATTAAAAAAATACGGAATCAAAGCCACTTTTTTCTGTATTGGAAATAATATCGAAAAAAATTCTGAAATATTCAAAAAGGTGATTCGGGAAGGCCACACCATAGGAAACCACACTTTCAACCACTTAAATGGCTGGCAAACAACTACTGAGACGTACATCAAAAACACGAAACAAGCTCAAGAAGCGATTGAAAACCACACCCATCCAGACGCTAAACTTTTTCGCCCTCCGTATGGAAAAATAAAAAAATCGCAATCAAAAAAACTACAAAAACTAGGGTACAAAATAATTATGTGGGATGTCCTGAGTGCTGATTTTGATGCCACAATATCTAAAGAAAAATGCCTGAATAATGTGTTGTCAAATGTAAGACCGGGGAGTATTATTGTTTTTCACGACAGTATAAAAGCGTTCAAGAACCTACAATACGTGTTGCCAAAAACACTAGCTTATTTAAAAGAAAATAATTTTAAGTGCAACCCTTTATAAAAATATTACAATTGTTCCTGAACGAGACTAATTATCGTATTGGCGTCAAGTTCTCCGGACTGTCTCCAGATCATCTGACCTTGTTTATAGATCATCAACGTAGGCAACCCTTTGATCCGCAAAGCATCCGCTAATTCTTGATTTTTATCAACGTCAATCTTAATGACTTTCGCTTTATCGCCAAGAGCCGCCGCTACATCTCTGATCACAGGATGCATTAAAACGGAGGATTCATTCCACTCCGTATAAAAGTCAATTAATACCGGAATTTTAGTATTTATAAGTTCTCCAAATTTTGACATAAAACCAAAAATTTAATTTTTAAAATTCACTAAACAGAGATGTTAATTTTACAAATGTAGCATTTTAAACGAATTCTGCTACATTAGTGCCTTTTTTTAGTTCGATGACCGTTATTTCCGGCATGATTCCTACTCTGCCAGGAAAGGCATGAAAACCAAATCCCCTATTGACATAAACGTATCTTCCCAGGTTTTCATATAAGCCGGCCCATTGTTTGTATACGTATTGCGCCAAACTCCATTTGAAATAACCGGGAATTTCGATTCCAAATTGCATTCCGTGTGTGTGCCCGGAAAGCGTAAGGTGGTAGTGTTTATCATCGTGCTGCACCACGTGCTCCCAATGGGAAGGGTCATGGCTCATCAAAATCTTGAAATCTTCTTTCTTTAACTGCCCCGAAGCCTTATTCAAATCTCCGGCCTGCTTGAAATTATGTCCCCAGTTTTCGACACCTACTAATGCTATTTTGGCATCTCCTTTCTCGATAAACGTATGCTCATTCAGCAATAAATCAAACCCAATTTCTCCGTATAAATTTTTTATTGCCTTAAAATTATCTGCTTTTGCGGCTTCACTTGGCCAGGTTACATATTCTCCGTAATCATGATTCCCCAAAACGGAATATTTGCCATATTCATGTTTCTTAATTCGGTTGAATGTTTCTATCCAAGGATGCATCTCTTTGGCGTGCGTATTGACAATATCTCCAGTAAACAGAATCATATCTGAATTTTGCTCATTTACCAAGTCAATCGCATAATTAATTTTTTCCGGGTCATCAAAGCTTCCACTATGAACATCGGATATTTGAGTAATTTTAAAACCATCAAAAGCATCCGGTAAATCCGGAAAAAAAATACGCTGCCTGATCACTTTGTAATTGTATTTCCCAATCGTGACTCCATATATCAAGGATAAAAACGGAACCGCCGCTAACCCTAATCCTATTTGACTGATAAACTTTCTTCTGGAATTAAGGAAATCAGTACTCTTGTCATAATCCACGAAAAAATTTAAGGCTCCAGCACCTACTCTAAAAATGTCTTCCCCTATTAAAATTAAGGCTAAAATTAATTTTGGAACATAAACAATAAGCAACAATCCCATACTAAACATGAATTGCTGGGTTTGTCCTACGCTACGGTCAAATTGCATTAAAGAATACACGATATATATTAAAACTAATAGGCTTATACCCTGAATTGAAAACAATATTAGTTTTGATTTTATCAAAGTTTTTAAGATCTGAAAAGTATACAGCTCAATAATAAGTAGAATTGAACACAAGAATACGACACGGAAAATCATTTTTAATCAAATTTTACACAAAATAACAAATTAAGAAAATAGTATGCGTTTTTATTAATCTAAATTTAACTAAAATTACATTAAATCAACTTGAAACAGCTTAGCTGAAATAGAAAACTTAATTTTAAATAAAAAGCAAAACCGTTATCGTACAAATTATTCGTACTTTATTTAATAAACAAGTTTAACAAATATAAAATCGCTGCACCTAAGCCCCTGTTTCTCCTATTTTATTTTAAAAAACATAGTGAAATTGATTTGAAGAAATATTTCATGCCTTTATCTGACAAGTTTTGTACTTTTGAAAACTTTACAAAAATCACAATTCATGTCACAACAAAAACGCCTGTTTCTTCTTGATGCCTATGCCCTAATCTTCAGAGGCTATTATGCTTTTATAAAAAATCCACGGATCAATTCTAAAGGAATGGATACATCCGCCATTATGGGTTTTATGAATTCATTGATGGATGTTATAAAAAGAGAAAAACCAGATCATTTAGCCGTTGCTTTTGACAATGGTGGCAGCCAGTTGAGAAATGACATCTTCCCGGAATACAAAGCCCATCGTGATGCTACTCCGGAAGCCATAAAAATTGCTATTCCTTATATCCAAGATTTACTGAAAGCCATGCATATTCCTATAATAGAAGTCAAAGGCTATGAGGCTGATGACCTAATTGGGACCATTGCCAAACAAGCCGAAAAACAAAATTATAAAGTTTTTATGGTCACCCCGGATAAGGATTTTGCACAACTTGTTTCTGAAAACATATTTATGTACAAACCTGCCCGAATGGGGAATGGAATAGAGATCTGGGGAATTCCTGAGGTTTTGGCAAAATTTGAAATTGAACGTCCGGATCAGGTAATCGATTTCCTTGGAATGATGGGTGATGCAGCGGATAATATTCCAGGACTTCCCGGGGTAGGCGAAGTCACTGCAAAGAAGTTTCTAAAAGAATTTGGAACCATGGAAAATCTTTTAGCTAATACGGATAAGCTGAAAGGAAAAATGAAAGAGAACATTGAGGCGAACAAGGAAAAAGGATTATTATCTAAAACCTTAGCCACAATTTTACTGGATTGTCCCGTTATTTTTGATGAAACGGACTATGAATTATCCACTCCTGATGTCGAAAAAACAGACGCACTGTTCAACGAGTTAGAATTCCGCCGAATGGCAGAGCAGTTTGACGCTATATTCAAAAAAGGAGCGACTGCGACTACCAATAACCCGGTTGATGAAACTAAATTATATAAAAAAACACAACCTAAAACTGAAGAACAATTTGATCTTTTTGGAAGTGCCATTCAGGAAGACTCATCAGAAGAAACACGCCATCAATATTATAGTTCACTAGCAAACACAGAACATTCGTATCAGATAATCCAAGGGGATTTAGGGCTGAAATTGCTGTTGCAAAATTTACAAAAACAAGCTTCAGTATGTTTTGACACCGAAACAACTGGTCTAGATGCTTTGCATGCCGAATTAGTGGGGATTTCGTTTTCTTTCGAAAAAGGAAAAGGATTCTATGTTCCTTTTCCGGAAAATCAAGAGGAAGCACAAGTTTTAATCGAGAAATTTATTCCTTTTTTCGAAAATGAAAACATCGAGAAAATTGGTCAGAATTTAAAATACGATTTAAAGATACTCTCTAATTACAAGGTTACCGTAAAAGGAAAACTATTCGATACCATGATTGCACATTATCTAATCAATCCGGATATGCGTCATAATATGGATATTTTGGCAGAAACATATTTAAAATATTCCCCGCAATCTATTGAAACTTTAATTGGGAAAAAAGGAAAAAACCAGAAATCAATGCGCGACGTTGAACTGGAAGAAATCAAAGAATATGCGGTTGAAGACGCTGATGTAACTTTGCAACTCAAGGAAATATTCACTTTAGAATTAGACAAAACCGGCACCAAAAAACTTTTTGAGGAAATCGAAATTCCATTGGTACCTGTTTTGGCCGCTATGGAAAAAGAAGGAATCCGCGTAGATGTCGATTTCTTGAAATCCCTGTCGAAAACCTTGGATGATGATATAAAGATATTGGAAGCAAATATTTATGAAACTGCCGGTGAAAAATTCAATCTCGCTTCCCCAAAACAACTGGGCGATGTATTATTTGACAAATTGAAAATTGGAGGAGCCAAACAAAAGAAAACCAAAACCGGTCAATACGCAACCGGAGAGGAAATCTTAAGCTATTTAGCCGCTGAAAACCCAATTGTAAAAGACATTCTGGATTGGCGACAATTGATAAAGCTACAAAACACGTATGTTGATGCTTTACCCAACCAAGTTGACAAAATCACGAACCGCATACACACCGATTATATGCAAACCGTTGCGGCAACAGGACGATTGAGTTCGAATAATCCCAACTTACAAAACATCCCGATTCGAACCGAACGTGGCCGACAAATCCGGAAAGCATTTGTGGCACGAGATGAAAATTACACATTGGTTTCTGCAGATTATTCCCAAATAGAATTGCGGGTAATTGCTGCATTAAGCGGTGAAGAAAACATGATCAAAGCCTTTCAGAATCACGAAGACATTCACAAATCTACTGCTTCAAAAGTCTTTAATGTTCCGCTGGAAGAAGTGACTCGCGAGCAACGAAGTCATGCCAAAACGGTCAATTTCGGAATTATATATGGTGTTTCGGCTTTTGGATTGAGCAATCAAACTAACTTATCTCGTAAAGAGAGTGCTGATTTGATTGAAGCGTATTACCAAACCTATCCAAGATTAAAGTCTTATATTCAGGAACAAATAGATTTTGCAAGAGAGAACGGCTATGTGCAAACCATCCTGGGCCGTCGTCGTTATTTGAAAGATATCAATTCACAAAACGCCATTGTTCGTGGTGGAGCAGAACGAAATGCGGTAAACGCACCAATTCAAGGCAGTGCTGCTGATATCATCAAAATTGCAATGATTAATATTCACGGAAAACTAACCTCTGAAAATTGGAAAAGTAAAATGTTGCTACAGGTTCATGATGAGCTTGTGTTTGATGTGCATAATGATGAACTCGAAAAAATCAAACCGATGATAAAATATGAAATGGAACATGCGTTTAAACTTGATGTACCTTTGGATGTAGATTTAGGAATGGGGAAAGATTGGCTGGAAGCGCATTAATAACTGCTTGAAATATCCCAGAAAGATTGCATCTAAATAGTACAATTAGCGCTTTATTGCGGCAGTATTTCACTATTTCATTCCTGATAAAACGAACAAAAACAACTTATGAAAATAGCAAGATGACTAGATTTTTTTTGTTTTAAAAAGAAAAGGGGGAACAGTAGAAATCGAGAGCCAGCTCTAAAAAGCGAATTTAATTTTTTTTTAATTCGCTTATTAACAAGCCAGTTACCTTTTTTATAATTGCCATCTATTGATTCTCAATTATATAAATACTATCTTTGCGCAAATTAAGGAATATTATGAATAATAAGCAAGGCAACAATAAAGGAAGTGGTGCTAGAACAAATAGTTCAAGACCAAGTTCTAACAAGCCAAAACCTGCGATGCAAAAACGGGCACAAGGGCCAAAAAAAGTTAAAATAAATACTAAAGTTGTAGCTGTCGATACGGATAAAGTAGAAAAAAAACCAAATCAAGCTCCTAAAAGACCAAAGGTAAAAGACGAAATCCGTTTGAATAAATACATCGCCAATTCTGGGGCATGCTCGCGTCGTGATGCGGATATTTACATTCAATCCGGAACTGTAAAAGTAAATGGAATTCCCGTTATCGAAATGGGATATATGGTAAAACCGGGAGACGTAGTAAATTTTGACGGTGCCACTTTGACACCGGAGAAAAAAGTATACATCTTATTGAACAAACCAAAAAACTTTACTACTGCGATGGACGAAGGTCAGGAATATCGTAATGTACTGGAACTGGTAAAAGGCTCTACAACAGCAAAAATTGGCGCTATTGGGAGAATGGACAAGAATACAACTGGTTTACTATTGTTTACGAATGATACGGATATGATTCGTAAATTTACGTTACCAAGTCAAAAATCATCTAAAATTTACCAAGTTTCATTAGATAAAAACTTGAAATTTGAGGATTTAGAAAAAATAAACAAAGGACTGACTCTTGACGGACACCGTGTTTTTGTGGAAGATGTAAGCTACATTGACGGAGAAGCGAAAAGTGAAATTGGATTACAGTTGAGATCCGCTAACGTGAAAGTGGTTCGTAATATTTTTGAACATTTCAGTTATGATGTGTTGCGTATTGACAGAGTTGCTTTTGCTGGTTTGACTAAAAAGAATTTACCAAGAGGAAACTGGAGATTGCTTACTGAACAAGAAATTATCAATTTGAAGAACGTTTAATATTTCTTTGGAATTATAAAATTAAATCCCTTTTGCGTAGCAAAACGGGATTTTTTTAATTAAAAATGCAAATTAAAATTAGTATGATGCCAGAAAAATTACAATCTATAGCTTTTAAATGGTTTGAAACTTTCAACAATAAAGAATTAGAAAAACTATTGTCTTTGTATGATGACGATGCTGTGCATTTTAGTCCAAAACTAAAAATATTCAAACCCGAAAGCAACGGTTTTGTCACCGGCAAAGAAGCCTTGCGAGAATGGTGGAAAGATACTTTTGAACGTTTGCCGAGTTTGAATTACAATGTAAAATCGCTTACCGCAAATGGTGACCGCGTTTTTATGGAATACATACGAACGGTAGCCGGTGAAGAAGATTTACTGGTAGCAGAAGTATTAGATATCAGAGAAGGTAAAATAATTGCTTCCAGAGTGTATCACGGATAAGCCTTTTTTGAAGGACAATAAAAAACCCTACAACACATTATTTGTATTGTAGGGTTTTTGCTTTAGAACAAAATTATTTTATCCTTTTATCTTTTTAAATACTTCTTCTTTTTTGTCCAAACCACGTTTTCTCAACAGCGGTTCAATACTTGGCTCCGCACCGCGGAAACGTTTGTACAAAACCATCGGATCTTCTGTCCCTCCTTTTTCCAAAACATTCTCACGGAATAATTTGGCTTTTTCAGGATTGAACAAAGTAGTTGTTTTGAACGCTTCAAAAGCATCCGTATCTAAAACTCCTGACCATATATAACTGTAATATCCAGAAGAATATCCTCCAGAGAATATATGACTGAAATACGTACTTCGGTATCTTGGAATAATAGATGCAATCAAACCAATTTTTGTCATTGCTGCTTTTTCGAAAGCGTTTGCATCAACGGTAATGTCTTTGGTTTGAGAATGGTATTCTAAATCCAATAAAGAAGCTGCTAGATATTCTGTTGTAGTAAAACCTTGGTCAAAAGTCCCTGCTTTTTTTAATTTATTCACCAATGTTTCTGGAATCACTTCCCCAGTTTTATAATGCTTTGCATACATTTTTAAAACCTCTGGTTCAGCTGCCCAATTCTCCATAATTTGAGAAGGAAGTTCTACAAAATCTCTTGGAACACTTGTTCCTGCTAAACTTTTATAGGTCACATTAGACAGCATTCCGTGTAAAGAATGTCCAAACTCGTGAAAGAAAGTCGTAACCTCATCAAATGTCAAAAGTGCTGGGGCATTCGCTGATGGTTTAGTAAAATTACAAACAATAGAAACTACTGGAGCCACGCGTTTTCCGTCAACCGTTTTTTGAGTTCTGTACGAGGTCATCCATGCACCGCCTCGTTTGGATTCACGCGGATGAAAGTCCATGTATAAAACACCCAAATGGGTTCCGTCTTTCTCAGTCACTTCCCAAACGGTAACATCTTCATGGTATTTTGGAACATCCGTCAATACTTTAAACTGAAGCCCGTATAGCTTTTCGGTTACTTGAAAAACGCCTTTTCTAACATTTTCTAAACTGAAATACGGCTTTAATTCTTCTTCGTCTAAATCAAAACGTTCTTTTCTGATTTTCTCCGTGTAATACCTCCAGTCATACGGCTGTACGGCACCTTTAATTCCTTCTTTAGCCATCATTTTCTGAATATCGGCAGCTTCCGTTTTAGCAATTTCCAAAGCTGGTTTCCACAAATCATTCAATAGCTTATTCACATTTTCGGGAGTTTTAGCCATTGATTCTTCCAAGACATAATTGGAATGTGATTTATACCCTAATAATCGTGCTTTTTGCCCACGAAGATTTGCTAATGCTATTGCATTCTTTTTATTGTCAAATTCATTATCTTGATTACCTCTAGTCTGGTAGGCATTCCAAATTTGCTTGCGCAATTCTCGATTAGAATTGTATTGCAGAAATGGCATCACACTGGAATTAGAAAGGGTAAAAACCCATTTTCCTTCTTTGCCTTTTGCTTTGGCATCAACAGCTGCAGCATCAATTAATCCTTGTGGCAATCCGGACAAATCTTTTTTGGCATCAACAACCAACTCGTATGAATTAGTCTCCGCCAAAATATTCTGTCCATACTTTAAGCTGGTCAGCGAAAGATCTCCGTTTATTTTACGCAATATTTCCTTGTCAGCATTTGATAAATTGGCTCCACTACGAACGAAATCTTTGTACGCATTATCCAAAATTTTAGCCTGTTCTAAATTCAGTCCCAAAGTTTCTTTTTTGTCCCAAAGCGTTTTTACTTTTGCGAATAATTTCTCGTTCAGGTAAATATTATCTCTGTGCGCGGAAAGATTTGGTGCCATTTCTTTGGCAATATTCTGAATCTCTTTATTGGTATTCGCCGAATTCAGATTAGAAAAAACCGTATTCACATTCGATAATAATTCCCCTGCATTTTCCATGGCAAGAATAGTATTCTCAAAAGTAGCGGGTTGCGTATTATTTGCAACAGCATTAACCTCCGCTTGATGGGTACTAATTCCCTCTAAAATCGCGGGCTTAAAATGTTCGTTTTTAATTTTATCGAAAGGCGGCACATTAAACGGCGTGTCGTAAGCCTGAAAAAATGGATTCATACTAGTGTTCTCTTGTTTTTCTTGTGCTTCAATTGTTAGCATATTTCCGATAACTAACAAAATAAAAAAGGATTTTTTTCTCATTTAGGTGTGATTAATTAAAAAAGTAAATTTAGCAGAAATCTACTAAAAACAAACTGTACGATGGCGCGTTAACTAAATTTTATGACAAATAAAGATATTTTTACAAACGAAAAACTATTCTTACATTTGAATTTGAAAAAAAAACAATAAATTAGCTCAATCTATTACCAAATATAATTATGAAAAAAATAACCACTCTTTTACTTTCCGTAACCACTTCATTATTGCTACTTAATTGTAAATCGGAAGAAAAAAAACAAGACTTTAGCAGTCTGACAGAAAATTATTTTGACGACAAAAATGCTATGAATCCTCTGGATGCGACCCAAAGTGGTCAAAACCAATACAACGACCAACTGCAGTTTGAAATGACGGACAGTTTTAGAAAATCACAAGAAGCTTTCTTTGACAAATACCAAACTGCCTTAAAAGGATTTGCTATTGAAGACTTATCCGAAGAGGAAAAAAACAGTTACGAAATCATCAAATGGGAAGTTGAAATCGGGAAAGATTTATTAAAACAACCGACAAATTTGTTGCCGGTACATCAATTTTGGGGAACACATCTAACCATGGGACAATTTGCGGGAGGAACCGGTGCACAACCATTTAAGACAGAACAAGATTACACCAATTTCCTAAAAAGAATGGACAAATATGCTGTCTGGATCGATTCAGCAATGGTCTATATGAAAAAAGGAATGGCAAAAGGGGTTGTTTTACCAAAATCATTAACGGTAAAACTGATTCCACAATTTGCAGAAATGGCTACACCTAAAATCGAAGACAATTTGTTTTATTCTTCTATAATACTCCTGCCTACTACTTTTCCTGACAGAATCAAAAACGAGTTAACCGCAAAATATACCGCAACCATCAACAACAAATTGATTCCGCAATACAAGAAAATGGCCGATTTCCTGAATAAAGAATATCTTCCTGCTTCCAGAGCTACCAGCGGAATAGGAAGTTTGCCTTTTGGAAAAGAGCTATATGCCACGTATGTAAAACAATGGACCACTACTGATATGACTCCGGAACAAATTCACGAACTGGGATTAAAAGAAGTTGCACGATTAAACGCCGAAATGGAAAAGGTAAAAACGCAAGTAGGTTTCAAAGGCACTTTATTAGAATTCTTTGAAGTGGTTAGAAACAAAAAAGAATTAAAACCATTTACAAAACCAGAAGAGGTTATAGCCAATTTTCAAAGCATTTATACCCGTATCAAACCGAATGTAGATAAATTATTCGCACTCCAACCCAAGACGAAGTTTGAAATCAGAAGAACAGAAGCCTTTAGAGAAAAAACGGCCAGCGCCGAGTACAATCAAGGAACTGCTGATGGTTCGCGCCCAGGCATTTTCTATGTTCCGATACCTGATGTAGCGAATTATAATATGTACGGCGATGAAGATTTGTTTTTGCATGAAGCCGTTCCTGGACACCATTTCCAAATATCCTTGCAGCAGGAAAACGAAAATCTTCCTGACTTCAGAAAATTCAATTGGTTTGGCGCTTATGGTGAGGGTTGGGCTTTATACACGGAAAGCCTAGGAAAAGAACTGGGATTGTATCAAGATCCGTATCAATATTTTGGGATGCTGGGCAATGAAATGCACCGCGCAGTGCGATTAGTAGTTGACACTGGACTGCACTCCAAAGGCTGGACTAGAGCGCAAGCCATCCAATATTCATTAGCAAATGAGGCCGAAAGTGAAGCTAGTATTATTCCAGAAATAGAGCGGTATATGGCCATCCCTGGACAGGCTTTATCCTATAAAATTGGTCAGTTGAAGATTCTAGAATTACGTAAAAAAGCCGAAACAAAAATGGGTGCTAAATTCGATATTAAAAAATTCCATGAAAAAGTATTGGAATCCGGTGTAATGCCTTTAGCGATATTAGAAAATAAAATTAATGCTTGGATACCTAAATCTAACTAAAATGAAAAAAATAACCGTTAACGTCTTATTCCTGTTCTGCATTGTTTTAAATAGCTATTCTCAAGGATATCTTGATAAAATTGACCCATACTCAACTGGTGTATTATATCGAAGCACTGATTTAAACAATCCTGTTTTAGCAAAAACAGAAGGCACGCAGTACCTCAATAAAGACTTTCAATTAGCGGAAGTTTCTGATGTTCCAAAAAAATTAATGGTGCGATACAATGCCGTCACAGACACTCTAGAGATTCAAAGTGAGGGTGACCAATTCTTTTCGCTCACAAAAAAAGCTCCATATAATACCATCACTATGGTTTCTAACCAAAATAAATTAAAACTTTTAAATTACACAAATAAAGAAGGCGACGTTTATGGGTACCTATCTGAATTACATGGTACAAGCTATCTCGCCTTGTACCGAAGAGATAAAATTATACTCCAAAAAGCAACAGAGGCCAGAACAAGCTATCAGCAAGCTAAACCCGCAAAATTTGTTAAAACAAATGCAGAGTATTATCTAAGTTTAGAAAATAAAATAGCAAGACCAATGCCAAAGAACAAGAAAGAGCTTCAAGACTTGTTCCCAATGAAAAAAGAGAAAATTGCAGTTTACTTAAAAAAGAATACCTTTTCTTTGAAAGAGGAAAAGAGTATTATTGAAATTGCAAAATTTCTTTCTGCTTTATAGAAACTTCACTAAAAAACATAGAAATCCGGAGATATACCTGATGACTCGGATATGTGAGCGCAACGATAATGGACTTGCTAACTTTCCTCTCTAACCCCGGGGTAAAGCCTCGAGGAATTCAACTGATTGAAGAATTTGATTATGGGCACGAGCGGGACGCTCGCGCTCAATGTCATTAAGTTAAGGGGTTATTGTTTTTAATGGCAAAAGCAATCAAGTTTTCTATCGCTTCGCCATTTCTGAAAGGCGTCAGTAAATCTGTTTCGGAGTTAGAGAACAGACAGTATTTTAGTTGCCCATTGGCCGTAAGGCGAATTCTGTTGCAACTGTAACAAAAAGGATTGGCTATCGAACTGATAATTCCAAAACTTCCCAAATAGTTTCGTGTTTTGAATTCTCTGGCAGTGAAGTTTTTATCGTCTTCTAATTTCTCTACATCGGATTGCCGGAAATGATGTAACACCTGATCCAGAATGTCCTTTTGAGCAACCATTTTGCTCTTGTCCCACTCATTTCCTCCAAAAGGCATGAATTCTATAAACCGAATCGAAATCGGTCAATCTTATTTTGTCAACACCATTATTGACGAATATTTGGGCGATTGCTTGAATTTCGTCAGTCGTCATCAGGCTCGCTTTTGGAGGTACTACAATTCCATCGACCGGCATGCAATAGGTGCAACGCAAATTGTATTTCTCAATTAGAGAAATACGTAAATAGTGGTGTTTACATCCAAAATCATTCGATAAAACAGCCTTATTTGATATCATGATTATTGCCTTTCAAAATATGAAAAACATGCAGCACATGAGGAAATATCGCATCCATAGATTCCTTTGCGCCATTGGTTGAACCTGGCAAAGCCAATACCAACGAATTCCCTAAAGTTCCCGCGACTGTTCTGGAAAGCATGGAATACGGCATGCGTTGTTGCCCATAACTGCGTATGGCTTCCTCGATTCCCGGAATTCGGGTTTCTAATAAAGGTTCCAGTGCTTGCGGGGTAACATCTCTTGGCGAAAGCCCGGTTCCTCCTGTAAAAATGATTAATTGATTTTCTTTGGCAAAAGCTTTAGTCCGCTCCTGAATCACATCAATTTCATCCGGTATGATTTCGTAATGCGTCGTTTCTACGCCACTAATTTCCAATTTTTCAACGATTATTTTTCCGGAACGATCTTGTTTATCTCCCGCAAAAATAGAATCGGAACAAACGAAAACCGCCGCTTTAATTGCGGATGGAAATCTATTTTTGAAAGACGATTTTCCGCCTTCCTTACTAATTAATTTAATGGTTGAAATCTCGATATTTTTGTCAATTGGTTTCAGCATGTCATACATCGTAAGCGCCACAATCGAAGCGCCGTGCATCGCCTCTACCTCAACTCCGGTTTTGTAAACCGTTTTCACGTTGAAAATAATATCAATGCGTAATTCGTTAATTTCATATTCCACCGATGTAAATTCAATTGGAATCGGGTGGCAATCCGGAATGGATAAATGCGTGTTTTTCACGGCAAATAAACCAGCCGTTTTAGCCATTTCCAGTACGTTTCCTTTGGGAACCAGATTATTTATAACGGCGTCAATTGTGGCTTGAAGACTCACAATTACTGTGGCCTTTGCGGTTGCTGTACGAAGCGTACTTATTTTATGTGTGATATCAACCATTTTTTTTTTAATGTTTAAAGTTTCAGGTTAAATCTGATAACGACTAATTATAGAAACTACGAACTACTTTTTAATTATTTTTGTACTTTAAAATGTTTAAGACAATCATTAAAGACAATCGCTATCGACAACGGACTTTATGACTTTCGCCTTTAAGACCTTCGACTCGGTTACTTTATGATATTTATACTACAACCTATTTTTATTCCCCGTAAAAGTACTGTTTTCAACTATTTCTTTATCAGAAACAGGCATATCTTCTACTTTCTTCTCTTGAAAATAAGCCGTTAGTTTTGAAGCATTTCGCACTACTTCTCCAATGACAATAATTGCAGGTGACGAAAGTTGGTGTTCTTGAACCAATTTTACAATAGAATTGATGGTTCCCACCACTTTTTTCTCCGTGTCTTTTGTTCCGTTCTGAATGATGGCAACCGGTAAATCATCGGTTCTGTTGTTTTGATAAATCGAAATAATTTCGTCTAATTTATTCATTCCCATCAAAATAACCACCGTTGCCGCGGATTGCGATGCCAAAGCCACATCTTTAGATAATTTATGATTCGAAGTAGTTCCGGTGATTACCCAAAAACTTTCGGCAATTTTACGCTGTGTCAAACTGATTCCGTTAGACGCCGGGACACCTAAAGCCGATGAAATTCCGGGAACAATTGCGGTTTCCAAATCAAATTTTTCAGCATATTCAATCTCTTCGCTTCCTCTTCCAAAAACAAATGGATCGCCGCCTTTCAACCGGACGACATGACCAAAACGTTTTGCCATCGATACAATCAATTCATTAATTTGATCTTGACTGTAGGCGTGACAACCAAAACGTTTCCCCACAAAAATAATTTCTGCCTGCGTCGCATATTGTAACAATTCCTCATTTACAAGGGAGTCATACAAAACAACAGCTGCACTTTTTAATGCTTTGATCGCTTTCAAAGTAATTAACTCTACATCTCCGGGACCTGCCCCTACGATTGTCAATTTTGGTGTATTGGAATTTTTCATTTTAACTGGGATAAATTGGTATTCAATTCGTTCAACTCGGCAACAGTATTTATATTTTTAAACACCTGTCTTTTTTCATTCGGAATCGGAATCAATTGGCGTTGTACAGTTGCAATAAAGCGCATCATTTTTAACTCATTTTCATCAATTGCCTTTTATAAAACTGGCAGTATTCGTTTCGAATAGATTCCTATCAAAGGATGCATCCGATTTGCCTCTTCAAAAGCAGTTTTTTATTTATGATAAATAAATTAGATTTATACAAAAAGACAAAAATTATATTAAAATCCTAGTCGTTTTATCGTTTTAGTTAAAAAATAAAAATAATTCAAGACACAGTCAATATGTGATTATTAAGCAAAAAACCTATTGTATCGTCGTTTATTAAGATAATTAACTGAATATAAAACAGACTAATATAAAAATATATGTTATTTTTTACATAATTCGTTTTTTGGATAATTGCAAATTTACTATAGTTATGCAAAATTTATATACACACGAACCTTTTCTTCTTTAAAAAAAATAGTTACACATAGCTTAAGCCCTGTAAGCAATACAAAAAACAGAAAGATACTAATAAATTTTATTTGAGAACTATTTATAAAACAACCACTGCATTTCCCTTATTACTCTTTTTTAATACAACAAAAGCATTCCTAATTTAAGAAATCGTATTGATTTTAAAACAAGGCAAGAATCGTGTTGTTCCCGCTGAACCAATAGCGGTTAAATTCCTGAAAAAAATATAATTACAAATAAAAATAATTTAAAACATTGATTTTTAGAATTTTGATTGAATACGCTTCGTCAAAAACCAATCCATTTTTGTTCTTGTCAGGCATGTATCAACCACAAACATACTTATCTATTCCGGTGCATTCAGGCTTTAATTTAAATAAAAACTATAGTATTTAACTTATATATATACCATATATTTTTATACTAAATATAAAATTGGACTTTAGCATTGTTGCAAGAATATTTTTTAACGCCTTAAATTCTAATTTATTATGAAAAAAACGTATTTGATAGCTTTCGTATTGCTCTTCTCTTTAAAAGGTTTTTCACAAGGTTCTCCAGATTATGGGGCTGGGATGAAATTCGATTTAAATGACGAAGGAACAAAATATCTAAGGGTGATTTCTTGGGCTCAAATTTGGTCCCAATACAATTCGGATCGCCCTTTAGATGCCAATGGAAACCAACAAGGCGATCTCGATTTTAGCGTTAGGAGATCCAGAGTATTATTGTTAGCACAAATTAATAAAGACTTTCTGATAGTCACCCATGTTGGATTGAATAGTTTAAATGCTAATTCAATGACGCCAACCGGACTTGGTGATGGCCCACAATTTTTTCTTCATGATGCATGGGCACAGTACAGTGTGGGCGCAAATAATGCCGTGGGAGCAGGGCTGCATTATTGGAACGGAATCTCCAGAATGAACAACCAAGGAACTTTGAACTTAATGACCTTAGACAATACGCGTCAAGGCTGGGCTACGCTGGGTTTATCGGATCAATTTGCCAGACATATTGGGGTTTATGCAAAAGGAACCGTTGGAAAGTTACAGTATCGCGTTTCTGTGAATGAAGCCTCAAATAATAATTTAGAACAATTAGTTGTGCCTACTAATGATGGAGCCGCCACCTATACCGGCAGAAGGTTATTGGGTTCAAAAGCTGCCGGAAAAACCTTTGCCGGTTATTTTGAATACAGCCTTTTTGATACCGAAAGTAATGTTTTGCCCTATAAAGTAGGATCCTATTTAGGAACACAAAAAGTATTTAATATTGGAGCCGGTTTTTTTTCCCATCCTAATGGTGCAGTCGTAGCGGATGCTTCGGGAAATATAAGTGGTGAAAATGTAAACATTTTTGCTCTGGATGCTTTTTACGATGTCCCAGTTGGCACTAAAGGAGGTGCCATAACCGCTTATGGTATGTTTCAAAAAACAGATTATGGCGAAAATTTTAGATTAGGAACTACATACGAAACCGGCTCTCTAGTTCACGGTCATGTAGGGTATGTTATTCCGGGAGAATCTAAAACCCGTATCCAGCCGTATGTATCTTATGACAATCGTCAAATTGATGTTTTAGACGATTCTGCAAATCAATTTGGAATTGGCGCCAATGCTTATTTCAGCGGCCATAATTCAAAATTAACGTTAGAATTTCAATCTCTGAAATATGCTACGTTCAACACCATCAATACCATTACATTGCAAGCCATGATCTATTTATAAATTAATCTAATAAAAAAAACAGTATGACAACACCAGAAAACGCAAGCGCCTATTGGAAGGAAAATATACGATACCTTTTTATTTTACTAGCGATCTGGTTTATCGCTTCTTTTGGAGCAGGAATACTATTTGCAGAATAATTAAACACCATAAAACTGGGCGGATTTCCACTGGGATTTTGGTTTGCACAGCAAGGATCCGGCTTTTATAGCCACTGCTGAAGCAAAAGGATTAAAGGGAAGTGAACTAAAAAATGACAATGACATTATGGTATTGGCAAATCCGGAAATTGCCAATTTACCGGATTGGGTTATTGCTTTGGTAGCTGCGGGCGCTTTGGCATTTCTCCAGAAGGTTTTGGTACAATCGCTATGCTAGCCAATTTCATTGTTGCTTTTATTATCAATAGTTTTACACCGGAACCACCGCAGGAAGTTCAGGAAATTGTAGAAAACATCCGAATTCCTTCTGGTGTTGGTGAAGACTCCTCCTTTAGAACCAATTTCAATACCAATAAAAAGCGCTATTCTTCAGATTGAATAGCGCTTTTTATTTACTACCAAAGATATTTTTGTCTAAAAAAAATTGCTACAAAGAGGCAAACCCTATTTAATTTTTAACACCCAATAAACTTCTACTTTCTAAAAACTGCTTTACATAAAACTGCAATTATCTACTTATAATTAAAGCATTCACCAATAAAAATAAATAGTGTGTAAAATAAATCTATTTTTTTAACACAATTCATTTTTAAATTGTTGCTAAATTACTATATTTATGCAAAATTTATATATATGGAGATTTTAAGCTGTCCTAAATGCCAAAACAATCAGATAATAAAAAGTGGCATAATCAACAGTAAACAAAGGTACTTATGCAAAAAATGCAAGTATTTTTTTACGGTAAATAAAATAGGGAAAAAGATTGATGATTACTATGTTACCAAGGCTTTACAGCTGTATCTGGAAGGACTCAGTTTTCGAGAAATAGAGCGTATTCTGGGCGTTTCACATGTTACGATCAGCAATTGGGTAAAGTCCTTTAACATCAAAAAACCTTCGCATGCAAATTACCACCCTACTTATAAGATTTTTAGTCACTTAGAACTGGTGGAATATCTCAAAAATAAACAATTGTTATCCGGAGCAGGCATGATCATTACAGAACTAGGAGACAAATTTATGCTCATAAAATGGGAACGATTCAAGGACTAACTATATCTCTTTACATAAAAATATATCAAAATTTTTTTCTAGAATTAAATAACTCAATTTGGCACTTTATTAACCAACCATTTAATAACCAAAATTTTATTTATGAAAAAAATATTTTTTATAGCGGTACTATTATTATTGTCGCTAAAAAGTTTTTCACAAGGCTCTACTGACTATGGCGCTGGATTGAAATTTAACCTGAACGAAGACGGTTCCAAATTCATGCGTGTAATTGCATGGAACCAGATCTGGATGCGTTCCTCTCAGATGAATCCAGGAACAATGATTGGTGGCGAAGCAACTTCAACTACAACCGACATTGGTAATCGACGTTTGCGTTTTCTAGCTTATGCACAAGTATCCAAAAGATACATGATCTTAACCCATTTTGGAATCAACAACCAAACTTTTATTAACGGTGGTGCAGCAGGATCCTCAGGTACTGGTGGCTACGGTGCCGGAAAAAAACCGGGTTTATTCTTTCATGACGCATGGAATGAATATGCAGTTGTATTGCCAGAAAAAGATAAGAAATTTAGTTTCACCCTCGGTGCTGGATTGCACTACTACATGGGATTGTCTAGACTTACGATGGCTTCAACACTAAACTTCTTAACCATAGACGCCCCTGTTTTTAACTGGCCTTTAATAGAGAACTCCGATCAGTTTGCCAGACAAGTAGGTTTATTCGCTAAAGGAAAATACGGTAAGTTAGAATACAGAATGAGTTATAATAAACCGTATGCTACGAATTTAACACCTACAAATACCTCGAATGCATCGAATGCCGTAGCTGTAGATAACAGTGGAAATACAAAATGGTCTAAAGCGGGTTATTTTGAGTATCAATTTTTAGATCAAGAAGCTAATGTATTGCCTTTTAAAGTAGGTAGCTATTTAGGAACTAAAAAAGTATTCAACATTGGCGCTGGTTTTTACACTGCGCCTGATGCCACAAAAACTTCTGTAAACAGCACTATCAACAAACATGACATCAAACTTTTCTCTGCCGATGTTTTTCTTGATATGCCTATTGGAAAAAAAGAAAACAAAATGGCCGTTACAGCTTACAGTGTACTATATGATTATGATTTTGGTCCTAATTATTTGCGTAATGTTGGGATTATGAATATTGGCTCAGTAGATCCAAATTTCACAGGGAGTAGAGCTATAGCGGGAGCTGGAAATGCACAGCCAACGATGGGATCTGGAAATATTTGGTACACACAAGCTGGTGTTTTATTGCCATGTAAAGAAGCGAAACCTAAAATTCGTATCCAGCCTTTTGGTGCTGTTACCTATAAAAACTTTGATGCTTTGGAACAATCAAGCACACAGTTTGATGTAGGATCTAACTTTTTCCTAGATGGACACCATGCCAAAATAACGGCACAATATTCAACTAGACCCGTATACACCTCTCTTACAAACCGCTCAGGATCATTAGGAGACTTCATAGTACAACTTCAAATTTATCTATAATCAATTTTAAAAATAACAATACATGAAAGAAAAATCAACAAAAGGAATTTGGAAAGTTATTTCCGCATCCTCAATGGGCACCATGATCGAATGGTATGACTTTTACATCTTTGGAAGTTTAGCAGTTGTAATTTCAACTAAATTTTTCCCTTCGGATAATCCAACAGCTGCTTTCTTATCTACTTTGGCAACATTTGCAGCAGGGTTTGTAGTTAGACCATTTGGAGCCCTTTTCTTTGGAAGATTAGGCGATTTAATTGGCCGAAAATACACCTTCATGGTCACCTTACTTTTGATGGGTGGAGCCACGTTCCTGATTGGTTGTATTCCGAGTTATGAAACCATTGGTTTTATGGCTCCTTTATTAGTATTAATTCTACGTTTGCTTCAAGGTCTTGCTTTGGGTGGTGAATATGGCGGAGCCGCAACATACGTAGCGGAGCATGCCCCTGTAGGACAAAGAGGCTACTGGACTTCGTGGATTCAAACTACTGCAACGGTGGGTTTATTCATCTCTTTGATGGTGATTTTAGCCACTAGGAATATCCTTACGCCAGAGCAATTTGACGAATGGGGATGGAGAGTTCCGTTCTGGGTATCTATCATCATGGTTGGCGTTTCCTATTTAATTAGAAAAAATATGGATGAATCTCCTGTTTTTGCTAAAGCAAAAGCGGAAGGAAAAACCAGTACCAATCCATTGAAAGAGAGTTTTGGAAATCGTTACAATTTGAAATTTGTCTTATTAGCTTTATTTGGAGCTACTATGGGTCAAGGGGTCGTTTGGTACACCGGTCAATTCTATGCCATGAATTTCATGAAAACAGTAATGGCTATTGATTCATCACAAGTTGACACTTTACTGGGAATTGCATTAATGCTTGGTACTCCGTTTTTCATCCTTTTTGGTTGGTTAAGTGATAAAGTAGGCCGAAAATACATCATGATGGGCGGGATGTTGCTAGCCATCATATTATACCGACCTATTTATAAAAGTATGTACGAAACTACCTCGATAGCCAATAAAACGGAAATGGTAGAAAAAACAACGCTAATCGCGGAGCTGAAAGAGAACAAGAAGCAAACCATGGACTCTATTTACACCACCAATAAAGAGTATGCGGATGGAACTACTTTTCAAGAAATAAAAACCGTACATTTAGAAAACGGAACGGCAGTAATTGTAGATGGCAAAGCAAAAGTAGACACCAAAACAACTATTAAGATCTCCACTGCTGACGAATGGTCGTTAATATTTCTAGTCTTCGTTCAGGTCATATTTGTTACAATGGTATATGGTCCAATTGCGGCTTTCCTTGTAGAGATGTTCCCTGTAAAAATTAGATATACGTCTATGTCGTTACCATACCACGTAGGAAATGGAATTTTTGGAGGACTGCTTCCTGCCATTTCAACCTATTTTGTTATAAATGCAAAAGAAGGCGGGAATCCGGAATTTTACCTCGAAGGACTTTGGTATCCAATTGTTATTGCTGCTATCAGCTTTGTAATTGGAATGGTTTACATTAAAAATAAAGACAAAAACGCTCACATTTAAAAAACACAGCTATGAATCAAATAAAAAGAATTTTAGGATTAGTTTGGATTGCATTAGCAGCTGCTGCAGCCTATTTTTGCATCTTCACTTTCGGATTGCCCAAATTTATGTCCGGTAAACAAGAGGATTTAGTATTCGGGATTATCATCCTATTCATACTCACCCCACTAATTGTTTTAGGATTGGGAGCCTTTGGGTACTTCTCCTTAATGGGAGATTACGATGAAAAAAACGATTAATTAAATGCATTCCTTAAAAACAATCTCTGCATTTTTTTGCAGAGATTGTTTATTTTTTTACAATGAAAAAAAGACATGAACAAAAGCTGGTTATACTCTCAGTGTTAATCTTATTAGCATTGAATATTCCGCTTTTGCTATTATTTGACAGTTCTAAACCTATTTTTGGTTTACCCCTAATTTACCTCTACATTTTTTCGGCATGGCTATTTTCAATCGCTATAACCTACTTAATCATAAAAAGATATTATGAATAGCGTAGGGGTTTTACTGATTTTAGCGCTTTATGTCTCCATTTTATTTTACATAGCGCATTGGTCTGAAAAAAGAAGACATTCTAAATGGACTAACAATCCGTATATCTATTCTTTTTCATTGGCAGTATATTGTACTGCTTGGACCTATTATGGCAGTATAGGAGTCGCAGCAGAAACAGGACTAGCCTATTTACCTATTTATTTAGGCCCTATTATTATTATACCAACGTGGATGATCATCCTAAAGAGAATTATCCGAATTTCGAGAGTAAATAAAATCTCCAGTATAGCAGATTTTATTTCTTTACGATACGGAAACAGTAGATTTCTTGGAGCATTAGTCACCATGGTTTGTGTTATTGGGATACTTCCTTATATTTCACTACAACTAAAATCAATTTCAGATACCTTTCATATTGTCAGCAAAACACAATCAAGCGACAACATCTTTACGGATACAACTACATATGTGTGTCTTGCTTTGGCATTATTTGCCTCTTATTATGGAACACGCTACGTGGATGCTTCCGAAAAAAGACGTGGTATTGTAACTGCCGTAGCCATGGAATCAATCCTAAAATTAGTTTTCTTTTTAATGATTGGCATTTACGTAACCTTCTTTGTTTTTGATGGGTTTGATGATATTTATCAAAAAGCGAGTGTCCTTGAAAATTTTGACAAAAAAAATACCATTGGCGGGATTACAAACGGAATCAACTGGTTTTTCCTTTGTGTGTTGTCTATGTTTGCCATTTTTCTATTGCCAAGACAGTTTCATACTGCCATCGTAGAAAACAATAAAGAAAGCCACATTCGAACAGCCATTTGGCTTTTCCCACTCTATCTGTTGCTTTTTAATCTTTTTGTTTTCCCAATTGCTTGGGGAGGAAACATCTTATTTGAGGGGCAAGGACTCAATTCCGATACCTATTCATTGTTAATCCCACAATATTTCAACAACAACACCGTAATGGTTTTAGTCTTTCTGGGCGGATTTTCGGCAGCGATCTCAATGATAATCGTTTCCTCAATTGCGCTCGCCACTATGCTTAGTAACAACCTATTAATCCCTTATGGCTTTATAGGTTCACTCGAGAATGATTCCCAGAAAAAAAACAACAAACGCATCTTGATCAGTCGGAAAATAGGCATTTTTTCCCTCATTATCCTGGCGTATGCTATCTATCGAATTTTTATTCTGGACTACTCTTTGGTTTCCATAGGACTTGTCGCCTTTGTAGTAATCGCGCAATTGGCTCCTTCTTTTTTTGGTGCCATATTCTGGAAAAGAGGATCAAAAAATGGTGCTATAACAGGGATTTTATTTGGATTTATAACCTGTTTTTATACCCTTCTAGTTCCTTACGCCATTGGGATAACCGAATCAACAAGCTTATTCATTCAAGAAGGCCCTTGGGGAATTGAACTTCTAAAACCATTTCAGCTTTTCGGACTGGATTATTTAGAACCTATACCACATGCCGTTTTTTGGAGTTTATTAATCAATTTGATGAGTTATCTGGCCATTTCCGTTAGTTTTAAAGGGAATTACAGGGAACGCAATTATGCCGAAATGTTTGTAGACATCGACAAATACATTACCAATCATGAAAATGCTTTTATTTGGAAAGGAACGGCCTATATCTCCGACATTCAAAAAGTATTGCAGCGATTTCTAGGGGAAGAAAGAACAAAACGTGCACTGACCATTTTCAATTTGAAATACAACATAGACAAAGACATCACCACCGCCGATGCCCGATTTATAAAATTTGCTGAGAATTTATTGACGGGACACATTGGTACGGCTTCCGCCAAAATATTAATATCAAGCGTGGTCAAAGAAGACAAAATCAGTCTGCCAGAAGTGTTGCGAATTTTAGAAGAATCCAAAGAAAACATCATCATCAACAAAAAGCTGACAGACACCTCAAATGAATTAAAAAAAATATCCGAACAACTCAAAAATGCCAATTTGGAATTAATAAACAAAGACATTCAAAAAGATGAATTTCTTGACACTGTTACCCACGAATTGAGAACGCCAATAACCGCAATTCGTGCGGCAAGCGAAATCCTTCATGATGATGATGACATTCCGGAGGAGTTGAGAAAACAGTTTTTGCAAAATATCATATCGGAGTCCGATCGTTTGAATCGTTTAATTGATAAAATTCTGGATTTAGAAAAATTTGAAACCGGAAAACAAAAAATTTACCTCTCTAAAAACAACATTTCAAAAACAATCAAAAAAACATTGAATTCCCTCCAGCAACTCCTAAAAAACAAAAACATAAATGTTGAATTTCAGGAGGAATCAAGAGAGATCAAAGCCTTTTATGACGAGGAACGAATCATTCAGGTGATTCACAATTTAGTATCCAATGCGATAAAATTCTGCGCTGAGACAAACGGGAAAATAGTGATTTCCATTCATGAAAACAAAGACAATATTGAAGTCAAAATACACAACAACGGCAAGGCAATTAAGAAAGAAGATTTTCAAGCTATTTTTGATAAATTTTATCAATCTCGAAACCAAAACGTAAAAAAACCAATAGGAAGCGGCTTGGGTTTAGCTATTTGCAAACAAATAATAGAACATCACAAAGGCAAAATTTGGGCCGAAGACGATACCGCTGAAGGCGCCACATTCGTATTTACATTACCCAATTATAATACAACAGAAAATAATTAAAAATGAAAAAAATTTTAATTGTAGATGACGAACCAAATATTGTAATGTCATTAGAGTACACTTTCAAAAAGAACAATTTTGAAGTTTTCATTGCGCGCGACGGTCAGGAAGCATTGGATATTTTAAAAAATAAACTTCCGGATGTCATTATTCTTGATGTCATGATGCCTATGGTGGACGGGTATGCAACATTAGAGCAAATAAAAAAAGACGAACGGTTGCAGCATTGCAAAGTCATTTTCCTTTCGGCAAAAAACAAGGAAAAGGACATTGAAAAAGGCCTTTCATTAGGCGCTAATTTATATGTAGTCAAGCCTTTTTCAATCAAAAAATTAGTCGACCAAGTTCATGAATTAATTCAATAAGAAACAAATTCAACACAATGACATACAAGGAAATTTATGAGGAAAGCATTGAGCAGCCAGAAAAATTCTGGGCTGAACAAGCTGATGCAATTGAGTGGTACAACAAACCGGAGACAATTTTGTCAAAAGACGAAAATGGCTATCCGCTTTGGTACAAAGATGGCGAATTGAACATTTGTTACCTGGCGTTAGACAAACACATTCAGGATGGCTGTGGGGACCAGGTCGCTTTTATTTATGACTCTCCGGTAACACAAACCGTAAAAAAATACACTTTTTCGGAAGTAAAAACCGAAGTTGCAAAACTCGCAGGAGGCATGCAATCACTGGGATTAAAAAAAGGCGACACCGCAATAATTTACATGCCCATGATTCCACAAACAGCTTTTGCCATGTTGGCTTGTGCAAGAATTGGCGTAATCCATTCCGTTGTTTTTGGAGGTTTTGCAACACATGAATTGGCCATCAGAATCGATGATTGCAAACCCCGGGCCATTATTACCGCTTCTTCGGGAATTGAAGTGGATCGTTTGATTGCGTACAAACCTTTGGTCGATCAAGCTATTGAACTCGCTTCACACCGACCAAAAAAAGTAATCGTTTTCAACAGAAAATTAGGCGCCCGAATTCCGTTTAAGAAATATGATGTAGATTATGATGCCTTGGTTTATGGCTCAGAAGAAACTCCTTGTGTTCCTGTAAATTCAAATCATCCGCTTTATATTTTGTATACTTCGGGAACGACGGGAAAGCCAAAAGGAATTGTAAGAGATACTGGTGGATATGCTGTGGCATTGAAATTTTCTATGAAATACATCTATAATGTCAAAGAAGGCGAGACTTTTTGGGCCGCATCAGATATGGGTTGGGCAGTAGGTCATAGCTACATCCTTTACGCTCCGTTATTAAATCGAAATACTACCATAATTTTTGAAGGCAAACCGATTAAAACTCCCGATGCGAGTACGTTCTGGAGAATAATTTCAGAGCATAAAGTGGGCACTATGTTTACGGCTCCTACCGCCATTAGAGCTATCAAAAAAGAAGATCCTGATGGAACATTCATCAAACAATATGATTTAAGTTGTCTCAAAAATCAATTTTTGGCGGGCGAACGTTGTGATAATGCCACTTTAGAATGGTATCAACAACACATTCCTATTCCTGTAATTGACCATTGGTGGCAAACAGAATCAGGCTGGCCAATGATTGCCAATTCTCTCGGCATTGAAAAAATGCCGGTGAAATTCGGTTCTGCCACAAAAGCAGTTTGCGGATATGATATTCGGATTTTCAATGAAAACGGTGACGAATTAAGCGCCAATGAAGAAGGCTTGGTTGTCATAAAACTACCTTTGCCTCCGGGAAATATGTTGGGTATCTGGGAAAACGAAGCCCGTTTTAAAGCCAGTTATTTCAGCAAATTTGATGGCTATTATCTATCTGGTGATGGTGGTTATAAAGATGAGGACGGTTATATTTTCATCACCGGAAGAACGGATGATGTTATCAATGTAGCAGGACACCGCTTATCTACAGCTGAAATGGAAGAAGTTGTTGCTTCCCACCGATTCGTTGCAGAGTGTGCGGTCATTGGAATTCAAGATGATTTGAAAGGACAAATTCCGTTGGCATTGGTCGTAACGAAATTAGATATTGCAATAGAGCATTATCAATTGGAGCAAGAAATTATTAAATTGATTCGCCAGCAAATTGGAGCGGTCACTTCTTTACGAAATGTAGTTATTGTAACGCGCTTACCAAAAACGCGCTCGGGAAAAACCCTTCGGAAACTACTGCGCAACATTGCAGATGGTGCCGAATTCCAAATTCCGTCGACCATTGACGACGAATCGATTGTGGAAGAAATTATCACCGCATTAAAAAAGTATAAAATAGGAATTAACAACATATAAAATTTATCAATAATCATGAGTTACTATAAAATTAATAATCTAGAAGAGTACTTTAAACATTACAAAAAATCAATTCGTGAACCGGGAAAATTCTGGGACAAAGTGGCCTCAGAGAATTTTACTTGGTACCAGCAATGGGATAAAGTAGTTGATTTCAATATGGCTGACGCCGAAATAAAATGGTTTACCAATGCCAAAGTAAACATTGTAAAAAACTGTATCGACAGGCATCTTGCTAAAAAAGGAGATAAAACAGCTATCATTTTTGAACCGAATGACCCAAATGAAGAGGCATTGCATATTTCATATAATGAGTTATACGAGCGTGTTTGCAAAATGGCGAATGTCTTAAAGGAGCAAGGCATACAAAAAGGAGATCGGGTTTGTATTTATTTACCCATGATTCCTGAATTAGCGATTACCACTCTGGCCTGCGCCAGAATTGGAGCAATCCATTCGGTTGTTTTTGCAGGATTTTCCGCCTCGGCAGTTGCCGCAAGAATCAATGACAGCGAATGTAAAATGGTCATCACTTCAGATGGTGGGTATCGCGGGAATAAAACCATCGATTTAAAAAGTATCGTTGACGAAGCCTTATTGAATTGCCCTTGTGTAGAGAACGTTTTAGTAGCTAAAAGAATCAACTCCACTATCCACATGAAAGAAGGTCGTGACCAATGGCTGCAACCACTTTTAGACCAAGCTTCGAATAACAATGTGGCTGAAATCATGGATGCCGAAGATCCTTTGTTCATCCTTTATACTTCCGGTTCAACAGGAAAACCAAAAGGAATGGTTCACACTACAGCCGGTTATATGGTGTATTCTGCATATACGTTCAAGAACGTTTTTAATTATGAAGACAATGATATTTTCTGGTGTACCGCTGATATTGGCTGGATTACCGGACATTCCTATATTCTTTACGGCCCGTTATTGAACGGAGCTACGACCGTAATTTTCGAAGGCGTTCCCTCTTATCCTGATTTCAGTCGCTTTTGGCAAACCATCGAAAAACACAAAGTTACCCAGTTTTACACGGCGCCAACAGCGATTAGAGCTTTGGCAAAAGAAAGCATCGAATACGTGCAACGCTACCAGTTGACCTCTTTGAAAGTAATTGGATCTGTAGGAGAACCCATCAATGAGGAAGCATGGCACTGGTACAACAACCACGTAGGCGATAAAAAATGTCCTGTGGTAGATACGTGGTGGCAAACGGAAACCGGAGGAATTATGATCTCACCAATTGCCTTTGTAACCCCGACAAAACCTACTTATGCTTCATTACCTTTACCGGGAATCCAACCCGTTTTGATGGATGAAAAACGAAATGAAATAGAAGGGAATCAGGTTACCGGAAGTTTGTGTATTAAATTTCCTTGGCCAGGAATTGCAAGAACAATTTGGGGCGATCATCAACGGTATAAAGAAACCTATTTTTCTACCTTTCCAGGTAAATATTTCACTGGCGACGGCGCTTTGCGTGACGAGGTTGGGTATTACAGAATCACTGGACGTGTAGATGATGTAGTAATTGTTTCCGGACACAATCTGGGGACTGCCCCTATTGAAGATGCCATCAATGAACATCCTGCTGTTGCGGAATCAGCCATTGTAGGTTTCCCGCATGATATCAAAGGAAATGCGTTGTATGGTTTTGTAATTCTAAAAGAAACCGGAGAATATCGCGACAGAGAAAACCTGAGTAAAGAGATCAACCAACACATATCCGATCACATAGGACCCATTGCCAAATTAGACAAAATCCAGTTTGTTTCCGGTTTGCCAAAAACCCGTTCCGGAAAAATCATGCGCAGAATTTTGCGTAAGATTGCCGAAGGGGATTATTCTAATTTTGGCGATACCTCAACCTTGTTAAATCCTGAAATTGTGGAGGAAATCAAAGACGGTAAAATTTAATATTTAGTTGTAATTGTAGTTAAAAACTGCTTCATTTATGGAGCAGTTTTTTTATACAAAAAAGGCTGCCTTTTTATGGACAGCCTTTTCAATCTTCAAGGTATTCTTAATTTTTCAACAGTTTCAATACTTTCATTTCATTATTTTCATCAAATGTTTTTACGATGTAAAGTCCTTGATTCAAATCACTAACCGAAAATTGAGATCCTGCCGTTTTATTGGTATCAAAACTTTTTAGCAATTGTCCCGTGATAGAAAACACCTGCACCTTAGCCGTTGTTTCATTCAATGTAAAATAATCAGATGCCGGATTTGGATACAACACAATCGTTGGTGATTTTTCGTAATCCGCTATTGCCAATGATGCTGTTTTATTCCCATAGATTTTAAATTCTCCCGGTTTCAAAGTAATTGCAACTGAGGTACTGATTACATTAATAGATGTATTGTCCATCAAATTGTACCATGTTCCGGTGTATGGAAACCCGGAAGGAGCATTTTTTGGCGTCACATCAAAATTAGCTACAATCAATACATCTTTCAGTTGTGTTGATGCTAGTGCACTGTTGGTAATTTTGATATTCGGTAATAACGAACTGCTATTATTGATTGTTACAGTTCCTAAAAACACAGGTTCTTCGGTCTTCATCGTAATCATTTTTGCCCAGTCGTCGTAAATTATGCTTCTGCTGGTATCTCCAAGCCAATTACCCGTCCATTGTGGCTGTGGCTTAGTGTCTAATTTACAATCCCCGGATGTACCATCAGAAGGAGAGTTCACAGTTCCATTATTGCAGGTAAAAATAGAAGAATTCCATCCTAATTCTCCAAATTGCCAAATCATTTTTGGCCCTGGAACCAATAAAGAAACAGCTCCTAATGCAGACATTCTGGATAAAGCTACAGTAAGCGTTCGTACATTATGGTCCGCAGTGGTATTGTTTCCTGCTTGCACATTATTGTACATTAAGCGCTCCTCATCATGACTCTCTGCATAGCCCATCAATCGGTGTGCAGTAAATCCTCGACTTGATGAACTCATTCTTGAAATATTACCTGCATACCCTTTTGTAAGATTGTTATAGTCAAAAGTCATTATTCCCCACATCATCACGCCTTTACTTAACGTTTCATTCAACCTGTAATTAGCCCATTGTTGTTCTTCCTCATTACCACCCAAATGTTCGAAAATAACGTAGTGATTTGGATCTAAATTCCAAGAATAATCGGCATATTTTTTCAATACATCTATTCTATCTTGTTGTAAACTGCCGGTACAATTTTCTTGCCCGCCAGCTACGTTCGCTGGACAATTTTGTGTAAAACCTTTGGTTAAATCCCAACGGAAACCGTCAATTTTATATTCTTCAACCCATTGTTTAATGACCCGTTGTACATAATTTTGTGTTCTGGGCAGTTGATGATTAAAATCTTCCCCCACACTATAACTGTGCATCGCTGTTGTATTAAAATAAGGATTTTCAGTGGAAGGCGAGCCCCAACCATTGCCGTCAGGATCATTCATCCACATGCGAAGCATTGGGTTTCTACCAAAAGCGTGATTTAGCGCCACATCAAGAATAACAGCAATTCCGTTTTGATGGCATAAATCAATAAACTCTTTCAATTTATCCGAAGTGCCATAGAATTTATCCAAAGCCATGTGAAAAGAGGTATTGTAACCCCAACTTTCATTGCCTTCAAATTCCATCACTGGCATTAATTCAATCGCATTTATCTTCAAATTTTTGAAATAATCGATTTTATTAATCAAGTCCTGATAGCTTTTATTGGCATCAAAATCACGCACTAACAATTCATAAACTACTAATTTTTCTTTAGCTGGTTTAACAAAGTTTGTAGTGGCGCTACTCCAAGCGTAAGCAGCTTTCCCGGTTTGCAAAACGGTTACTTCACGTTCCTGACCAACGGGATATACCGGAAGATTTGGATAATTTACAGATGAAATCCCTGGATCATCAAAAGGAGACAAAACAAGTGTAGAATATGGATCCGCAGTTTTTACTAAACCAGGCGAACCGGCCAAGGGAGTTGCGTCCCCCACCCAATATTGATACATGTAATTTGTCCCCGAGACCAATCCGGTTAATTCTAACCAAAATTTACCGCTGGTTGGGTCTTTTTTCATAGAGTGCGCTGATGTTGGCTGCCAGTTATTAAAACTCCCTGCTACATAAATAAAATCTTTTAAAGGTGCATCCAACACTAAAGTTGCTTTTGTCGCATCACCAGTATTGTAATTAATTCCGTCTAACAAACCATTAGCCATCGCGGCACTTATCGTTCCCGTATTTACAATCACACTGAATTTTTTAGTAATAACAGTAGTTCCTTGAGTAACTTCCAACTCATAGATTTGATTTCCGGTGATATTTGTGTGATTAAAAGTATAACTGGAAGCCGCTGTATTTATGTTTAAAGTTGTTCCGTTTGCCTTCAAAACATAACTGGCATTTCCGCCTGTATTAGAAGCTGAAATATTCAAACTGCCACCAGATGCAATAATTGCCGAACTGTTTTCTGCTGGAGAAGTTAAAGTTGCCTGAAAAGCTCCAACATTAAAAAAAGTATCAGCAGTCTGCATATTTCCGGCATCATTTCTTAAGACTACACAAATTTCTGTAATAGAGCTCGTATTTGGAATCCCAAAATAAGCATACAAATCCGGAGTAAGATCCAATTTATAAGTAGTTCCTGAAACCAATGTTAATGCGGGTTGTGTGGAATTATTACCCCAACTCCCTTTCTCGTTTTGCCATCTTGTGCCATTAACAGTTAAACCAATATGCGCATATATTGTACCTGTATAACTGGCGAGTGGCGTTCCTGTTTTGTTAAAATTAAGAGTAACTGCACTACTTGCAATTGCAGGTGATGGCGTAGTTGTAAATTGGGAATAACTTATAGAGGTTATAAGTAAAATTAATAAAAGTAGATTTTTTTTCATGGCTAAGTATTAATTAAATTAAAAACTAAAAAAAAGGGCTACCCATAGATAGCCCTTAAAAATTTTTGAAATAAATTATCCTTGATTAGGAATCATTAAATAACTACCATCTAAATCATTAAAATAGATTTTGTATTTAGATTTTGCAACCGGTAGGTCACCTCCACTTGTTCCGTTATTTGGGAATCCTGAAAAAGCAGTGTTTCCACCCCAACTTACGTCCCATGCATTATTTGCTCTAAATTTAGCTTTACCATCATTTAATGGCAACAAATTTAATGACCAAACATGAGAATTGAACGTAGATTGGGTTAATGCTGTTGAAGCATCCCATTTTAATGGTGTGCTATCTCCAATGATACCTACGGTAGTGAAAGTTTTAGCAGCAGCTGCATTATACGTCACTAAAGTGTATTTTAATGTTTCAGTATTCATTGTAAAAGTATAATAGCCTTCCGTTGCAATAGTAAAAGATGCTGGATCTGGATCAGCTTCTGTAGGTCTAGCCACAATAGCACCATTATCTCCTTTACCATACATTGGAGCCCATTGTCCAAGTGTAGAAATTAATTTGAATGCACCCGCTTTGAAAAATCCAGTAAATTGATACAAACTTGGGTTTGTTCCGCTTCTGAATAAAGGTTGGTTTTTATTATTATTGTTCCATCCTGAAGCAGTTGCGTCGCCTACAAAATACCAGTCTTTAAATGCGTAAGGAATTAATCCAGTGTACGCATTAACTAAAATAGTCAGTGGAGTTTTAGACATCATTTTTTCAATTCCTGCTAAACTAGAAACTACTTTGACATCATAAGAACCCAGTTGATCAGGTGTGCCACCCAATTGAATTACTGCTTGATTCAATGTTTTTACAGTTACTTCAATTTGAGTTGCTCCAGAAGTTCCTCCTAATTCAATTGCTTTTGTAAAATTTCCTCCTTTAACATCCATCAAAAGTTTGTACCCAATCTCTACATTACCAGCATAAGTTGCTTTGGTCCACACAAAACGTTCTATAACATCTTCCGCATTTTCTTCTAGTAAAACGTATGATTTATCATTTTCAGGCGCCACTAATTCAGGAGTATCCACTCCTTGAATTACTGGTCTGTCTTCTACATCCTCTACGCTACAAGACAAGGTAAGAACTGCGAATAAGGCAATTACTGATTTAGTTATATTTTTCATTTTTTATTTATTATTTAAATTTTATTAATACCCAGGGTTTTGTTTCAATTTATTGTTTGATGCTAATGCTGTAGCAGGAATAGGAAATAAATTTTTAAATGCTTGCGTTGGCGCACCACCCGCTACATTTCCTTTCCAAGGCCACACATAACTACCGCCTGTAAATTTACCAAAACGAATTAAATCCGTTCTTCGGTGTCCTTCCCAGTGCAGTTCTTTTGCTCGCTCGTCTAGAATCAGGTTAGCACCTGCAGCATCCGCAGTAAGAGCGCTTATCGTTGAAGCATTCGCTCTGGTTCTTAAAGCATTTACATATCCTCTGGCAGTTCCTAGATCTCCTACTTTACCAACTACCGCACATTCAGCATACATTAAATACGCATCGGCTAAACGGAACATTGGAAAATCAGAGTCAGAAAAGTCTCCTGATTTATCTGAGCCCTGAACTCCGTTTACGGTCACATTTCTAAATTTCTGAATTGCGTATCCATCAGTAAATGTACCAATATCAGCAATTTCTTTAGTTTGTCCATCGGTATAAAATTGACCTCTTGCGTCTGTAGTATTTTCACTAAACTTATTTACAAATGCTGATGTTGTTCTGATACCAGCCCAACCACCATTGATTCCAAATTCAGAAGCCTTCATAGTACCACCAACTGGTGCATGCGTCAAGAAAGTAGTCCCACCATACGTTTGCGTTCTTAGTCCATCAAAAGCAATTGCAAAAATGAATTCGTTTTGAGCTCCGTTTCTATCATTATCCGCAAAAAATAATTGGTTATAATTGTTGTGTAAAGTATACCCTGATCCTATTACTTTAGTAATCAAAGGCAATGCTCCTGCATAATTATCAGTACCAATATATACTTTAGCATTCATGTATAACTTAGCTTGTAACATCCAGGCAGCAGCTTGATCCACACGATACGCCTCATTTGATTTTGGCGCTTTCAATTCTGGAATAATTGCTGTTAATTCGGCATCCACAAATTTGTATAATTCTGCTCTTGACGCATATTCCGGGTAGTAAAAACTCGTTGGGGAATCTTCAGTAACCAAAGAACCTCCGCCAAACATATCAATCAAGTGCCAATAGGTGAATGCTCTAATAAAACGCGCTTCTGCTCTGTAGGTTTTAATCTTTGCTATCAAAGCGGCATCAAGACCTCTGGAGGCTAATTTAGCATCCGTAGTTTGTCTTAAAAACTCATTACAGTTTACAATTTGAAAAGAAAATCGGGCAAATGTAGCCGTGATAAAACGGTCTAAAGAAGTCCATGTTTGTGAATGAAGGTCTTTTATTGTTCCGTCATTCCAGGCAATAACCGCTTCATCTGTTGTTAATTCCTGCATCAACCAGATCCCTCTGATGTATTGACTTTCCCCTTCATCAATTCCGGAGATATCTGGAGAACCAGCTGCAGTTTGCCCTGAAGTAGCAAATCCTGCGTATAACTTGGCTAGATTTTGTTTGTACGATTCCGGTGTGCTAAAAAACTGTTCTCCCGGAACTGCAACACTACTTGCCGGGGCTTGGCTCAAATCATCTGTACACGATGAGAATACCATCACGCACAGTAACAAAGAAATGCCCAATAATTTTATTTGTATCTTTTTCATTTTTCTTACTATTTGTATTAAAAATTAACGTTTAAACCTAACGTGAAAGTAATTGGTCGTGGGTATAAATTTCCATCTATACCTCCAGAAATTTCTGGATCTAATCCTTCATAATTAGTAATGATCAAAACATTTTGTGCTGACAATGTCAATTTAACTAATGAAGACGTATTCTCTTTTTGATTGAAAGTATATCCAACACTTACGTTGTCTAATCTTACAAAAGACGCGTCTTGAATGTAATAATCAGATTCGAAACGTTTGGTATCATTAGATCTGAAACCTGTTTCCAAAACATTTTCAACTCCGTTAGACAAATCTGTGTTTCTGATCAAAATATTATTGAAAGATCCTTTACTGGAATCCACATTGTTGTAATTGTAATTACCCCATGATCCTCTCCAGTTCATTCCCATGTCAAAATTTTTGTAGGTCACACTAGTGTTAAACCCGTAAAAAACATCTGCTGCCGGTTTATGAAAACGGTATTTATCCAACTCTGATATTATTCCATCTTGATTTCTGTCAACATACACCCCATCTAAAGGTTTTCCGTTTACACCATACGCTTGCTCATACACGTAAAAAGAACTTGGTGCATAACCCACTTGGTGATTTTGAATAAAATTTCCGGTAGCACCTTCATAGCCTCCAACATTAATTCCTGGCGTATTAGGAAGTGTAGTAGTCAGCTTAGTGATTTTAGACTCTTGAAAGGTTACGTTTCCGCCAATTCTCCATTCAAAATCATCAGAACGAAATGGGATTACTTCTGCAGCAATCTCAATCCCCCTATTTTCAATTGTTCCTACGTTATAATTGTCAAAATTTGAAAACCCGAAGAATGATGGGTTTTGTGTGTACAATAATAAATCTTGTGTAGTTCTTTTGTACAAATCAACACTACCATTGATTCTATTGTTCAAAAATCCAAAATCCAACCCTGCATTCACAGTAGTGGTTTGTTCCCATTTCAAATTACTATTGTACGGCTGTGGTCTGTAAGTAGTGTAAAACTGACTTCCAAACGGGTATTGAGCAGCAGTATTAGAGGCTAAATACAACGGAATAGAAGGATAACTTATTCCAATATCCTGTTGTCCGGTAATACCCCAACCCCCACGAATTTTTAAGGTAGAAATACTACTTACGTCTTTCAAGAAGTTTTCTTCGTTCAGTTTCCAAGCCAAAGCAACGGCAGGGAAATTAGCCCAACGATTCGATTCTGTAAATCTTGAAGTACCATCACGTCTATAGGACAAAGTCACTAAATACTTATCGGCGATATTAATATTAGTTCTTGCAAAGAAAGACTGCAAGTTGATACGAGACGGGAAATTAGGATCTACCGTAGTGTTATTACTCTGAAAATTAAAATTGGAAGAGTAAAAAGTCTCTCTGAAATCTTGGTAGGAATACCCACCGGTAACATCAAAAACGGTATTGATCGATTCTACTTTTTTGTTGTAATTTAAGTACAAATCCATCAATTTATTGAACCGTGATTGGGTTTTTTCATACGTATTCTTGAAACCGGAACCGGAAAGACCATTCAAAAAATTAGCTTCTGTATTACCAAATGAACGTCCTGTTAATTGATCGTAACCAAAATTAGCTACTGCTTTTAATTCTGGTAAAAAATGCATTTTATATTCGGTTTGAATATTTCCAATGCTTCTGTACGCTGTTCCAAAACTGTTTTGTTGTTCGATTTGAGACAATGGGTTTCTGCCTGCCAATTGGTTGATTTCAGTTGGAGACGTATACCATTGAAAAAAGGTTCCGTCAGGATTTCTTACCGCCTGTGTTGGATCAAAACGAATGGCTGAACCAATGGCACCACGATTACTATAATTACTATTAATCAGAGACGTATTATTATTCAATTCTATCTTTAAATGATCGTCAAAGAAGTTTCCGGTTATACCAGCAGACATTGTAGTACGCTCCATGTTATCTCTTTTTAAGATACCATTCAAATTAGCATATCCCACAGAGGCTCTGTACACTATATTATCAGAACCACCGCTTAGGGCAATATTATGATCTGTACCAATAGCTGTTCTGAATATTTCATCCTGCCAATCTGTATCAGCAGCACCCATCAACGCAATTTGAGCAGCATTTCCGTTAGCCGTTACAAAATCTCTGAATTGTGTACTTGATAAAGCATCTACTTTATTCGTGATTTCAGAAACCTGGAAGTTTGCATTATAATTAATTTGCATTTCCCCTGCTTTACCTTTTTTGGTAGTAATTATAATTACCCCATTCGAAGCACGAGATCCGTAGATAGCAGTTGCCGAAGCATCTTTCAAAACCGTAATCGATTCAATATTATTTTGATTAATAGTACTCAAAGGATTTCTACTTCCTTCTACGCCACCAGCAGCAACCGGTACACCATCAATAACATACAACGGGTCGTTATTAGCAGATAGTGAAGAGCCACTTCTAATTCTAATAGTTGCACCTTCACCTGGAGAACCTCCTCCATTAATAACCTGCAAACCAGCTACTTTCCCTGTTATCATTTGATCTGCAGAAGTAACAGGTCCTTTATTAAAATCTTTGGAAGTCAGCACGGTTACCGCTCCTGTAGCATCTTTTTTCTTAACAGTCCCGTAACCCACTTGGATCACCACTTCTTTTAATTGATTGGCATCTTCTTCTAAAGACACGTTTAATGAATTTTGAGCAACATAAGTCACGACCGTATTGGTGTAACCAATATAAGAGAACACAATTTTATCCCCTCTTTTTACATTAGACAACTGATATTTACCATCAAAATCAGTAGAAACACCATTATTTGTACCCTGTACATTTATGTTTACCCCTGGAATTGGCTGTCCTGACACTTTATCAAGAACGGTTCCGCCAACAATATTCTGAGCCAGAACACTAAAAGGGAGCAGCAGTACTAAAATCAACAACTTTTTATAAATTGTTTTCATACATTTTCTTTAATTTAATTGAATTTTCCTTGAATTTTCAAGCGTAACTATTACTTCGAATGTTAAATTTATGTAAATTTTTGCACGCCCGACAAGAGCCCTTTTTAATTGGGTTACGAAAACGTAATAGTGTTGAAAACTTTCTGTTTTATTTAAATTTTAACCCGTTTAATTACCATTTGTAAAATTAAATTTTATCTTTATTACGAAATAAAATTTTACTCCCTCTCCACATGAAAAGGAAAATAACGCTTAAACAAATTGCCAAAGAATTAGACGTTTCTATTTCTACCGTTTCTAAGTCATTACGGAACAGTCCAGAAATAGGCGAGGAAACCAGACTTAAAGTACAAGCTTTCGCCAAATTTTACAATTACAAACCCAATAATATTGCGCTGAGCCTAAAAAACAGAAAAACAAAAACCATTGGAATTATCATCCCGGAAATTGTGCATCATTTCTTCTCCACGGTCATCAATGGAATTGAACAAGTGGCCAATGAAAACGGGTATAGCGTACTCATTTGCCTCTCAGACGATTCCTTTGATAAAGAAGTCCTGAATATGGAAATGCTCGCTAACGGCAGTATTGACGGATTCATTATGTCACTGTCTAAAGAAACCCAATTCAAAGGCGATTTTCACCACATTACAGAAGTCATCAATCAGGGAATGCCTGTAGTCATGTTTGACAGAGTTACGAACGATATCCTTTGCGACAAAGTCATTATAGACGATCAATCTGCAGCCTATGAAGCCGTTCAGAGCTTGATTGATAAAGGACGGAAAAAAATCGCCTTAGTTACCACTGTTGATTATGTGAGTGTGGGTAAACTTCGCACAGATGGTTATATCAAAGCATTACTGGACAATGACATCCCCTTCAATGAAAATCTTATTATCAAAATTGAAGATGTTGATACCTGCGAAATCACCATTGGAAAACTATTAGAAGACAAAGCCATTGATGCCGTCTTTGCAGTAAACGAACTTTTTGCAGTAACGATAATTAAAACTGCCAATAAAATAGGATTAAATGTTCCTAAAGACTTAGCCGTTATTGCCTTTACAGATGGTATCATTTCTAAATATTCTACACCTACTATTACTACTGTAAGTCAGAATGGTATCAAAATGGGAAATAAAGCGGCAAAAATGCTGATTGAAAGACTCGAATCTGAGGAAGATGAAGAAGATGAAAATTACAAAACTGAAGTAATTGAAACGCATCTGATAGAAAGAGAATCTACACATTAGATATTATACGTTTTCAGTTGCCTTCATAAAACTGCGACTGAAAACTGTGACTAATTTTTAAAACAGCTGTATTATATTCAGTACTACAACCTTGTAGTGAAAAATGTTTCTTTTTATTTGTATCTGAAAAACAAAAGTTTAAAATATATTTTTATATTTACCCCATCAAAGCCTCACTTTTACTTCGAAAATAAGACAAGTTTTGATAAGCATATCGCTTATCGTATTAATTTATAAATTACGATAATGGAAAAGCGTAGATTAAGTTTCTGGCAAATTTGGAACATGAGTTTCGGATTTCTGGGAATACAGATGGGTTTTGCACTGCAAAATGCTAATGCCAGCAGAATTCTTCAGATTTTTGGTGCTGATGTGCACGAACTATCCTGGTTTTGGATCATTGCCCCGTTGATGGGACTTATTGTACAGCCCATCATAGGCCATTACAGTGATAAAACGTGGGGAAAATTTGGAAGACGAAAACCCTTCTTTTTAGTGGGTGCTTTGTTGGCCTCCATTGGTTTAATATTAATGCCGCAAGCCGAAATTTTCATTGCTCTTTTGCCTGCCTTATGGGTAGGTGCCGGAATGTTGATGATTATGGATGCCTCTTTCAATATTGCTATGGAACCTTTCAGGGCTTTAGTAGGCGACAATTTAAGAACGGATCAAAGAACACTTGGATTTAGCGTACAAACCGCCTTAATTGGTTTCGGTGCCGTGATTGGTTCTTGGCTGCCTTATGTTTTGACGAATTGGTTTGGCGTTTCCAATAGAGATAAGGATGGCGGTGTTCCCATGCATTTGATTTTATCTTTTGTAATTGGAGCTGTTATACTTATAGGTTCTATCCTGGTTTCCATTTTTTCTACCAAAGAATATTCTCCGGAAGAGCTAGCCCAATTTGAAGACGAAATGGCGCATCAGAAAACCAAAGTGGCTGATGCCAATGCTAAAGAATCCAGCGTACTGGACATTTTTGATGATTTCAGAAAAATGCCTACCACGATGCGGCAATTGAGCTGGGTACAATTTTTCTCTTGGTTTGGTTTGTTTGGAATGTGGGTTTTTACCACTCCGGCCATAGCCCATCATATTTATGGTTTACCTATTTCGGACAGCAAAAGTGAGGCGTATCAAAATGCAGGAGACTGGGTTGGCGTGTTGTTTGGTATTTACAATTTGGTTTCTGCTTTCTATGCTTTTGCGTTGCCTTATATCGCAAAAAAGATCGGAAGAAAATTAACCCATTCCCTATCCCTTATTATTGGTGGCCTTGGATTAATTTCGATCTATTTTGTCCCTAACGAAAACTGGCTTATTCTTTCTATGGTTGCAGTGGGTATCGCTTGGGCTAGTATTCTATCTATGCCGTATGCCATATTAGCCGGATCAATCTCCCCAATGAAAATGGGAGTTTACATGGGTATTTTCAACTTCTTTGTCGTTATTCCCCAAATTATCAATGCCTTAATTGGCGGACCATTAGTTAAATATGTATACCATGACAATGCCATATTTGCATTAGTCACTAGTGGTGTCAGCTTTTTGATTGCTGCTATTTTAGTAGTTAAAGTACAAGATGTTGATGACCTAATAAAACAATAATCAATGAATACAAAAGCATTTATATTCGACCTAGACGGAGTGATTGTAGACACGGCTAAATACCATTATTTAGCGTGGCAAAAAATTGCAAATGAATTAAATATCGAATTTACACTGGAACACAACGAATTACTAAAAGGAGTCAGCCGGGTGCGCTCTTTGGATATTATATTAGACCTAGGAAAAGTAACCGCCTCACAAGAAGACAAAGACCAATGGTTAGTCCAAAAAAACGAGGAATACTTATCTTATTTAGTGGATATGAATGAAAGTGAGATTCTTCCGGGAGTTTTTGAAATTTTAAAATTTTTAAAACAAAACGACCAACCCATCGCATTGGGTTCAGCCAGTAAAAACGCCAGACCCATTCTGGAAAAAACAGGACTACTCTCTTATTTTGACGCTGTTGTAGACGGAAATGATGTGACCAATGCGAAACCCGATCCGGAAGTATTCTTAATGGCCGCAAAATTATTAAAAATAAAACCAGAAGATTCAATTGTTTTTGAAGATTCAGTCGCAGGAGTTCAAGCGGCGAATATTGGTAATATGACCAGCATAGGAATTGGGGAAGCAACTACTTTGCACGAAGCAAAATATATCTTCAACGATTTTACAGCTATCGATACCCAATTCATAGAAGAATTAATTAACAAATAACGAAACAAATTCAAAAAAGTAAAAAGGATAATGTTATTTGTGTATCACAATAATTTTTGAATTTTTAATCTTTGAATTTTTAAATTATAAAAAATGAATCAAGATTATATAAAACCAGACAATTGGTCTATCATAGAAGAAGGATTTGATGCCGAGTGTGTAAAATCATCTGAAAGTCTGTTCAGCATTGGCAACGGTGCTATGGGACAACGGGCTAATTTTGAAGAAAATTATACTGGTGAAACATTTCAGGGAAGTTATATTGCGGGAATTTATTATCCGGATAAAACCAAAGTGGGCTGGTGGAAAAACGGGTATCCGGAATACTTTGCTAAAGTTTTGAATGCACCAAACTGGATTGGAATTGATATTGAAATCAATGGAGAAAAATTAGATTTGAATACCTGTGCTGAAGTCAAAAACTTTCGTCGGGAGCTGAACATGAAAGAAGGTTGGTACCACCGCTCTTTTGAAGCCACTTTAAAAAACGGAACCGAAATCGCAGTTAGTATTCGTCGTTTTCTTTCAATCGTGTTGGATGAAGTTGGTGTTATCAATTATGAAATTACCCCTTTGAACAAAGATTCAAAAATCGTTTACAAACCTTACATTGATGCTGGTGTAACCAATGAAGATGCGAACTGGGAAGAAAAATTCTGGGAACCGCTTGATGTAAAAAAATCAGGAAATGAAGCTTTTGTAACAGCACAAACCTTCAAAACACATTTCAAAGTAACCACTTTCATGCAAAATAGCATTTTTACTAGTGGTGAAAAAACGGGAATTTCTCCTTCTAATATTGATGCAACTGCTGATAAAATTCAGTTTAGTTATGATGTAATTGTGGGACAGGGTCAAAAATCATCGATCCAAAAAATTGGCGGGTATACGGTTTCCTTAAACCATGAAAATACCATTACTGCTGCCGAAAAAGTGATTCAATCCGCTTTAGCAGTAGGCTATGACCAAATGTTGCAGGACCAGATTGATGCTTGGGCAAAAATTTGGGAAATGTCAGACATTACAATTGATGGCGATGTCAAAGCACAACAAGGAATTCGTTTCAATATTTTCCAATTAAACCAAACCTATTTAGGCAAAGATTCCCGATTGAATATTGGTCCAAAAGGTTTCACCGGAGAGAAATACGGAGGTTCTACCTATTGGGATACGGAAGCGTACTGCATTCCGTTTTACATGGCGACCAAAGATCAGGAAGTGGCTCGGAATTTATTGACGTACCGTTACAATCAATTGGATAAAGCCATTGAAAACGCTACTAAATTAGGATTTACTAACGGAGCAGCTTTGTATCCAATGGTGACGATGAACGGCGAGGAATGTCATAACGAATGGGAAATTACTTTTGAAGAAATTCATAGAAACGGAGCTATCGCTTTTGCCATTTATAACTTTTACAGATACACTGGCGATTACAGTTATATTCCTGAAAAAGGACTGGAAGTATTAATAGGAATTGCTCGTTTCTGGCATCAAAGAGCGACTTTTTCGACTAATTTAAACCAATATGTAATTCTTGGCGTTACGGGTCCAAACGAATATGAGAACAACGTAAACAATAATTTTTACACCAATTATATTGCAAAATGGTGTCTGGAATATACCTACGAACAAATTCAGAAAGTATCGCTGGAATATCCTTCGGATCACAAAAGAATTACCGAAAAGGTAAAAATCTCCGATTCCGAATTACAGTCTTGGAAAAAAATTTCGGACAATATGTACTTCCCTTTTTCGGAAGAACATAATGTGTACTTGCAACAAGACGGTTTCTTGGACAAAGAATTGGTTCGTGTAGTTGATTTGGATAAAAGCCAAAGACCCATCAATCAGAAATGGTCTTGGGATAGAATTTTGCGTTCGCCATACATCAAACAAGCCGATGTTTTACAGTGTTTTTATTTCTTTGAAGATCATTTTTCGAAAGAAGAACTGAAAAACAATTTTGAATTTTATGAATCCTTTACGGTTCATGAGAGCTCCCTTTCGCCCTGCGTACACTCGATTCAAGCCGCTTTATTAGACAAAATGGACATGGCGTACTCGTTCTATTTGAGAACGTCACGTCTGGATCTTGATGATTACAATAAAGAGGTCGAAGAAGGGTGCCATATAACCTCAATGGCCGGAACCTGGATGAGTATCGTAGAAGGTTTTGGCGGAATGAGAGTTAAAGATGATACGCTTCATTTTTCTCCAAAAATTCCAAAACAATGGAAAGGCTATTCGTTTAAAATCAACTTTAGAAATCAAATTCTGAAAGTAGCGATCGATCATAAAGAGACTTCATTTACAATTCTTGGAGATAAAGAATTGGAAATTGTGGTAAATGGCAAGACTCTTGTGGTCACTACTGAAAATTTAGTCTCCGTAAACTAACATTTGCTAGAACTTGTAGTTAATTCTATCATTTGAACCCAAGCCTTGCTAGGCTTACTGACAATCCCAATATCTATTGGGATTGTTCGATTGAAAACTACTCTTAAATAAAAAAAGAATGGCCTCTAAAATGCTGAAATAGTTCTTTTCAAACATGAATCCGTTTTATTTGAAGCCAACACAACATTAAATAGCACTAAAAAATACATACAATGAAGAAAACAGATCAATTTCCGTTCTTAAACAGAAGCTTTCTAAAAAAAATAACTTTATTCCTTTTTTTTATGTCAATAACTGTACATGCGCAAATCGACAAAGTGGAACCCCCTTTTTGGTATGCAGGAATGCAGAATCCAGAGCTGCAAATTCTTTTTTATGGCAAAGGCATTGCTCAAAACCAAGTAACGGTTTCTAATGGCATAAAAATAACCGACGTAAAAAGAACGGAAAATCCCAACTACCTATTTGTTACCATTGACACTAAAAAAGTGGTGGCATCAGATCTGATTTTTACCTTTAAAAACAAAAGTAAAGAAACCTTTACACAAAAATACAGCCTTAAGAAAAGAAGAGAAAACTCAGCGCAACGCAAAAGCTTTGACGCTTCGGATATGATGTATTTGTTGATGCCAGATCGCTTTGCCAACGGAAACAGAAACAACGATAGTGAAAATTCAACCCAAGAAAAATACAATAGAGAATTACCCGGAGGAAGACACGGTGGCGATATTGAAGGGATTATAAAAAATCTGGATTACATAGCAGAACTAGGTGCAACAACAATTTGGAGTACACCACTGTGCGAGGATAATGACGCTGCTTTTTCGTATCACACCTACGGACAATCTGATGTGTATAAAATAGATCCCCGTTACGGAACCAATGAAGATTATGTTCGATTGGCTGCTGAAATGCACAAAAAAGACCTGAAACTGGTGATGGATTACGTGACGAATCACTGGGGAATTGAACATTGGATGATCAAGGATTTACCCACAAAAGAATGGATCAATCAATTTGACACCTACACCCAAACAAATCATAAAAGAACAGTTATTCACGACACCAATGCCTCTGAAATTGATAAAAAAATCACGCTGGACGGTTGGTTTGTCCCATCGATGCCCGATTTAAATTTGAAGAATCCGTTGACTTTAAAATACTTGATTCAAAATGCCATTTGGTGGATAGAATATGCTGATTTAGATGGCTTCAGAGTCGACACCTACAATTATTCTGATCCAAAAGGAATTGCAAAATGGACCAAATCCATAACCGATGAATACCCCAATTTTAATATTGTAGGCGAAGTCTGGATGCAAAGTCAAGCGCAAATGGCGTATTGGCAAAAAGACAGTAAAATTGCAGCAATACAAAATTACAATTCATATCTGCCAAGTGTAATGGATTTTACATTATATGAAGCAGTCACTAAAGTTTTCAATGAAGATGACGGCTCTTGGGACAAAGGAATGGTAAAACTCTATGACAATTTCACCAATGATTTTCTGTATCCTAATGTCAATAATATGTTACTATTTGCAGAAAATCATGATACCAATCGCATCAATCAAACCTACGGGAACGATATCAGAAAATACAAAATGGCAATGACTTTGATGGCTACCGTTCGCGGGATTCCACAATTGTATTACGGAAGCGAAATAGGCATGGCCGGTGATAAAAACAAAGGTGATGCAGCTATTCGTCTTGATTTTCCAGGCGGTTGGGAAGGCGATAAAAACAATGCTTTTACGAAGGAAGGACGAACTCCGGAGCAAAACCACTATTTTGATTTTACCGCCAAATTGTTCCAATGGAGAAAAACAAAAGCAGTGGTTCATTTTGGAAAAACAACCCATTATATTCCGGAAAATAATATCTATGCTTATTTTAGATACAATGCAAATGAAACGGTAATGGTTTTAATGAACAACAGCAACGAAACCAAGACGGTAAACACACATCGTTTCGAAGAAAATATCAAAGACTTTAAAACTGGAAAAGATGTCATTTCTGAACTCACCTTTGACGTGACGAACGAAATTATAATCGAACCTAAATCTGTTTTGATTTTAGAACTGAAGTAATTCACACTCTAAAATACAAGAATCCGGAGAACTACTGAAAAAAATACCAGATACTGACTGCTGCTCCTTGAAAAAAAAGCTCCAGCAAAAAAATAATTATTCAATTTAAAAAAAATGAAAAAAAAATCTTTACTATTAATTCTATCCGTGCTCGCTTTTTGCGTGAGTTGTTCCGGTACCAAACCTGTTACGGAAAACAACACTCCAATAAAAAAGACAAAAAAAACCCCTTTTGTCTGGGAAGGTGCTAATGTCTATTTCCTTATGACAGATCGCTTTAATAATGGTGATCGTTCCAATGACATTACTTTAAACAGAACTAAAACTACAGGAAAACTTCGTGGTTTTGAAGGAGGAGATATCAAAGGAATTACTAAAAAAATTGAAGAAGGTTATTTTGACAAACTAGGGATAAATGCCATTTGGTTTACTCCTGTAGTGGAACAAATTCATGACGCTGTAGATGAGGGCACTGGATTGAGTTATGGCTATCATGGCTATTGGGCCAAAGATTGGACGGCATTAGATCCCAATTTTGGAACTAAAAAAGAGTTAGCTGAATTAGTAAAAAAAGCGCATGCACGAGGAATCAGAATCATTCTTGACGGCGTCATTAATCACACCGGTCCTGTGACTGAAATAGATACTGTTTGGCCAAATTACTGGGTTCGTACCAATCCGGTTTGTGATTATAAAAATTATCAAAATACAACAACCTGCACTTTGGTGGCCAATCTTCCAGACATCAGAACTGAAAGTACCCAGAATGTAGACTTACCTCCTTTTCTTGTCGAAAAATGGAAAAAAGAAGGTAGATACGAACAGGAAATGAATGAGTTAGATGCTTTTTTTTCTCGGACAGGCTATCCTAAAACTCCAAAATATTACATCATAAAATGGCTGACAGACTACGTTGCTGATTATGGGATAGACGGCTACAGAGGAGATACCGTAAAACATACAGACGAAACCGTCTGGGCAGATTTCAAAACGCAATGTGACTATTCATTTGAGACTTGGAAGAAAAAAAACCCTACAAAAGTACTGGATAACAACTCCTTTTACACCATTGCCGAAGTCTATAATTATGGTATCAGCGGCGGACAAGATTTTGATTTTGGAGATAAAAAAATAAACTATTTTAAAAATGGTTTCAACAATATGATCAATTTTGAGTTCAAATGGGACGCCCAAAAAGACTATGAATTCATATTCTCAAAATACTCGGACAAGCTCAACACCGATTTAAAAGGATACAGTGTTTTAAACTATTTATCCTCACATGATGACGGCGCTCCATTTGATGCAAAACGCACCAAAAGCATCGAAGCCGGTACAAAATTATTGTTGAGTCCGGGACTTTCTCAAGTATATTATGGTGATGAGAGTGCACGTCCCTTAGTAATTGAAGGTACAAACGGCGATGCTACCTTACGCTCCTTTATGAACTGGAAAGACATAAAATCCAATCCTGAAACTAAAAAAATACTGACACACTGGAGAAAATTAGGAAAGTTCAGAAAGAACCATCCTGCTGTGGGAGCTGGAATTCACACCATGATTTCGGACACGCCCTACACATTTTCAAGAACATACACTAAAGGAACTTTCACAGACAAAATAGTGGTTGGTCTGGATCTCTCTACTGGCAAAAAAGAAATTATTGTAGCCCCTATTTTTGAAGATGGATCTAGAGTAAGAGATGCCTATTCCGGAAAAGAAGCCAAAGTTTCAAAAGGAAAAGTGACTATTCGAACCGACTTTGATATTGTTTTATTAGAAATGCGAATCAAGGGTTAAGAAGATAGATGTTCTTTTGGAGATAAAATTTATCAAAACAAAGAATTTTTATCTGATTTTGAAAAAGAAAAAAACGCTGTAATGTTCACACCCGTTAAAGCAGTAAAAGGAGAATCTCAAGAAATTAGAAATAGAGATAAAGTTTCAAACGACTTGTATTCAAAAGCAGTATCAAGAATTAGACAACCTATTGAATCCCTTTTTAATTGGTTGATTGAAAAAACCAATATTCAAAGAGCATGCAAAGTTAGATCCACAAAAAGATTATTAGAGTAGCTGTTTGGCAAGATAGCAGCTGCCTTTATAAACTTAATATTTTAACCCTTGATTCGCATTTGTAATTAATTATAAACCCGAAGCACATTTCCATTGACTTGAACGCGATACTGCTTCATAGGATATTGTAAAGTTCCTTGTCCGGTAAATAAACTGTATTCTTTACCGTCGCATCCGCAAACGGCATTTATCCCATTTATGGTCATGGTAGAACAAGAACTCATCGCTTGATTGGGACAAGCGGCATCAAAAGCATTGTAACCACTGCCTGTATTGAAAACAATAACACCTCGAGCGCCTATTCCGGATACATAAACCGCATTACTAACGAATTTAAGATTAGAGTATTCCGGCAAATTCAGGTTCAGGTCTACGGCGAAAGTATAATTAGGCACAAATGGATTGGTGTTGTCAAAACCAGAATCACTACACGAAAAAAATAAAGGAATAACAACGAAGAGCAGCAGAATTTTTTTCATTTTAAAATAGTGTCGAAGTATTAGTGAAACAAATTTAATTTATTTAACTTTGAATTATATATGATTAACATATATTTATCGACGAAAAAAAAATAATAATATCTTTGTGGAAAGAAATCCCGTCCTGATGGGATTTTTTCTATTTATATAAATGAAGAATTTATGAGTACAGTATCGTATTACACAGCAGAAGGCTTAAAAAAATTAAGAGAAGAATTAGATTATTTAAAAAGCGTAATGCGCCCAAAAGCATCGGCTGATATAGCTGAAGCACGAGATAAAGGTGATCTTTCTGAGAATGCAGAATACGATGCCGCAAAAGAAGCACAAGGGATGCTGGAAATGCGTATTGCCAAAATGGAAGAAATACATTCTAACGCCAGATTGATTGATGAAACCCATCTGGATGTTTCTAAAGTATTGGTATTATCCAATGTAAAAATCAAAAACCAAACGAACGGAATGGAAATGACTTATACATTAGTTGCCGAAAGTGAAGCCGATTTAAAAACAGGTAAAATCTCGGTAACCTCACCTATTGGAAAAGGTTTGTTAGGAAAATCAGTTGGAGAATTTGCTGAGATCACGGTTCCAAACGGTGTGTTGAAATTCGAAATTTTAGAAATATCTCGCGACTAATTAAAGGTTTATTCGGTTAACCGATTAATCGATTCAACAATTAACCAATTTCACAATGTCAAGTATATTTACCAAAATTATAAACGGAGAAATTCCGTGCTACAAGATTGCTGAAGATGTAAATTTCTTGGCTTTTTTGGATGTAAATCCAAATGCAAAAGGACACACACTTTGTATTCCGAAACAAGAAATTGATAAGATTTTTGAGATGGAAGATGATTTATATATTGGACTGATGCAGTTTTCTAAAAAAATCGCAGTTGCGCTTGAAAAAACGGTTCCGTGTAAACGAATCGGAATGGCAGTTGTAGGACTTGAAGTTCCTCATGCGCACGTTCACTTGATTCCATTGAATGAAATGGATGAAATGCGTTTTCAAAATAAAGTATCGCTGTCCAAAAATGAATTTGAAGCGTTGGCAGAAAGTATTAAAACCAATTTGTAAATTTGCACAAATAAAACAAATTGGTATGATTTTAGTTTAAAAGGGAATAGGTGAAAACCGATTCCCTTTTCTATTTTAGAGAACTTAAGTAAGTCGAAAGTTTAAAAGTCGTAAAGTCAAAAGAATTAACTTTAAGTAAAATAGCTTTAAATCAGATTGTTAAATAATTTTATCCTGATTTTAAAATACGACATTATACCATGGTTATTACTTACATTCGAGGCTATGAAAAATATATTTTTGTTGCTTACCTTCTTTTTCTCCTTTATGAGTGTTGGACAGGTCAATCCCGGATATCTATTGGTTGATGCTAAAACGGCAGCTATTCCAGCTAATTCAACTATATCTACTGAAGCTATTGCCAATTATATCAATGCTAATTTTAAAACAGAAACCGATAAAATAAGAGCTGATTTCTATTGGACCGCATCTAACATCAGCTATGATGTTGCGAATAGGTATGCCGTAAATTCCCATGAAACGGGAGCTGAGAAAATCACGAAGACATTAAAAACTAAAAAAGGGGTTTGCATTCATTATGCAACGGTTTTTAATGCGCTTGTGCAAAAGATAGGAATCCAATCCTATATCATTGAAAGATATACCAAACAAAACGGAAAAGTAAGTGACTTGGCTCATGCTTGGACAGCAGCTGAAATTGACAAAAAGCGGTTGTATTGTTGAATGATTTTATACACTATCGAAACAATAAGTTTAAGCCTTCTTTTTCAGATACTGAAATTAGCCGTATGATTGAAATTCCGAGAATGAAACTGGTAAAGTGTCAAAACGATATGTATATCGTGGGTTCCGTTGGTAATCAAAACGTTTCTAATGTCACATCGATTAAAAAATCAATTGGAGCCTCTTTGGCGCAAGCCGAAGAGCACGCATTGTTTGTTAAAAATTATTTGAGTAAGTCCAAAATAGTCAGAAAAACAATGTTTTCTAAAGTTACATAGTTTGGAGTTCCGTTACGCTAGGTTGTTTTTTTTAAAACTCACCTGCATAGTGGTTCCTTTTCCAATTTCGGAGTTCAGTACTTTGATGGTTCCTTTGTGGTATTCTTCCACGATTCTTTTGGTTAGTGAAAGTCCCAATCCCCATCCGCGTTTTTTAGTGGTAAATCCAGGTTCGAAAATGGTTTTAAATTGTTGTTTGTGAATTCCGCCGCCAGTATCAGAAACATTTATTTTTACATAATCCCCTTCTTGTTCAATTTCTAAAGCTAATTTTCCTTTTCCTTTCATTGCATCGATGGCGTTTTTTACTAAATTCTCGATGGCCCAACTGTGCAGCGTAGGATTAAGAGATACCATAATAGGAGTTTTTGGCGCTTGGAACGAAAACTCAATTTGTTTGGAGAATCGGGATTGCAAATAGTCGTAAGATTGTTGTGTTTCGGCTACAATATCTTTGTTTTCTAATTTGGGTTCCGATCCTATTTTCGAGAAACGATCGGTTATGGTTTGCAAACGCTCAATATCTTTTTCAATTTCGAAAGTAGTACTTTCATCCATGTTTTCAGATTTCAGGAGTTCAACCCAGCCTATCAGTGACGAGAGCGGCGTTCCTATCTGGTGAGCAGTTTCTTTAGCCATTCCTGCCCAAAGTTTGTTTTGTGTTGCCATTTTGGTGCTTCTATAAAAATTATAAACTAAACCGCCAAAAAGCACTATGATCAGCACTAAAGCAACGGGATAATATTTCAATTTATTCAGTAAAGCCGAGTTGCCGTAATATAATTTTTGAAATTTCCCAGGGACATACTCAATGACTATGGGCACGTTTTCGTTTTTTAAGTTCTGCAAGAATGCGACTGCCTTTGAATTATTTTTTACAATAGCGTCGTCAATATTTACGGTGTTTATGATGCTGTCATTCTCTGTCAGTATAATAGGAATTGAAGTGTTGTCACTGAAAATTTGCAGCGGAAGATCAACATCTGTATTTTCATTGGCATTAATGAGTGTTTTTTGGGCTTGTGCCCAAAGATTCATTTTTAATCGTTCTTCGTTTTTGAAGATTTGAAAAAAAGTGTATGTGTTCCAAAGAATCAGTGAAATGATTAAAAAAGAGGCAGAAATTATAATCCAACGGGTTGTATTTCTTCTTTCAGAAAACTGCATAAATGAAAATTTGAATTATAAATATAACGAAATAAACGCTGTGGTATTTTAGTTTTAAAGAAAGATTTTTTTTTAGAGTAAATTCAGATGTAATTTTATTCTAATTGGATATACTCTTTCATAAACTGATCCGATTTGTTTACTTTTGTAGAGTACAGCTATAAAGTAAAAAATATGATTACGATTGATCCTAAAAGTATCGAAACGGCAAAATTACAAGGCTATTTGCAAAGTTCAGTTGGACCTAGACCTATTGCTTTTGCCAGTACTATGGATGCGGAAGGTAATGCTAATGTATCGCCTTTTAGTTTTTTTAATGTGTTCAGCGCCAATCCTCCAATCCTTATTTTTTCACCAGCAAGGCGCGTTCGTGATAATTCGATAAAACACACGTTGATCAATGCTGAAGCAACTCGGGAAGTAGTCATTAATGTGGTGAATTATGACATGGTACAACAGATTTCGCTGGCCAGTACAGAGTATGCTCATGGAGTAGATGAGTTTGTAAAATCAGGCTTAACACCAGTAGCTTCAGAGGTGGTAAAACCATTTAGAGTAAAAGAATCACCGGTTCAATTTGAATGCAAAGTCACTCAGATTATTCCGCTGGGAACAGAAGGAGGTGCGGGGAATTTAGTACTGTGTGAAGTTGTTCGCATTCATATTGACGAGTCTGTTTTAGACGAAAATGGTGCGATTGATCAATATAAAATTGACTTGGTTTCCAGGTTAGGCAGCAATTGGTATTCCAGATCAAACCAAGGGCTTTTTGAAGTGCCAAAACCCTTGTCTACTTTAGGAATTGGAGTGGATGCCATTCCAAATTTTGTTAAAGAAAGTTCGGTTTTTAACGGAAATGATTTAGGGATGTTAGGGAATATAGAAGCCTTGCCCACAATGGAAGAAGTTAGTATATTTGTAAAACAGAATTTTGCTGTAAAAGGAGTTTTAAGTGCTGATGACCAGCAAAAAGTACACTTGGAGGCAAAAAAATACCTGAATGAGAATGATGTCTTATCGGCTTGGAAAGTACTTTTGGCAAAAAAATAATATAAATAACATTAAAAACAACGAAGATGGAAGTTACAGGAAAAATTAAAATGCTTGGGGATGCAAAAAATGTGGGAAGCGGAAGTTTCTTAAAAAGAGAATTGGTCGTAACCACCGAGGAGCAATATCCACAACATATTTTAGTAGAATTTGTACAAGATAAATGCGATTTATTGAACAGTTTTAAAGTAGGTGAAGCGGTTAAAGTTTCGATCAATTTAAGAGGACGCGAATGGGTTGACCCACAAGGAGTGACTAAATATTTTAATGCAATTCAAGGATGGAGAGTAGAAAGAGTAGCCACAGAAGCCACTGCTGCTCAAATGCCTCCGATGCCGGCTGCTGAAGCATTTGCACCAGCAACAAACCTAAACGAAGAAGAAGCAGACGATTTGCCTTTCTAAGGGATGAAAAAGTTAGAATTTAGAAGTCAGAAGTTTGAGTTTTACTTGAATTTCTGACTTTTTTATTTTTTGAAATTGGTATTGATTTTTGAAATTGAAAAATGTATTATTTATCCCCAACCATATTTTTTCCTCCTGTTGACCAAGCAAATCATGACGGAATTTTGGCCATTGGAGGTGATTTGTCTCCGGAACGCTTGCGACTTGCGTATCAAAGTGGCATTTTTCCTTGGTTTGAAGCGGGAGAACCTATTATGTGGTGGTCTCCAAATCCCAGAATGGTGCTGTTTCTCGATGAATTGATTGTATCTAAAAGCATGCGAAATATCCTGAACCGGAATATTTTCAGTGTTACTTTCAATCAAAATTTCAGAGATGTAATTTCAAATTGTCAAAATATAGAACGTGACGGTCAAAACGGGACTTGGATTACCAATGACATGATTGAAGCCTATTGTAAGCTGCATGAAGTAGGAATAGCAAAATCGGTTGAGGTTTGGCAAGATGAGGTTTTAGTTGGTGGTTTATATGGAATTGATTTGGGAGGTATTTTTTGTGGTGAAAGTATGTTCTCGAAAGTATCTAATGCGTCGAAAACGGCTTTTATAGCTTTGGTCAACCAATTAAAAAAAGAAGATTACAAACTTTTGGATTGTCAGGTTTATAATCCGCATCTTGAAAGTTTAGGTTGCAGGGAAATCGACAGAACAGATTTTATGGAAATTTTAAAGAGTAAATAACTCTTAAAATTCCAGCTTCTTAAAACTCCAATCCAGCGTATTAAAAAGAACCAATTCATTTTCCAATGTCGGTAAATCCATAACAAGTTTCAACGTTTCATGCGCCATCATGGTGCCAATAATCCCAGGGAGCGTACCCAATACTCCGTTCAAATCACAATTAGGAACATCTTTAGGATTTGGAGGTTCTGGGAATAAGTCCCGAAGATTTTTATTTCCATTATGGTTAAAAACGGCCACTTGCCCCTCGAATTTTAAGATGCTGCCGTAAATCAATGATTTTCCTAATGTCACGCAAGTATCATTTATCAGATAGCGGGTTTCGAAATTATCACAGCCGTCAACAATTACATCAAAATCCTGGATGATTTGTACTGCATTTTTAATGGTTAATTTTTCTTCAAAAGCAACAACATGAATCAATGGATTCAGGATTTCTAAAACTGATTTTGCCGTGATTGCTTTTAATTGACCAACGTGCCTCTCCGTATATAAAATTTGACGGTGTAAGTTGTGCAACTCGATTTTGTCAAAATCAACTATACCAATAGTTCCTACTCCGGCCGTTGCAATATATTGTAAGATTGGACAACCCAATCCGCCTGCGCCGATCACTAAAACTTTCGCTTTTTTGAGTTTTTCCTGTCCGGAATCGCCTATTTCCGGCATCATCATCTGGCGGTTATAGCGTAAAAAATCCTGAATGATACTCATTTTTTTAGTTTTAAAGTTGAAAAGTCATAAAGTTGGACAGTTATAAAGTCTATAAGTCAAAAGTTAAAAACATGTCAGTTCAAGCACAGTCGAGAACTTTTTTAAGGTTGGTTGCTATTAGTAATAAATATAAGGTGTGGCCCCATGTTGCTTTCTAAATTTTTAGACTCTTGTCTCTTGTCTAATTTTTTTGTTGATTTCTAAACTTTTAGACTTACGACATTCGACTTTTGACTAAAATTTTTATCCCAATCCTTCCAAACGGGCTCGTATCCTTTGCTGGAAATAATTTTTGCAATCTCGGCAACAGAACGTTCGTCACTGATTTCAAATTGTTCCAAAGATTGCGGATCAACAGCATATCCGCCAGGATTAGTTTTAGAACCGGCACTCATACTGGTAATTCCAATTGGAATAATATTGTCCCGGAATTTTTCGTTCTCTCGGGTTGACAGGGAGATTTCTAAATCTTCATTCCACAAACGGTAGGCACAAATGAGCTGGGTCAAATTCGCATTATCCATGATAAAGTTGGGTGCAATCACACCTTCTGCCGGTCGTAATCTGGGAAATGAAACTGCATATTTCGTTTGCCAATACGTTTTTTGTAAATAATCTAAATGCAAGGCATTAAAAAAACTGTCAGTGCGCCAATCTTCTAATCCCAATAAGACACCCAAGCCTATTTTATGAATGCCCGCAGTTCCTATGCGATCGGGTGTTTCTAAACGAAAATCAAAATTGGATTTCTTTCCTTTGGTATGGTACTGTTTGTACACATCACGATGATACGTTTCCTGATAGACTAAAATCGAATAGACACCGGCTTCGTGTAATTGTTCGTATTCTTCTGTTGACAAGGGTTGTACTTCGGCTGAAATGGTGGAGAAATCGTTTTTTATCTGAGCAATTGCCTTTAGAAAATAATGAATGTTTACGGTCTGATTGGCTTCGCCTGTAACTAATAAAACATGATCAAATCCTGCTTTTTTTAAGACTTCAATTTCTTGCGTAATTTCATTTTCGGTAAGTGTTTTTCGTTTGATTTTGTTGTCTAAACTAAACCCACAATACGTACAAATGTTCTGACACTCGTTGCTTAAATACAAAGGAGCATACATTTGAATCGTTTTGCCAAATCTTTTTTTGGTTAGTTCATGTGTCAGTTGTGCCATTTGCTCTAAGTAAGGTTTCGCAGCTGGTGAAATCAATCTCAGAAAATCATCGAGACTGCGTTTTTTTTTGTCTAACGCAGATTCGACTTCTATCGAAGTGGTATGGTATATTTTTGTTTTGATTGTTTCCCAATCGTAGTTGTCAAAAACCGATCTAAATGTGTTCATTGTTTTATTTTTTTTCGCAAAAAGGATATGCGGTTTTTGGCACGCAGATTCTGCAAATTTTCGCAGATTTTTTTAACCGTTTTTTTTTAATTTTAGCTGTATAAATATGTGAAATCTGCGTGCTAATTTGTAATCCTTAATTATAATTTATTTGCAATTCGTTTAATGTCATCTAAAATAGTGACTGTATTAAAATTGACAAGTAGGCCTAATTTTTTATTAGTAAGTTTTAAATAGTTTGTAATTTGTTTGTAATGAATAGGTGCTAAATCTTCGACAGATTTCAATTCAATAATTACTTTGTCTTCTACTAATAAATCAATTTTAAAAGCAACATCTAATATGATTTCATCGTAAGGAATAGTGATTTCTAATTGTCTTTCAACTTTTAAATTTATTTTAGTTAATTCATAATACAAAGCGCTTTCATAAACAGATTCAAATAAACCTGGACCGAGTGTATTGTACACTTTGAAAATGGCTCCTCTTATTTTGAATGATATGTCGTTTTCGGTCATTTTTAAGAATTTAAAAATTAGTACTAATTAAAAACTAAATGTAGTTATTTTGATACAACTATAAATTTCTGTAGTATGTAAATTGTACGAATTTTTGTAGATTCTTTTTTATTTCCCATCTGTGTAAATCTGTAAAATCTGCGTGCCATTTTTTCAACAGTTTTCTTGTAAATAGACCAAAAACATATTACTCATACAAAAACGCAGTCAAAGGACTTGAGGCCATTGCATGATTTACTTTTTGTGCTAATTGTGCTTCGTAGGCTTTTCGACCTGCAATAACGGCTTCTCTGAAAGCCTCTGCCATCAATATAGGATTTCTTGCCACGGCAATTGCTGTGTTTACTAAAACCGCATCAGCTCCAAGCTCCATGGCTTTTGCTGCGTCGGATGGTGCGCCAATTCCGGCATCTATAATCACGGGAACTCTGCTCTGTTCAATAATTATTTCTAAAAAATCGATCGTTTTTAATCCTTTGTTGCTACCAATTGGAGAACCTAAAGGCATCACCGCCGAAGTTCCTGCGTCTTCCAGTCGTTTACATAAAACGGGATCCGCATGGATGTAAGGCAAAACGATAAACCCTAATTTGGCTAAAGCTTCCGTAGCTTTTAAGGTTTCGATTGCATCTGGCATTAGATATTTTGGATCAGGATGAATTTCCAGTTTAAGCCAATTGGTCTCCAACGCTTCTCGTGCTAGTTGTGCCGCAAAAACGGCTTCTTTGGCATTTCGTGCGCCAGAAGTATTGGGGAGCAAATTAATTAGCGGGTGTTTTAGATGGGATAAAATGGCATCGGTTTCCGTTTCTAAATCGATACGTTTTAGCGCTACGGTTACTAACTCGGTTCCAGAGGCTAAAATGGCTTCTTCCATCTGTTGATTAGAACCGAATTTTCCTGTGCCTAAAAACAAGCGGGATTGAAAGGTCTTGTCTCCTATTTTAAATGGTACCATATAATTTGTCGTTAAGTTGAGTAATAAGTTGTGCTGGGTTTTCGCTTTGGGTGATCAAACCAGAAACGGCAATACCCTGAATTCCGTTTTCCATCAGGTCTTCAACGTTTTCTAGTGTGATTCCTCCAATGGCATAAATGGGAATTTGGATGTTTTTTATTTTCATTTGTTGGATAATCAATCGATACCCTTCCAATCCTAAAATTGGGCTTAAATTTTGTTTGGTAGTTGTGAATTGGAATGGACCCAGGCCTATATAATCACAGTTTTCAGATGTCCTTTGGATCACATCTATAAAAGTATTTGCCGTTCCTCCAATGATTTTTGTTTTTCCTAAAAGGATTCGGGCCTCTTCCACTTTCATATCACTTAAACCCAAATGAACGCCATCGGCATCCAATTGCTTTACCAAATGCACGTTGTCATTGATGATAAAAGTGGCTAAATATTCTTTACATAACATTTTTACGGCTTCCGCCAAAGTGAAAACTTCAAGCGCGTTTTGATTTTTGAATCGCAATTGTATCCAATGGCAGCCATTGTCCAGTGCTTTGTGAATGTTGTGCAATTGTTCTTCGACAGTATTTCCTTGCGAAATGTAGTGTAGCTTATTATACATGATGATATCCTAATTTGGTTTGATTAGATTGTAAATAGGTTTCTATATATTTTTTGGCATTGATGCAAGCTGTTTTCAGGTCTAATCCCAAAGCTAAATTGGCTGTAATCGCTGATGATAATACACAGCCAGAGCCGTGTTTCTCGAAAACCGAAGTATTATTTGGCGTAAGCATGAAGATTTCCTTTCCGGTATACAAACAGTCAACACCAATTGCCAGAGGATTGTGACCACCTTTTAGTAATACAGCGCACTGTTTTGACAGCTCGTGAGCAATTAAATCAGGTTTTTTTTCTGCTGCGGAAAGCTGTAAAATTTCATTGTAATTGGGTGTTATCAAATCTATTTTTTTCAATATTTCGATCAAAACAACTTGATTTTCTATAGTTATAAAACGGAATTCGGTTGTAGATTTTAAAACGGTATCCCAAACGATCTTTGTTTTTGGCGAAAGCCTTTTTATAGCAAAAACAATTTTTTTTAAATAATCCAGTGAAGGAACAATTCCAATTTTTACGGCTTTGATAGCATAATTTTCAAACAATTTGTCCAATGATCTCAAAACGAAAGCTTGGTCAGTCCAGTGCATTTCGAAGAACTGATTTTCGGTTTGAATGGTGTTACCGGTATTGACGGCAAAACCATAAACGTGATGTTGCTCGAATGTCTTGATGTCTGCTAAAACTCCCGCGCCTCCAGAAGGATCAAAGCCTGCAATTGTTACTACGAAAGGTCTGTTTTCTTGCATTGTTTAAAATTTTCTATTGGATGGTTACTATTCCAAATGGCACCTAAAAGTGCCACATCATCAAAGCCATATTTTAATGCCGTTTTAATTTTATCAGCTGTAATTCCACCAAGTGCTACTAATGAAGTTTCGTTATTCTTCCTTTGTTGCAATGCTTTTTTAAAGTCAATATCCGAAGCATACTTTGGTTTTGAAATACTTTCGAAAACAGGACCAAAAAAAGCATAAGCAAAAACAGTAGGTAGTTCTTCAAAATCAATCATTTGATGAATCGAAGTAGAGAGTTTAAATCCACTTTCTTTCCAGTTTTTTAAACTTTTCTCCGATGTTTCAATTCTTGCTTTTTCTGTAAAATGAATCCGATGTATTCCAGATGCTAAAGCCAGTTGGTGATGACTGTGCAAAACCACTTGCTGACGGAAATCTGATTTTATTTCGGATAAAAAAGCGTTCATTTCTGTTTCTGAAAAATCAGGTTTCCGAATATGAAGCAACTCCAGTCCATTCTCAAAAAGAGAATGAATGGTGTCGATTTCATTAATTACAGGATTTGGATTTGTGATTACGATCATAATCTTTTTTCTTTCCTCTTTCTTCTACAGTCTTATAAGTAAATTTCTTTGCCGCTTTCTACAAATTCTTTTGATTTTTCTTTCATGCCTTTTTCGGCTTCAGCTACATCGCGAATTTCTTGTGAAATTTTCATAGAACAAAATTTTGGTCCACACATGGAACAAAAATGAGCTACTTTGGCACCATCTGCTGGTAATGTTTCATCATGAAATTCACGAGCCGTATCGGGATCTAAGGACAAGTTGAATTGGTCTTCCCAACGGAATTCAAAACGGGCTTTGCTCAAGGCATTGTCACGGTATTGCGATCCGGGATGCCCTTTGGCCAAATCAGCAGCATGAGCCGAAATCTTATACGTGATTACGCCGTCTTTAACGTCTTTTTTGTTGGGTAAACCAAGGTGTTCTTTTGGTGTCACGTAGCATAACATCGCACAACCATACCAGCCAATCATAGCCGCGCCAATGGCAGAGGTGATGTGATCATAACCTGGAGCAATATCAGTAGTTAATGGTCCTAAAGTATAAAAAGGAGCTTCATCACAGTGCTCTAATTGTTTGTCCATGTTTTCCTTAATCATGTGCATGGGTACGTGGCCAGGGCCTTCAATAAATACCTGAACATCGTGTTTCCAGGCGATTTTTGTCAGTTCGCCAAGTGTTTCCAGCTCTGCAAACTGAGCGGCATCATTCGCATCGGCAATAGAACCGGGACGTAACCCATCTCCTAATGAAAACGCTACATCATATTGTTTCATAATTTCGCAAATGTCTTCAAAATGGGTGTAAAGAAAGTTTTCTTTATGGTGAAACAAACACCATTTTGCCATGATAGAGCCTCCACGGGAAACAATACCGGTAACACGTTCAGCAGTCAAATGGATGTAGCGCAATAAAACACCGGCATGGATGGTAAAATAGGAAACCCCTTGTTCCGCTTGTTCGATTAGCGTATCACGATAAACTTCCCAAGTGAGATCTTCGGCCACGCCATTTACTTTTTCCAAAGCTTGGTAAATAGGCACGGTTCCAATTGGCACAGGAGAATTTCGGATAATCCATTCTCTGGTTTCGTGAATGTTTTTACCGGTTGATAAATCCATAATCGTGTCAGCTCCCCAGCGGCATGCCCAAACTGCTTTTTCTACTTCTTCTTCGATTGTTGAGGTTACGGCGCTGTTGCCAATGTTAGCATTAATTTTCACTAAGAAGTTACGACCTACAATCATAGGCTCACTTTCTGGGTGGTTGATGTTATTTGGAATAATGGCACGTCCTCTGGCTACTTCGCTTCGGACAAATTCAGGGGTGATTTTCCCCACCCCAGCCCGGCCCGAAGGAGAGGGAGTGTTTGCGCCCCAACTATTTCCTTCGTGTTGGTGTTGCATGGCTTTGGTTTGTTCGTTTATCAACTCCAAGCGTTGGTTTTCACGAATGGCTATGTATTCCATTTCTGGAGTAATGATTCCTTGTTTTGCATAATACAATTGGGAAACGTTGGCTCCTTTTTTGGCACGCTTAGGTTTGTGCAAATATTCGAAACGCAATTCGTTTAGTTTTTCGTCATTCAAACGCTTTTTCCCGTATTCGGAAGAGATTTCACTTAATTCTTCGACATCATTACGATCCAGAATCCATTGTTCACGAATGCGGGGCAGTCCTTTTCGAATGTCAATTTCGATATTTGGGTCGGTAAATGGGCCCGAAGTGTCATAAACGGTTACAGGCGGGTTTTTTTCTATTCTGCCATTTGACATTTTAGTGTCAGTCAATGCAATTTCTCGCATCGCTACTTTTATGGGATGAATGGTTCCATCTACATAAATTTTTGTAGAATTAGGAAAAGGAGTGGTTGATATTTTTTCTTCGTATTTCATATTTTTTTTATTGAAAGATTTAAGTATTAAAAAATTGAAAGATTGAAGAGTGGATTTGATAAATATTTTAATCTTTCAATCTTTAAATTAAAATGGTTATCCTCCTTGAGTTGCAGAGATGATGAGAATGTTATCGGTTTCTTGTATGATGTGGGAATTCCAGTTGGATTTTGGAATTATACTATTGTTAATGGCTACCGCAATTCCGTTTTGTTTTATGGGAATTTCCAAGTCAAGAAGTGCCTGAACAGTAAGACTGTCAGTTGCAAATTGTTTCGTTTGATTGTTGATTTTGAGTTCCATTCCTTTTGAATTTAGTATACAGTTATACTTTAGGAATGGCTATAGGAGTACATAAATGTACCAGAAAGTCATCTTACTTTTCCCTACGCTAGTATGAACTAGATCAGGTTCAGAGGGTAATTCTCAGCCTACAATGTTGTAGACACCCCTAAAGTGTGAAACAAATGTAATGGTTTTTTTGATTAAAATTTCGGATTTAAAGTTTTATTTGATAATTTAAATGTCGAAAACGGATTACTCACTACTGTTTTTTCCAGCAATCTGCAACGTGATCATCAACCATTCCGGTGGCTTGCATGAGTGCATAAACTACTGTAGAACCGACGAATTTGAATCCGCGTTTTTTCAAATCTTTGCTTATTTTATCCGAAAGTGGAGTGGTTGCAGGAACTTCTTTTAGAGATTGTCGGTTGTTTTGAATGGGTTTTCCTCCAGTAAATTCCCAAATATATTTTGAAAAACCGCCAAATTCCTCTTGTACTTTCATAAAGGCAGTAGCATTAGAAACGGCTGCGCGAATTTTTAACTGATTGCGAATAATTCCTGCATCAAGGAGTAATTCCTGAATTTTATTTTCGGTATAAAATGCTGTTTTTTTATAGTCAAAATCATCAAAAGCCAATTGGAAATTTTCTCTCTTTTTTAGGATTGTAATCCAACTTAGTCCGGCTTGGAAAGTTTCTAAGATTAGAAATTCAAATAATTTTTGGTCCTCATATACTGGAACGCCCCATTCTTCGTCGTGGTATTTTTTGTATAAATCGCTGGAAGTGCACCAACCACATCTTGTTTTTTTATCCATAATTATTCTTTTTCTGCCGCTAAATAGTTTTTTATAATGTAGTGGCCCAAGTAAATTAAAGGAGTCAAGAGAATGGCAATTCCAAGTTTGAAGGTATATCCTGTCAAGGCGGAGGTTAGAAAAACGTCAAAGTTTATTTTGCCGGGCAACCAAAAAGCAATTCCCAACACAATAAAAGAATCGAATAATTGCGAAATGATAGTAGAACCCGTGGCTCTGAGCCATATTTTTTTGTTTCCTGTACGGTTTTTGAAAAACCAAAAAACGGTTACATCTATCAATTGAGAAACTAGGAACGCAATGATACTTCCCACTATGATCCACATGCTTTGTCCAAAAACGGCAAAAAACTGCTCATCATTGACTGGACTGATTCCTTTTGCGGCTGGTATATTGATCGCGAAAAGTAAAACAAGGAAAGAGTAGGCGATTAAACCGGCAGTGATTAAGGACAATTTCTTTACTCCTTTTTCTCCAAAGTATTCATTGATTAAATCAGTAGTCAGGAAAACAATAGGCCAAGGCAAAATGCCGATGCTCATTACAAACGGACCTATTTGTATCAATTTCCCACCGATGAGTTCTGCCGTAACGGCATTAGTGATAAAGATTCCGGCAAGAATAACAAATACAAGTTCTTTTTTGGTTTTGAACATAAAAAACAATTAATATCCAAATTTAGTGTTTTAATTGAAAAGTATTAATTTGTATTGTTGTTTTCGATGTAAATTTATTCTAAACATGATTCTATTTTTTTTCATTTTTATTGAATAAAATCGTTTAATTAATTTATAATCAAATTAGTGAAAAAGAAGAATCATGTAACTTTAATATTTTGGCTAGAGATATTTTTCCGATTATTAAGTTCAAATTTTTACATTAAACAAGTCAATTTGTGCTTAGCAGTCTTATCTAACATAGCTTTTGCTATTCATCCTCTACTTAGGATATTTTAAAAATATGGATTTTTTGAACGGTATTGAAAAAAAATATGACCATAAAAAAAGAGCCCAACTTGTGGACTCCTTTGTTTAATTAGTTTTAATTGGATTAAAATCCGCTTACATTCAATCTACCTCCTGTTAAACATTTTCCAGATAAAGAGGAAGTAGGAGTAGCACTGTTCAATAGTGCTGCTTTAATTTGTGCAGCTGTTGCACCAGGATTCAAAGATGCGTATAATGCAGCCGCTCCTGACACATGTGGAGTTGCCATTGAAGTTCCGTTATAACTAGCATAGCTAGATACAAACTTACCTTTAGATCTTGCAGGTACTGTTGACCATATTCCTGAACCAGGAGCGCCTAAATCAACAGAGGTAGCGCCAAATTGAGAGAAACTTGATAGAGCTCCTGTATTGGTAATTGATGCAACGGCGATTACATTTGCGTTAGGATAACTTGCAGGATAACTTGGTGTGGTGTCATTGTCAGTTCCACTATTCCCTGCAGCAGCAATGAACAGTATTCCAGCAGTATTGGCTCTCTCAATTGCATCCTGAAGACCTTGTGAGAATCCTCCTCCTCCCCAAGAGTTATTAGTAGCTACAATGTTTAAGCCATGTCTTGTTTTTAGATCAGTGAAATAGTCAATTGCTTTAATTGCATTTGCTAATGTTCCGCCTGTTCCACCTAAAAATTTAGCGTTTATCATTTTTACATTCCATACAACACCAGCAACACCTTTTCCATTACCTCCTACAGCACCAATAGTACCGGCAACATGTGTTCCGTGGTCATCGTCAACTCCGTCAAAAACAGTATTATCGTTTGCGGCAAAATCATAGCCATACACATCGTCAACAAGGCCATTGCTATCATCATCTATACCATTTCCATCTATTTCACCTGGGTTTTTACCTGCATTGGCTGCTAGATCTTCATGAGTATACATGTAACCTTCGTCAATAATACCGATATACACAGTAGCTGATCCTAACTTATTGTTTGCCCAAGCAGCTGCGGCTTGCGAACCAAACTGATTCGATGGAGAAGTTGTAGATCCATACATGCCCCAAAGTGAACCATTAGTATAATAAGTGTCATTTGAAACTGCAAAATGATTGTATATCCAGTTTGGCTCTGCATACTCTACTCCTTGTAAATCTTTAATAAGCTCAATAGCTTCCATTGTGCCTAACTTTGAATTTACCAATAAAATTTTTCCACCTGTAGTGTTTGTTTTAGCAGTGGAAGTTTTCATAGAATTAGTGTTAATAACTTCTACTGTAGTTCCTCCAATTAGAGATAAAATGTTTGTTGATGTTTTAGCTCCAGTTTCTGTAGGTTTAAATTTAATAAGTAGTTGGTTCGCAACATAACTTGGTTGTACCTTATTTTGTACTACTTCTGTTGGGTTTAAATTTTCATCAGTACAAGAGAAAAATGCGAACAAGACTAGGGATGCGATAAATAAATTCTTCATAAATTTGAGTTTTTGGTTTAAAAAGTTAAAAGTATTAAAAAAATAAGGTAACGATAACGTTTTCGGTAAAAATATAAATAATTTTAGGTGATGGTCGTTTTATGTTAAATTTTTACGATGCGCGTTTTTAGGTAGGAATTTTCGTTTTGTATTTATAAGCTATTTTAATTTAAATTGTTAGTGGTTAATGGACACTGCATGAAGTTCAGCTTTTTATAATCTAATATGTTTAAGAGTTCTTTTTGAATGAATGAATCCGATAAAAAAACCCATTTCAAATCTCTTTGAAATAGGTTGTATATAAATCTGAGTTCAAATATTATAATCTGAAATCAAAAAATCAATTTATCCTAACGCAGCTCTTTTGAAACCTGTTTCTCTGAGCCAGATTTTTTTATTTCATGTACGGTTTTTGAAAAACCAAAAAACAGTTACGTCTATCAATTGAGAAACTAAGAAGGCGATGATGCTTCCCACAATAATCCACATGCTTTGGCCAAAAACTGTTCGTCATTTACCGGGATTATCCCTTTTGCCACGGGAGTATTTATGGATAAAAACAAGAGGTTGAACGCATAAGTAATTAAAAAAGCGGTAATTAAAGATAATTTTTTACTCCTTTTTCTCCAAAGTATTCATTGATTAAATCAGTAGTCAGGAAAACAATAGGCCAAGGTAAAATGCCGATACTCATTACAAAGGGACCTATTTGTATCAGTTTTCCACCGATGAGTTCTGCGGTAACAGCGTTAGTAATGAAGATTCCGGCAAGAATAACAAAGACAAGTTCTTTTTTGGTTTTGAACATAAAAAACAATTAATATTCAAATTTAGTGTTTTAATTTATTTTTTGGAAGTGGTTTTTAGGGAATAAAAAAATCCCATTCGAGTGAACGAATGGGATTTATAATTTTTAAACAGAATATAAATAAATTTAAGATTCTGTCGTAAATTTTGAAAAAATTATCCTAACGCAGCTCTTTTGAAACCGGTAACGATAAGATCTTTATCTAAAGATTTAACATAAGCAGCAACGCTCATTTTGTTGTCTTTGATATAATCTTGGTTTACTAAAGTATTATCTTTAAAGAAACGAGCCAATTTACCTTTAGCGATATTGTCTAGCATTGCTTCTGGTTTACCTTCTTGACGTAGGATATCTTTGGCAATTTCTATTTCTTTAGCGATGGTGTCAGCATCAACACCCGTTTCGTCTAAAGCTATTGGAGCCATTGCAGCTGCTTGCATCGATACGTTTCTTGAAACTTCTTCAGCACCCTCTACATTTGCAGATAGCGCCACTAAAGTAGCAATTTTGTTTCCGGAGTGAATGTAAGATCCGATAAAGGCACCTTCTAATTTCTCGAAAGTTCTGATTTCTAATTTTTCACCGATAACACCAGTTTGTTCGATTAATTTATCCGCAACAGTGATTCCGTTGAAATCAGCTGCTAAAAATTCTTCTTTTGTATTGAAGTTCAATGCTAGATTAGCCATTTCAGTAGCCATTTTCACGAAGCTTTCATTCATTCCTACAAAGTCAGTCTCACAGTTTAAGGTGATTACAACTCCAGCAGTTTTATCAGCATTTACAACAGCAATTGCAGCACCTTCTGTAGATTCTCTATCAGAACGGTTTGCAGCTACTTTTTGTCCTTTTTTACGTAAGTTTTCGATAGCTAAATCAAAATCTCCTTCTGCTTCAACCAAGGCTTTTTTGCAGTCCATCATTCCTGCACCAGTGATTGTTCTTAATTTATTTACGTCTGCAGCAGTAATTGTTGCCATAATTTTTTTATTTTAAAGATTAAAAGATTGAGAAATTTAAAGACTTCATCATTAATTTTACAATCAATAATTTTTATCTTTAAATTCTTCAATCTTTAAATTTATTTTTATTCTTCAGTTGCAGGAGTTGGAGCTACTGTTTCGGTAACAGGAACAACTACTTCAGCAGCAACAGGAGCTACTACTTCAGCAGCAACAGGAAGATCAGTTTCTTTGTCAGATCCTCTATCAGAAAGTCCTTCGATAATTGCACCAGTTACTAAAGTTAAGATTTTGTCAATTGATTTAGAAGCATCATCGTTAGATGGGATTACAAATTCAACCTCTCTTGGGTCAGAATTGGTATCCACCATTGCGAAAACTGGAATGTTTAATTTTTGAGCTTCTTTTATTGCGATGTGTTCCGCTTTGATATCAACTACGAACAATGCAGCTGGTAGTCTTGACATGTCAGCGATTGAACCTAAGTTTTTCTCTAATTTGGCACGAAGACGATCTACTTGCAAACGTTCTTTTTTAGAAAGGGTCATGAAAGTACCGTCTTTCTTCATTTTATCAATAGTTGCCATTTTTTTAACAGCTTTACGGATAGTTACGAAGTTAGTTAGCATTCCACCAGGCCATCTTTCAGTGATGTAAGGCATGTTTGCAGCTTTAGCTTTTTCAGCTACGATGTCTTTAGCTTGTTTTTTGGTAGCTACAAATAATATTTTTCTACCTGATGCAGCGATTTTTTTCAAAGCGTCATTCGCTTCTTCAATTTTTGCTGCTGTTTTATAAAGATTGATAATGTGTATACCATTACGCTCCATATAAATGTAAGGGGCCATGTTTGGATCCCATTTTCTAGTCATGTGTCCGAAGTGTACACCTGCTTCTAGTAATTCTTTTACTTCTACTTTGTTTGACATTTTTTGTTTAGTTTACGTTCTGTTGATTAGCAATGTTCCTTTTTAATTTAAAGATTCAATCTTTTAATTGGGTTTCATTTAGATGCTAAACTAATTTCCCGTCTCAACGGGACAACAACAACATTGTTTTTAAATTTAATAATCAATACGTCTTGTATAAATAATACAAGACAGGTACTATTAACGTTTAGAGAATTGGAATCTCTTACGAGCTTTCTTCTGACCGAATTTCTTACGTTCAACCATTCTTGGATCTCTTGTCAATAAACCTTCTGGTTTCAGTATCGCTCTGTTTTCAGCATTTACTTCACACATAACACGTGCCAATGCCATTCTTACTGCTTCTGCTTGTCCAGTTGAACCACCTCCGTAAACGTTCACTTTTACATCAAAATTTGTTACATTTTCTGTCATAGACATAGGTTGTAATACTTTGTACTGTAACGTTGCAGTTGGGAAGTATGTTTCGAATGCTTTTTTGTTTACAGTGATTACTCCTGTTCCTTCCGAAACATAAACACGTGCAACAGCGGTTTTTCTTCTACCGATTTTGTGAATAACTCCCATTACTTAAGATCGTTAAGGTTAACTGTTCTAGGTTTTTGAGCGCCTTGTTTGTGCTCTGATCCTACAACAACATTTAAATTTCTAAAAAGTTCAGCACCTAATTTGTTTTTAGGTAGCATTCCTTTTATTGCTTTTTCAACTAGTAATGCAGGGTTTTTTGATTGCAATACTTCAGCAGTTAAAGTTCTTTGTCCTCCAGGATAACCAGTGTGACGGATGTAAGTTTTTTCTTTCATCTTGTTCCCTGTAAGGTTGATTTTTTCTGAGTTGATAACAATTACGTTATCTCCACAGTCAACGTGTGGCGTATAACTTGCTTTGTACTTACCTCTAAGGATCATTGCGATCTTCGAAGCCATACGACCTAAGTTATGCCCATCAGCATCTACAACAATCCACTCTTTTGTAACGGTGGCTTTGCTTGCTGATTGTGTCTTGTAGCTTAATGCGTCCATAATATTATTTTAATTAAACATTCCATCCCCAATAAAGGGGTTGCAAAAGTACAATTAATTATTTTAAATACAAATACCTTAAAAGATTATTTTTTTCTTGTTTTAGTGCTGATTATCAAATGTATATTTGAAATATTTTTCCGGCAATGAATTTAGAATTAATCGAAACCGTCGATAGATTGTTTTGTTGTGAATTTTTATGTAAATTTATTGAATATTCCTCATTTTTCAGAGCCAATTTTTATATTATAATCGCTATTTTTGTCGATCTAATTGTTAATATTCTATTTATTTACATCTTGTCCCTTTTTTCTTTATTAATTACAATAAACATTTTTTTATGAAAGCCAGAGCTACACTAAAACAAATCGCAAAAGAACTGAATGTTTCTGTTTCTACAGTTTCAAAAGCACTTAATGATAGTCCGGAAATTAGTGAGTTAACTAAAATAAAAATAAAAGAATACGCAAAGCTAAAAAATTACAAACCTAACGTAATTGGTTTGAACCTAAAAAACAGGAAAACAAGAACCATTGGGGTGATTATTCCTAATATTTTGAATTCTTTCTTTGCCAAAGTATTTAGTGGTATCGAGAAAGTGGCTGATGAAAAAGGATACAATGTGATTATGTGTATTTCAAATGAATCTTTGGATAAAGAAGCGCATACTTTGGAGATGCTCAGCAATGGTACTATCGACGGATTTATTGTTTCGGTTTCTGAAGAGGCTCAAAAAAATCAGGAATACAGTCATTTTTCGGCAATCATTAATGATGGAACTCCTATTGTGATGTTTGATCGAATTGCGGATGGCGTTGATTGTGACAAAGTTATTGTAGATGATTTTGATTCGGCCCTAGATTCTACCCAACATTTAATTGATTTAGGGTGCAAAAACATAGCGCTGTTTTCTTCAGTTGATAATTTGAGTGTCGGGAAATTGCGTGCTGCCGGCTATATTAAAGCCTTAGAAGTCAACAATATACCCATTAATAAGGCTATAATTTTGAGAACTGATTGTGATGAAAATCTAAATAATCTCATAGAAAATATTTTTGATACCAATACAATTGACGGGATTTTTGCTTTGGACGAAAATGACTCCGTAGCTGCTTTGAGAATTGGACTCAAAAAAGGATATAAAATTCCCGAAGCACTTTCTATCATAGGTTTTGCAGATGGTATACTCGCCTCCCGTAGGTTGTCTCCCAGTTTGACCACGGTCAGTCAGCATGGCATAGAAATAGGCGAAGTTGCTGCTAAACTACTTATTGATCGACTGGAATCTAAAGAAGAACACATTCCCTATGAAACGGTTGTCATTAAGACAAAATTGAAAGAAAGGGAGTCAACAAGAAAACTGTAGAAGGTATTATAGCAATCCTGCGGAATCACGTTTAGCAATGAAATGAACCCGAAAAAGGGTTTGTACAATGCCCCATAGCATAAAAACTGCTCTTTTTTTGTTTTTATTGAATACATAAAATTAAAAATCAAATTAATAAATGGTTGTGATTTTCTAATTTTATAGTAGGAACCCTTCTTCTATTTCAAGAGAATGCCTAGCCTGATGATAGAGGTTTTTTTTAGTAATTCTTAAAAAGGGATTGTCTAAAGCATCATCAGCAATCTTTTGCCGTGCCATAAAACACTCGGATCAATCAGTACAATACAAAATACTCCAGAGACAATTAAAAATTTCAGGACATTATGAAGCAATAGAAATTGTGGTTTAGCATTTGATTTCCACAAGTAAAGCAAGGATAAAATAAGGATTATGAGCGAGGAATAAAAATAAATATCCATATATCCCACATCGTAAATTTCGATTAAAACATAAACGGGGAAAACGGTAAGGAGTGTCAAAAAGGTTATGATTTTTTTTGAAATTTCTTCTCCATAAACAATGGGAATCGTTTTATAATCAGTAATTAAATCGCCTTTCAGATTTTCTAGGTCTTTAATCATTTCCCGAATCAGCAGCAATAAGAACAAAAAAGAGGCATGCACAAATATTACTCCAAGCTGTCTTTTGTAATTTTCAATTTCTTCAAACGGGATCTGATTGTAGTAATACAATAGTATGGCAAAAAAAGGGGTCACGGCAAGTAAAGCCGCTGTCAAATTTCCTATTATAGGGTATTTTTTTATTTTATGGGAATAAAACCAAATAACGAAAATGTATAGGGAAAAGAATAAAAAAGCACGCCAAGAAACAAACAGAGCCATTAAGGCAACTATGAAATTCAATGTAAAATAGACGTTTAGTTTTGTTTTTTGACTCACTAATCGATCTAACATGGACTTGTTAGGGCGATTGATTAAATCTTTTTGGCTGTCATAAAAATTATTGATAATATATCCCGAAGCAATTGTTAGTGATGAAGCAAAAACCAAGATAAATAAATTGAAATCGAGTAAAATAGCCAAAGCTCTTGTGTCAGGAGCCAAAATAAATATGGCTGAGAGGTATTGTGCCAGGATAATGACCGGAATGTTATAGCCTCTAACCACAGAGAACAAACTTGCAATTTTCATTAGGAGAAGTTTGTGGTGCCTGCTTAACATTTAGATTTATTTAAGAATGTGCTCCCAATAATAAGGGTGCTATTTTAGGTTTTCTTCTCCCTCTCCTTTGAAGAGGGTTGGGGAGAGGATGTTTAAAACTGGTACACGACTTCTAGTTTATACTCTTTCAGGGAAATTTTGGCTTTTTCTAAATCTTCTGTGAATCCTAAGATGTAACCACCGCCACCAGAACCACATAATTTCAAATAATAATCATTACTGTCAATTCCTTGTTGCCAGATGCTGTGAAATTGTTCCGGAATCATTGGTTTAAAGTTATTCAAGACCACTTTAGATAGTTTCTTGGTATTCATGAACAATGATTTCATGTCTCCGCCCAGGAAATTTTCAACGCAGGCATCTGTATATTTTACAAATTGATTTTTCAACATGGCGCGGAATCCTTTGTCTTTCAGGTTTTCCATGAAAATATTCACCATGGGAGCGGTTTCGCCCACAATTCCAGAATCTAACAAAAATACGGCTCCTTTGCCGTCAAAGCTTTGATTTGGAATTCCGGTTGCTTGAATGTTATCTTTAGAATTGATTAAAATAGGGATACTCAAATAACTGTTCAAAGGATCTAATCCAGAACTTTTTCCGTGGAAAAAACTCTCCATTTGAGAAAATATATTTTTTAGCTGCAATAATTTTTCACGAGTCAAATTTTCCAGAACCGTAATTTTATTTTGAGCATATTTATCATAAATAGCGGCTACAAGTGCACCACTGCTACCTACGCCATAACCCTGAGGAATACTGGAATCAAAATACATTCCGGCTTCCACATCATTTTTCAAGAGGTCTAAATCAAAAGTAACCAGATTGGGGTGTTCGTCTTGTAAAGTGTCTAGATAGATAACAAAACGCCTTAAATTCCCATTTGATTTTACCGCTTCTTCAGACGAATTTCCGTCTCTTTTGAGCGCACCATTATAAAAATTATATGGAATTGAAAGCCCTTTTGAGTCACGAATTATTCCGTATTCTCCAAAGAGTAGTATTTTTGAGTAAAATAAAGGTCCTTTCATATGGTGTTGTAAATTAACAATTTGGGGGTTGGCAATTAGGCATTTTTTAATGTGCTGTTTTATAAATCAACTTGATCGCCACGATTCGCTTCCTGAATTTCAAGGTCAATTTCTTCTTGTTGTTCAGGTGATAAATTTTTCCAAACCTCTTTTTTTTGTGATTTGAAAATGTTTTTCACAGCTTCAATTATGGCTGTGTCGTCAGTTTCTAACAACATTTTTATCAATTCTAATTTCTCGGATTGAATGTCCATGTTTTCAGGTCTTTAAAAATTAAAGATAGTGAAAAATAAATAAATTAAAGCAATACCGCTCCATTTCCAATTTCGTCACAAATGTACTGACCATTTTGACAATAGCCAACTAATTCGTGCTGAATAAATTGTAAAACTTTTTCGGCAACATTCTCAGGATATAAAACATGCACATTTGCTCCGGCATCCAGCGTAAAACAAACCGGAATTGTAGTCTCATTTCTAAATTTCCAAATCGCATTTATAATCTCCAACGTATTTGGTTTCATCAATATAAAATAAGGCATCGAAGTCATCATCATGGCATGTAACGTCAAGGCTTCGCGCTCTACAATTTTGATGAATTCGTCCAGATTTCCACTTTCGAAAATTGAAATTAATTGGTCTAAATTTTCGTGCGCCTGTGCAAACCGCCTTTCGGCAAAAGGATGGTTGTGCATTAAATCATGTCCAATGGTACTTGAAACTTGCTTTTCTCCTTTGTCAACCAGCAAAATAGTGTCTTGAAAATTCTTGAAATTAGCATGAATTGCATTTGGAAATTCCACGCCAAATAAATCCGAACTTCCGGAGATATTTGCATGATTTCCCCACACTACAACTTGTCCTTTTACACTTCTGCAAGCGCTTCCAGAACCCAAACGTGCCAGCAAAGACGCTTTTTGATAGAAATACTCCTTAGTCATTCCTGGATTTAGCGCTTTTTCTAAACTCATTAAGTTCATCGCCAAAGCTGCCATTCCAGATGCTGATGAAGCAATTCCGGAACTATGTGGGAAGGTATTTTCCGTGTCAATCGTAAAATGGTAGTCTTTCAAAAAAGGTAAATAAATTTCTATTCGCTCCAGAAATTTTTGGATTTTTGGTTTGAAATCTTCTTTTGGTTGTCCTTCAAAAAGTAAGTCAAAAGAAAAATCATCTTTTATGTTTAGCGCAGTTGAAGTATTTTTTTTGGCGAAAGCCAATTTCGTAATCGTTTTACAATTGTTCAACGTAAAACTCACCGAAGGATTTGCAGGAATTTGATTGTCTTTTTTTCCCCAATATTTTACAAGGGCAATATTGCTTGGTGCGCTCCATTGAAAATTGCCTTCTTCAATCGAATGTGTATATTGTGATGGGATAAAATCGTTTGCTGAAATCATGAATGTATAAATTTATGCAAAGATACTTTTTTTGGGTTATTTGTTTATTCGTTTAGTTGGTTAATCGTTACAAAGATTTGAGTAAATTTGGCTCACATTAGAAAAATATAAAAATGAATAAAATCACCCGAATATTAGCTGTTGTTGTTACGTGTCTTGCGATTGGTTATTTCTCTGGTACGGTTACTCGTTCTGCCATTACCACTTGGTATCCAACCTTAATAAAACCAAGTTTTAATCCGCCCAATTGGATCTTTGCACCAGTCTGGAGTATGCTATATGTGATGATGGGTGTTGCGGCTGGATTAGTTTGGGATAGAATAGAAGTAGAAAAAGAACTAGTAAAAAAAGCGTTGATTTTCTTTGCGATTCAATTAGCACTGAATGCTTTGTGGTCGTATTTATTCTTTGGATTACACAACCCGATGTTAGCCGGATTAGAAATTATTGTATTGTGGTTGATGATCTTTGAAACGTACCTTCAGTTTTCAAAAATCAATAAAATTGCGGGCTATTTATTTATTCCGTATTTGGCTTGGGTAAGTTTTGCAGCGGTTTTGAATGGAAGTATCTGGTGGTTGAATAGATAGTTTTTTACCCTTTTAGGCTTCCACACTGTTAAAGCGTTGATTATTATATAGCACTCGCCACAATAAACCCGCTTGTCCACGCATTCTGAAAATTGAATCCGCCTGTAATCGCATCAATATTTACGATTTCACCAGCAAAATATAGGTTTTCGTGTAGTTTGCTTTCCATAGTTTTGAAGTTAATTTCCTTTAAATCAATTCCGCCTGCCGTCACAAATTCTTCTTTAAAGGTGCTTTTTCCATTCACTTGAAAAGTGCCATTCGTTAATTGATTCGCAAGATTCGTCAATTGAATTTTAGACAAATCGGCCCATTTCGTCTCCGCTTCAATTCCGGAAGCGAACACCAAACTTTCCCATAATCTATTGGTTAATTCGAAAGGAGATTTCTTGGAAACTGATTTTTTCGCGTGTTCCTGTTTTAAGTCTTTTAGCTTTTTCTCGACATCTTCTTTGTCAGCATCGTTCAACCAATTCACGAAAATATTGAACTGATAATTTTTATCATGCAAGATGCGGGCTCCCCAAGCGGAGAGTTTCAATATCGCCGGTCCGCTCATTCCCCAATGGGTAATTAACAACGGTCCTGTTGAGCTGAGTTTGGTGTCTTTTACTTTTACGGTTACTTGCGCCGCAACTCCGGGTAATTCTTTTATTCTGGAATCTTTGATATTAAAAGTGAATAAGGAAGGAACTGGGCTGACAACTGCATGACCAAAATTCTGTAACATTTCCCATACTTTAGGATTACTCCCAGTAGCTAGAATCAGTTTTTCGGCAAGATAATTTTCAGTTTGGGTTTCGATTTTCCATTCATTCTCTTTCTTGAAAATTGATTGTACACTTTGTCCTGTAAGTACTGCAATACCCAGTTTTTGTGTGGCAGTTAGAAAACAATCAATAATAGTTTGTGAAGAATTCGAAACCGGGAACATGCGTCCGTCTCCTTCTATTTTTAATTCTACACCATGTTTCTCAAACCATTCAATCGTATCGCCAGAACAGAACTGATGAAAAGGGCCTCGTAATTCTTTTTCGCCACGCGGATAAAACTTCACCAATTCATTTGGCTCAAAACAAGCGTGCGTCACGTTGCATCTTCCACCACCGGAAATGCGAACTTTTTGCAATACCTCTGCACCGCGCTCCAGAATGGCAACTTTCAGTTTTGGATTTTTTTCTACAATATTTATCGCTGTAAAAAAACCTGCTGCGCCACCGCCTACTATTATTATATCAAAATTCTGATTCATATTCTATTTGGGAAATCGGTTATGATTCCGTTTACGTTGAATGTTTTTATTTTTTCAATATCTTCTAATTCATTGATAGTCCAAGGAAAAACCTGCAATCCTTTTTCTTGCATTTGCGCCGTGTTTTCTTTTGTCAATAAATGAAAATGCGGATGAATGGATTTTGCCTGAATGAATTTGGCGAAAGCCAAAGCCAAGTCTAAATCAGTTTCCGTTAAAACGCCAATTGAAATTTTATCATTTAAAAACGCCACTTGCTGCAACGCATTCCAATCAAAACTGGAAATTAAAAAACGATCGTATTTCCAACCTTTTTTAGCAACATATTTTTCAATGAGTGAGACTACTTTGTCTGTTGCTTCGTAGCTTTTGAGTTCAATATTGATCAGGCAGCCTTGGTTTACCAAATCAAAAACCTCTTGTAGCGTAGGGATTTGGTGCTTTCCATTTATTCGAAATGCCTTTAATTCTTGCAAAGATAAAACTTTTACAAAACCTTTTCCATTGGTCGTACGGTCAATGGTTTCATCGTGAATAACAATTAATTCTTCATCAGCACTCAAATGCACGTCGAGTTCAATACCGTCCACATGTAGGTCTAATGCTTTTTGGAACGAAACAAGAGTGTTTTCCGGTTCGTATCCTTTAGCACCACGATGTCCAATTTTGAGCATTGCCTTTTAATTTCGAGTAAAGATAAACATAAAAAAAACGCCTTCATTTCTAAAAGCGTTTGGATTTAAAAAGTAAACTCATAGTCAGTTTAGATTCTTCGGTATCGTCTCCAGCTTTTGGAGAGTCCCAGATTTTATTATTTCAACTCTAATGCGAAACAAGTGTTAAGAATCAGTATTACAAATCGATTAAAAAAAACAGAAACATCTTCTATATATCTTATTAAAGTATAAAAATAAGCGACTTACGGAATTCTCGAAGTGCTTTTAAACATACGATTATTCAGACTAAAGCATTAAAATTAGTGCAAATTTATTCGACAATTTGTGAAAAATTAGAAAAGATTTAAAATATACTTGTGAGCGATTCAGTAACAACGATAAGCCAGATTTAACAGATCCAGAAATTATGACCATCTATTTTGAAAAAAGACAATACCGTTCCATTAGATTGAGCACACAATTCATTGCAAAAACACATGACAAAAAAATTCTGATAGCTAAGTCATCAGGATTTTTTTTAATATACAGATTTAATTTATGCCAACAAATCCAACACTAAGGATGGAAACAACCCTAATGCGATATTCAACACAATTGCTACAATGGCAACCGCATAAATAACAACCGGCGTTCCTTTTCGTTCCTCGTTTGGTTCTTTAGTGTACATCGCCAAAATCAATTTGAAGTAGTACCCAACGCTTATAATCGAATTGATCACTGCTACGATCACTAAAGTCAAATAACCCGCTTGAATCGTTTGATTGAACAAAACCAACTTAGCAAAGAAACCCGCAAAAATAGGAATACCTGCCATAGAAAGTAAAGCTGCCGTAAGAATAGCCGCTAATAAAGGGTTGGTTTTTCCTAATCCGTGGAAATTTACAACATCTTCGTTGTCTCTATTTTTACAAACGTATAAAATCACACAAAAAGCAGCGATTCCAGATAAAGAATACGCTGAGGCATAATACAACAAACTTCCAGCTGATGTAGACAAACTCAACAAAGTCATCAACATAAAACCGGCATGAGAAACGCCAGAAAAAGCCAACATACGTTTCACGTTTGTTTGTCTCAATGCCATAATATTACCAACGGTCATCGAAGCCATCGAAATCACAACGACTACCATTTTGAATGACTCAGAAACATCCGCATTCATTACTGATAGTAATTTGTACAAACTAGCCATAGCAACTACTTTTGCCAAAGTACTCATTAATGCAGTGGTCAACGCTGGAGAACCTTCGTAAACATCCGGTGCCCAGAAATGAAATGGAACTGCCGCCACTTTAAACAACATTCCTATGGTAACCAACACAATTCCTATTGGAAACCAAACTGGCAATTCCGCTGATTGCGACAATTCACTGATTTCAGTAACGTCAAAACTTCCCATGGCACCATAAATTAAACAGATCCCAAAAAGAATGATTCCAGAGGCAAAAGATCCCATTAAAAAATATTTCATTCCCGCTTCGTTACTTTTCAAACTCAAACGGTCACTTGCAGCAAGAATGTAAAGTGCAATGGACAACACTTCGATTCCTAAAAAGAACATCGCTAAGTTTCCAAAAGAAACCATTGCCACTGCCCCTGCTAATAAAAATATTTTTATGGCAATATAATCCGAGATTTTAGATTGGTGATTTTCGTAAAAATTATGTCCTAAAGCTACCAAGAAAATGGTTAGCACAATAAACAAAGACGAAAAAGTAGTTGAAAATTTACTCACAACAATCATGTTGCTATAGTAACTTTCCGTTGAATTATATTCAGATATAGTTAAACCCAGCACTCCCAATAATCCAATAATCATTATTGGAACAATGGCTCTTCTTAAATTAAAGATTTCAAATAAAAGGCATAAAACACCTAATCCTATTATAGCTATTAATGTATTCATTTTTTTATTTGACTTAGTTAATTCGGTTTATTTGAGTTAAAATTTCTTCCAGACTTGGGGTAATCAAATCAGTAATTGGTTTTGGATACATCCCAAAAAAGAATAAAACACCAATTATTAGTACCAAAGTTATTCCTTCATTGAACGTTACATCCGCAAAAGGTTTTGAATTAGTTTCGCCCAACATGGCATGTTGAAACATTTTCAACATATAATACGCTCCTAATATTATGGTTGTTCCTCCTAAAATAGCAAACCAAATGTTGATTTGTGAAAGACTGTATAAAACGGTGAATTCTCCAATGAAATTAAAAGTAGTTGGCAAAGCAACAGAGGCTAAAACCAAGATTAAAAACATTGATGTAAATTTTGGTGTCTGTGAACGAATGCCTCCCATTTCAGCAATTGCTCTAGTTTCATATCTTCTAAAAATAATTTCAGCTACATAAAACAACCCAACAACTACAAATCCGTGTGCAATCATTTGTAAAACAGCACCACGCAATCCGTCTAATGTCAACGTGTACGTTCCAGCTGCTATTAATCCAACGTGAGCCAAAGAAGAATACGCTAATAATTTCTTCAAATCTTTTTGTTTCAATGCAACGATAGACCCGTAAATCACCCCTGCAAGTCCAAGTCCGATGAAAATATACATGTATTCCTTAGCTGCCAGAGGTGTCAAAGGCAATTGCCAACGAATAACGCTATACAATCCCATTTTTAGCATGATCCCTGACAAAAGCATCGTACCAACGGTTGGTGCTTTCTGATACACATTTGCCTGCCAAGTATGAAAAGGAATTAATGGAATCTTAATGGCATACGCCAAGAAGAAAGCTAAGAATATCCACAATTGTTCAGTTGCTGTTAGGTTCAATTTGTATAAATCTTCTAATAAAAGACTTCCCGCTTTTTGATACATATAAACAAAAGCCACTAACATAAATAAAGAACCTGCTAAGGTGTAGATAAAGAATTTAACTACTGCTTTTTTGCGTTCTTCTACGTCTCCGTTACCCCAAATTAAAGCGATGAAGTAAATTGGAATCAATGATAATTCCCAAAAAACATAATACAACAAACCGTCTGATGCTAAGAATGTTCCTGCCATTGCAAATGACATGAACAAGATTAACGCATAAAAAGATTTTGAATTTTCGTATTGATTTCCAAAAGAAGAGAATATAATTATTGGAGTCAAAACCGTAGTCAATAAAAGCATCGCCATTGACAATCCATCTGCTTTTAGAGCGAAAGAAATATTAGGTTGCGTAATCCACTGGTTGATGAAACTGATGTTTTCACCTAAATTATAGTGATTTAATAATACAATTGAAGCGCCTGCAGCAGCTAACCCAAAGAACAAAGCTACTTTTGAAGCTAGCTTATCGCCTGCAAGATACGTTGCAAACGTACCGACCAAAAGTATAATTAATATTAGAGATACATTCATTTGTAATTATTTATTGTTTTTTAAACATCCTTCGAACCAGATTTTTAAAAGAAAATTTATTTTAAAATTATAATTTTAGTATTATGAAAACTTGTGTATAAATTCGGTTATTCTGCTAAAAACAAATACGAAACAATAGCACAAAGTCCTAAAACAAAGGCAAAGAGATAAAGACCGATACTTCCGTTTTGGACTTTCTTTCCTTGAAAACTTATTTCGTTTGCTACTTTTCCAATACCAAAAACAAAAGCTGTTACACCCGTTTCTATTGTGTCTCTGAAAAAACGAGACAAAAAGTTAATTGGTTTAACAAAAATAGCATCATAAAATTCGTCCACATAATATTTATTGTAAAGAACTTTAGAAAATCCTGTAATGGCCGCATCCTCTGTAGGAACCTCGTTTTGTTTGATGTATTTAGCGTAAGCAATACCAATTCCAACCAATCCACCCACAACAGCAATAACCATTAAGATGTATTCAGTAGTTCCTAAATGGTGTTCTGCCGTGGCTAATTTAGATACAATAGGAGTCAAATATTCATTCAACCAACTATTTCCAGGCAAACTGATCATACCACCTATAGTAGCCAATATTGCCAAAACAATCAAAGGAATGGTAATCAAAGCTGGGCTTTCGTGCAAATGGTGCTTTTGTTCTGCTGTTCCTCTGAATTCTTGGAAGAACGTTAAAAACATTAAACGGAACATATAAAAAGCAGTCATTATAGAGGCAACCGAAGCCACAATCCATAACGGAATGTTATTATGGAAAGCCACTAATAATATTTCGTCTTTAGAGAAAAAACCGGAGAATAATGGAACTCCTGAAATCGCTAATGAAGCAATAAGCATTGTTGCAAAAGTAATTGGCATTGCTTTTTTCAATCCACCCATCTTGCGCATGTCTTGTTCACCGTGCAAAGCATGAATTACAGAACCGGAACCCAAGAACAAACAAGCTTTAAAGAAAGCGTGCGTGATTACATGGAAAACAGCCACTTCATAGGCGCCCAATCCCAAAGCCAAAAACATTAATCCCAGTTGAGAAACAGTAGAATACGCCAAGACTTTCTTAATATCATTTTGCAGCAGTCCAATGGTTGCAGCAACCAGAGCAGTAACGGCTCCAACAATAGCAATAATCGATTGTACATCCGGAGTCAAATCAAATAAGAAATTCAATCTGGTAATCATAAAAATCCCTGCTGTTACCATCGTCGCCGCGTGTATCAGTGCCGAAACCGGTGTTGGTCCCGCCATCGCGTCCGGTAACCACGTATACAATGGAATTTGTGCTGATTTACCACAAGCACCAATGAATAACGCGAAAGCAGCAACAGAAAGCCAATACATATCAAGATCCGTTGCACCGGCAATAGCCGTTTTTAAAGTAGCGTAATCTAAAGTTGAGAATAAATTACCCAGAATGAAAATTCCAACTAACAACCCTAAATCCCCAATACGGTTCATAATAAATGCCTTTTTAGCTGCATCATTGAACTCTTGGTTTTTATGCCAAAAACCAATTAACAAATACGAACAAAGACCTACGCCTTCCCAACCGATGAACATCACTAATAAGTTACTTCCTATTACTAATGTGATCATGAAAAATATAAACAGATTCAAATACGCAAAAAAGGTATGCATATTTTCATCCTCATGCATGTAACTGATCGAATACAAATGAATCAAAGATCCAATTCCGGTCACAAAAAGCAACCATAAAATGGACAGTTGGTCCAATTGAAATCCAAAATCGACTTTGAAAGTACTGATTTGGATCCAGTCAAAAAGAGCAATTCGAATGCCTTCTGGTTGCGCTGCAATTCCACCGAAGAAATAAGCAGTCGCAATAAAAGAGACAACAACAGAAAGTGTTCCGATTATTCCAGAAAGTGATTTTCCAAGGCTTTTGCCAAAGAAAACATTAATTAAAAATCCTAAAAAAGGAGCAAGAACTAAAACTAAAGCTATATTGGTATTCATTTCCATTTATCCTTTTAGGTTTTTTAAATTATCGATGGTAATTGAACCTAAATTTCTAAAAATAGAAACCAGAATTGCCAATCCTACCGCAACTTCTGCCGCAGCAACAGCCATCGAGAAGAACACAAAAACTTGTCCTTGCGCATCTTGATGATACGTCGAAAATGCTACAAACAATAAGTTTACTGCATTCAGCATAATTTCAATTGACATAAATACGATTATGGCATTTCGTCTGTACAACACCCCAAAAACGCCAATACAAAAAAGTATCACGCTTAGGAATATATAATTTTCAATACCAATGTGGTTTAAAATATTGTTCATTTTATTTTTGCAATTTTTCTTTTTTAGACAATAAAACAGTACCAATCATAGCGACCAAAAGCAATATAGAGGCAAATTCAAAAGGCACCATATATTCGTTGAGCAACACTTTACCCAGTACTTTTATAGATTGATAATCTTCGCCAGTGGTTACATATTCGCCAACAATAGGTTTTGAGTTGATAAAAATAGCAATCAAAATCAAACATATCAAACAAAAAGAAACAATTGCTCCTAATCTTGTTATTCTTGGTTTGTGGACTTCTTTTTCTTCGTTCAGATTCATCAACATGATCGTGAACAAAAACAAAATCATAATCGCTCCAGAATACACGATGACATGTACTATGGCTAAAAATTGAGAATTCAATAATAGATAATGACCCGCAATCGAAAAGAAACACACCACTAAATAAATAGCACTGTGAATCGGATTTTTGCTGAAAATTGTCAAAAAGGCGGTTGCTAATGTGATAGCAGCCAATACACAAAAAATTATAAGTATTGTAGACATTTAGTTCGCGTTTTTAAGTTGAGCATTTTTCATTGCGATATCTAATGGCATGACCAATCTGTCTTTTCCAAAAATGAAATCTTCTCGTTCATAACTTGAAGGAACCAATACTTTAGAAGTCGTCAGGTAAATGGCGTCTTTAGGACAAGCCTCTTCACACAATCCACAAAATATACAACGCAACATATTGATTTCATATATCGAGGCATATTTTTCTTCTCGATACAAATGTTTTTCATCCGCTCTGCGTTCTTCAGCCTTCATCGTAATGGCCTCTGCAGGACAAGACAACGCACACAAACCACATGCTGTACAGTTTTCACGCCCTTCTTCATCTCGCTTCAACATGTGCTGCCCCCGATACACAGGACTCATTTCACGCACTTGCTCCGGATACTGAATCGTTACTTTTCTGGTGAACAAATGCTGAATCGTAATTATCAAGCCTTTGACAATCGCAACCAGGTACATTCTTTCCCAAAAAGTCATCTCTTTATTAGAGACTACTTTTTTCCTTCCCGATAAGGATATGTTTTCTATACTCATTTTTTAGTCATTTCGAGGAACGAAGCAATCGAACACTCAATTTTAATCCTTTCTACTTATTTTATTTGAAGCTTAATCCTGCTATTCGCTGTATCTTTTATTTTTTAAAGAAAAAAATAAAAGGATGCCGCTACTATCAGGGCTAGTGATTTTGAGATTTATGTATTAAATTTAATGCTAATTAATTTTATTTTAAGAGTAGACATTAAAATCCTAAATAAGCCGCAATATCGTTTCTCAAAATTACAATACCCGTAATCACTATATTGATGATAGACAGTGGAATCAATATTCTCCAACCCAAATGCATCAATTGATCGTATCTAAATCTTGGAATAGTCCATCGTACCCACATATAAAAGAAAATGAATCCACATATTTTTATAAAAAGAACTCCAATACCTATAACATTAGCAATATTGATTCCCCAATTTTCAACCACCCAACTCATCCCGGGATAATTATAGCCGCCAAAGAATAAAACTGCCAAAATAGTAGATGAAATAAACATATTTGCATATTCAGAGAACAAATAGAAACCCATTTTCATCGACGAATATTCCGTATGATACCCCCCAATTAATTCGGTTTCACATTCTGGCAAATCAAATGGCGTTCTGTTGGTCTCCGCAAAAGCACACACCAAGAAAATCAAAAAAGATAAAGGTTGGTAAAAAACATTCCAACTCATTCCAGACTGCTGTGCTGAAATTTCTCTCAAACTCAACGTCCCGGTCATCATCAATAGAGCGATAATTGAAAGCCCCATTGCCACTTCATAAGAAACCATTTGAGAGGCAGCACGAACCGCACCAATCAATGAAAATTTATTGTTTGAGGCCCAACCTCCAATCATAATTCCATAAACACCTACAGAAACAACTCCAAAAAAGTATAATAATGCTATGTCAATATCAGCTGCTTGCAGCAAGATATCCCTGCCAAACAAATGAAAACGATCGCCCCAAGGAATAACAGCACTAGTCATTAAGGCCGTACTCATTGCAATGGCCGGACCTGCAAAAAACAACACCCGGTTTGGCGTATTGGGTTCAAATTCTTCTTTCGAAAACAATTTCAAACCATCAGCAAGTGGTTGAAACAATCCCATAGGTCCCGCTCTGTTAGGACCAACTCTATCTTGAAGCCATGCGGCAACTTTACGTTCTGCCCAAGTAGAATACATCGCCATAAGCATTGTTATAGCAAAAACTACTACAATAATGACGCTTTTATCAATGATAAGTGTACTATCCATTATTACCTAAGCTTTTTTGATTCGTAATATCTTCTTCAGTCAATGGAAACTCTACCATGCTTATTTTCTTGCGGTCTTTCTCTCTTCCTAAAAGAATATTCTCTTCGGTAGCGATTTCCACTTTTTGTAATTTTCTATTGTATTTATTTTGATTGATCACAGAATCTTTTTCAAAGGCTCTCGGCCCTTCAATAATCCAATCCGCAACATCTTTGTGATCAAAACGACACCCATTACAAATAAATTCATCTACTTCATGGTACTCATCTTTTCTTCCTGTAACGCGTTGAATTTCGTCACCAAACATCCAAACGGTAGTTTTTCCAGAACAAGTTGGGCAATCTCTGTGTGCATTATAAGGTTTGCTAAACCAAACTCTCGATTTAAATCTAAATGTTTTATCTGTTAAAGCGCCTACCGGACAAACATCAATCATATTTCCAGAGAATTCATTGTCAACCGCTTTTGAGATACACGTTGATATATTAGAATGATCTCCTCTATCCATTACTCCGTGCACACGATCGTCTGTCAATTGATCAGCCACCATCACACAACGGTAACAAAGAATACAACGGTTCATGTGTAATTGAATATTTGGTCCTATATTTTCGGGCTCAAATGTTCTTTTTTCTTCGATAAAACGCGTTTCTGACTTTCCGTGCTCAAAGCTTAAATTTTGCAAATCACATTCTCCTGCCTGATCACAAACCGGACAATCTAAAGGGTGATTGATCAATAAAAACTCTGTTACTGATTTTCTGGCTTCGGTTACTCTTGGCGAAGATTTACTGTTCACTTCCATTCCGTCCATACAGCCCGTTACACAAGATGCCATTAATTTTGGCATTGGTCTTGGATCAGCTTCACTTCCTTTTGCCACTTCCACTAAACAACAACGGCATTTTCCGCCGCTTCCTTTTAGTTTAGAATAATAGCACATCGCTGGCGGAACTACCTCTCCACCTATCATACGTGCTGCCTGCAGGATTGTTGTTCCTGGTTCTACTTCTATGCTTTGACCGTCTATGGTTACTTTCATTATCTACCAATATTTAACTCCTACGGAGTATCTTAATTCTGAAATCAAAAAACGTTAATCCTTACTCTTAAATCATTTCTTTAGAAACTAAATGCTTTACTTTTTCAAAAGGTTCCGCAACAAAATGATCTCTATGTTTTATTTTTTCCGGGAAACGAATGTGGTATTCAAACTCGTCTCTGAAGTGCCGAATCGCCGCTGCCACTGGCCAAGCTGCCGCATCACCCAATGGACAAATTGTATTACCTTCAATTTTGCTTTGAATGCTCAACAACAAATCGATATCTTCTTCCCGACCGTGACCATTTTCTATTCTATGCAATACTTTTTCCATCCAGCCTGTTCCTTCACGACAAGGGGAACATTGTCCACAACTTTCATGGTGGTAAAAACGAGAGAAATTCCAAGTATTACGAACGATGCAAGACGTATCATTATAAACGATAAATCCACCTGATCCTAACATAGAACCTGTTGCAAATCCACCGTCACTTAACGATTCGTAGGACATTAAACGATCTTCACCGGCGGCAGTTTTATAAATCAAATGCGCTGGTAAAACCGGAACAGAACTTCCACCGGGTACAAATGCTTTCAAAGGTCTGTCAGAACTCATTCCGCCTAAATATTCATCAGAATTCATGAATTCATAAACACTTAAACCCAATTCAATTTCATAAACACCCGGATTTTTAATATGTCCAGAAGCCGAAATTAATTTGGTCCCTGTAGAACGCCCAATACCAATTTTGGCATATTCTGCACCTGAATTATTAACAATCCACGGCACCGCGGCGATCGTCTCTACGTTATTCACCACCGTTGGATTAGCCCAAAGTCCTGAAATAGCAGGAAATGGTGGCTTGATGCGAGGATTTCCTCTTTTTCCTTCCAACGATTCTATCAATGCAGTTTCTTCGCCACAGATGTAAGCTCCGGCACCACAATGAACATATAGTTCTAAATCATAGCCTGAACCTAATATGTTTTTACCCAAAAATCCAGCAGCTTTTGCTTCGTTAATGGCTCTTTCTAATATTTTATAAACCCACATATATTCTCCACGAATGTAGATGTAGGATAGGTTTGCACCCAAAGCATAACTGGAAGTGATCATTCCTTCAATCAACAAATGAGGAATAAATTCCATCAAATAACGATCCTTAAAAGTTCCTGGTTCTGATTCATCCGCATTACAAACTAAATGTCTTGGCTTTCCTGATTTTTTATCAATGAAACTCCACTTCATTCCTGCGGGAAAACCTGCCCCACCGCGACCTCGCAATCCGGAAGTTTTCACTTCTTCGACAACCTCGTCTGGCGTTAATGTTTTGATGGCTTTTTCTACTGAAGCATATCCACCATTCTGACGGTACACTTCGTAAGTTTTAATCCCCGGAATATTTATTTTATCTAATAATATTTTTTGTGACATATTATGTATCGTGTAAAACTATTGTATCATTTTTGCAATCTTCAATTAACTGGTCGATTTTTGCCACCGTCAAATGTTCTTTATAAAAGTCTCCTAATTGCATCATTGGAGCGTAACCACAAGCTCCTAAACATTCCACGCCTCTTACTTCAAAAAGACCATCTTGAGTAGTTTCACCTACTTTTACACCTAATTTTTCACAAGTGTAATCCATTAAATCCTCGACTCCGTTCAAACAACAAGGAGAGGTTTGGCAAAATTCGAACATGTATTTTCCAATTGGTCTTTGGTTGTACATCGTATAAAACGACACTACTTCGTACACTTCAATTGGTTTAATCAAAAGGATTTCGGCCACTTTATTCATTAATTCAATACTCAACCAATTCTCATGAGCGTCTTGAACTTCATGCAAAATAGGCAATAACGCCGATTTTCTTTTGTTTTCAGGATAATGACTAATCAATTCATTGATGCGAGACATCAATGCTTCAGTCATATTTATTTCTTGTTTGTGATACGTACGTTCCATTTTTTATTATTTCAAATTTTGAATGCTAAATTTTTAATGTTTTTTAACTTTCATTCAAAATTTATAATTCATCATTTATAATTTCATTAAGCGTCTAATTCTCCGGCAATAACATTTAAACTTGATAAAATAACAATTGCATCTGAAAGCAAGGCTCCTTTTATCATTTCTGGATAGGCTTGGTAATAGATAAAACAAGGTCTGCGAAAATGCAATCTGTACGGCGTCCGACTTCCATCAGTAACCAAGTAAAAACCAAGTTCTCCATTACCTCCTTCTACCGGGTGATACACCTCAGCAACCGGAACCGGAACTTCACCCATTACAATTTTGAAATGGTAAATCAAGGATTCCATATTGTTGTACACATCCTCTTTAGGCGGAAGGTAATAATCCGGGACATCCGCATGGAACTCGTTGCCTTCTGGCATTTTTTCCAATGCCTGACGAATAATACTCAAACTTTCCCAAACTTCAGCGTTACGAACACAGAAACGATCATATGTATCTCCTGATTTTCCCACCGGAACAATAAAATCAAAATCTTCGTAAGAAGAATAGGGTTGCGCAACACGAATATCATAATCAACACCGGTAGCCCGTAAGTTAGGACCGGTAAATCCGTATGCCATAGCTTGCTCAGCCGATATAGCGCCAACATTTACAGTTCTGTCAATAAAAATTCTATTTCTTTCGAATAAGTTTTCAAATTCTTTCCAAGCGGCTGGAAAATCAGCTAAAAAAACATCTAATTTCCTAAAGGCTTCTGGCGACCAATCTCTTTCGAAACCACCAATTCTTCCCATATTGGTAGTCAAACGAGCCCCGCAAATTTCTTCGTATATTTCGTATACTTTTTCTCTAAATTGGAAAACATACAAAAAACCGGTATAGGCGCCGGTATCGACACCAAGGATTGAATTACAAATAATGTGATCCGTAATTCTCGCCAACTCCATTACGATAACTCTTAAATATTGTGCTCTTTTAGGAACTTCAATATCTAATAATTTTTCTAATGTCATCCACCAACCCATGTTATTGATAGGCGACGAACAATAATTCATTCTGTCCGTGAGGGGAGTGATTTGGTAAAAAGGTCTGTTTTCAGCGATTTTTTCAAAAGCTCTGTGGATGTAACCAATGGTTGGTTCCGCCTCCAGAATTCGCTCTCCATCCATCAACAGGATATTTTGAAAAATACCGTGAGTCGCAGGATGCGTAGGCCCTAAATTCAATATAGAAAGCTCGCTTCCATCTTCATTTAACTGCGCTGCAATTCTTTTAGCATAGCGATGCTCTGGGGATAATAATAGTTCTGACATTTATTTAATGTGAAAAATTATAATTGTTTTTTTTTTAATAATTGTCGGTTGTTCTACCAAAGAAACGGTCATCTTTATCCGTTCTTCCGCTGTCTTCCATTGGGAATTCCTTTCGCATTGGAAAAGAAATCATTTCGTCCATATTCAAGATACGTTTCAATTGCGGATGACCAATAAAATTTATCCCATAAAAATCATACGTTTCTCTTTCCATCCAGTTTGAACTTAGGAAAATACTTGATATCGATTTTATTTCAGGGGTTTCACCATTGATAAACACTTTGATTTTAATTCTTTTGTTTTCGTACCAATTGTGTAAATGATACACTACCGCAAATTGATGTTCTACATCATTATCTGGGTAATGAATTCCACATAGATCAGTTAAAAAATGAAAACGCAATATGGGATCATTTTTTAAAAAAAGAATCACCGCAGTAATTTTGTCCGCAGTAACTTCAAATGAAAATATATCTCTCTCTTGATTGAATTCAAAAACAGCTGAATCAAATGTCTCAACTAATTTCTCTTGGATTTGTATCGTTTCTAGCGCCATTCTTTTATTTGATATTATACGAAGCTAATAATTCTTGGTATTCCGGGGAACTTCTTCTTCTTACGGATTCAGTTCGAACCAACTCTTGTAATTTCATAACTCCGTCAACAATTTGCTCCGGTCTTGGCGGACAACCCGGAACATAGACATCGACCGGTATCACTTTATCAATTCCCTGCAAAACAGAATAGGTGTCAAAAATCCCTCCAGAGGAAGCGCAAGCACCAACGGCTATTACCCAACGAGGCTCTGCCATTTGCTCATATACCTGACGCAAAATAGGAGCCATTTTTTTTGAAATCGTTCCCATTACCATTAACATATCGGCCTGGCGCGGAGAGAAACTCACTCGCTCTGAGCCAAATCGAGCCAAATCATAATGCGAAGCCATTGTTGCCATAAACTCTATACCGCAACAAGAGGTTGCAAAAGGTAATGGCCATAATGAATTAGCACGAGCCATACCCACAACATCATTCAGTTTTGTAGCGAAGAAACCTTCTCCTACAACTCCTTCGGGTGGCGCTACCATATTTATTTTAGAATCACTCATCTTTTATTATTTTGAATTACAAATTTTGAATTGTAAATTATAATGAAACCATTTAAAATTTAAAATTCAGCATTTAAAAATAAATTTTTATTCCCACTCTAACGCTTTCTTTTTGATGATATAGAAAAACCCTATCAAAAGCAAAGACATAAAAATCACCATCTTTACCATTCCTTCCATTCCTAATTCTTTGAAATTGACTGCCCAGGGATACAGAAAAATTACCTCCACATCAAACAAAACAAACAATATGGCTACTAGAAAATATTTAACAGAAAATGGAATTCTGGCATTTCCTACCGATTCAACACCGCATTCAAAGTTTTTATCTTTCGCTTCTGAAGATCTTTTAGGCCCTAATTTACCAGAAATTATTATGGTGCCTACAACAAATCCCACCGCTAAAACTAACTGCATTAATATTGGAATATAACTTAATTGATCGGATTGCATGGTTGTGGTTTTTTTAAATAAATATAAATGACAAAGATACCCTTCAAATTATTAAATAGCAATGAAAACTTAAAAATACATGGCTACTATATCGATGTAAATTTACAATTTTTATTAATTATAAATAACAAAAAATATTTATCTTGTGATGTGTTTAACATCCCAAGGGTTTAACAAAGTCAAATATCAGTAGTCTTTTTGAATACTACGCTTTGGTGCAAAAAAAAACGTTCCGATAAATATCGGAACGTTTTAAACATTCGTAGGCAAAAAAATTAATTTTTATGCTTAGATCACTGCTACTTTCGCAGCAACTTTTCCTTTTCTTCCTTCTTCTTCTTCATAGCTAACTCTATCCCCTTCGCGTAATTCTTCCGCGTTGATTCCTGATGCATGAACAAAAATGTCTTTTCCTGTTTCTTCGTCTGTAATGAATCCGTAACCTTTAGATTCATTGAAAAATTTAACTGTACCTGTACGCATTGTAATAGTAATAATAATTTATAATGGAGCAAATGTAATATTTAATATAATACGAAATACGATGTTGTGTTTTTATTTTGCAAAAATATTGACATTCAACGTTTTCTAACGAATTTTATCGACAAACTACAATTACGCTAACTTTATATGCAGCTCTTTTAACTGTGATTCGTCAATTCTAGACGGAGCATCAATCATAACATCCCTGCCCGAATTATTTTTTGGAAAGGCAATAAAGTCTCTAATGGTTTCCTGTCCGCCAAGAATGGCTACTAAACGGTCCAATCCAAAAGCCAATCCTCCGTGTGGCGGTGCGCCAAACTGAAATGCATCCATCAGGAATCCAAATTGCGCTTTTGCATCTTCCGCTGTGAAGCCTAAATATTTGAACATTAATTCCTGTGTTGCTTTATCATGGATACGTATTGAACCACCACCAATTTCATTTCCATTCAAAACCATATCATACGCATTGGCACGAACTTTCCCTGGATCGGTTTCCAGTAAGTGCATATCTTCCGGCTTAGGAGATGTAAAAGGATGATGCATGGCATGGTAACGGCCACTTTCCTCGTCAAACTCTAATAAAGGAAAATCAACCACCCACAACGGAGCAAATTCAGCTGGATTTCGCAATCCTAAACGAGTGGCGAGTTCCATACGCAACGCACTTAACTGCGTTCGCGTTTTATCAGTAGGACCAGAAAGCACAAAAATCATATCTCCGGGTTTTGCTCCGGTGATTTTTGCCCACTGTGCTAAATCGTCTTGATCGTAAAATTTGTCAACGGATGATTTATAGGTTCCATCTTCATTGCATTTTACATACACCATTCCGGATGCACCCACTTGAGGACGCTTCACCCAGTCAATTAATCCATCAATTTCTTTGCGGGTATAGCTCCCAACTCCCGGAACTGCAATTCCAACCACAAATTCCGCCGCATTAAAAACTGGGAATTCTTTGTGTTGTGCTACTTCATTTAATTCCCCAAACTCCATTCCGAAACGAATGTCCGGCTTGTCATTTCCGTAGGTCTTCATAGCATATTCATAGGTAATTCTTGGAAATTTTTCTACTTCAATACCTTTTATTTCTTTTAATAAATGTCTGGTCAGTCCTTCGAAAACATTCAAAATATCTTCTTGTTCCACAAAAGCCATTTCACAATCAATTTGTGTAAACTCCGGCTGTCTGTCTGCTCGCAAATCTTCATCTCGGAAACATTTTACGATTTGGAAATATTTATCCATTCCGCCCACCATCAATAATTGTTTGAACGTTTGCGGGGATTGTGGCAATGCGTAAAATTGCCCTTCATTCATTCTGGAAGGCACCACAAAATCTCTGGCTCCCTCTGGAGTAGACTTGATCAAATAAGGAGTTTCTACTTCACAGAAATCCAAATCCGAAAGATATTTACGCACTTCCATCGCTACTTTATGACGAAACATCAAACTGTTTTTCACTGGATTTCTTCGGATATCAAGGTAACGGTATTTCATTCGGATATCTTCGCCACCATCCGTTTCGTCTTCAATAGTAAAAGGAGGCGTGAGAGAAGCATTCAAAATAGTAAGTTCCGTTACTAAAATTTCTATCGCTCCCGTTGGGATATTATTATTTTTGGCTTCGCGCTCAATAACAGTACCTTTTACTTGAATCACAAATTCACGACCAAGGGTTTTAGCTCTTTCAAAAACTGTTTTATCCGAACGACCTTCGTCAAAAATTAATTGCGTAATTCCATAACGGTCGCGCAAATCAACCCAGTTCATAAATCCCTTATCACGTGATTTTTGCACCCAACCGGCAAGTGTAACTTCGGTGTTAATATGTGAGGCGTTCAACTCGCCACAGTTATGACTTCTATACATGTTCTAAATTTTTGATTATTTTGTCCTTTGGACATGGCTGCAAATTTAGGACTAATTATGAATAATGAATTGAGAAATAAGAAATTTTAGTAATGAGTAACGCAAGGCACTTCGTTAAAATGTTAAATTTTATTCTAATGTTACTAAATTGTTAAGTAAAAGTTTTTTTATTGTAAAATAATTTATATATTTGTTAAGCCAATATGAATTTTAAAAACCCAAAACCATGAAAAAATATATAATATTAACCGCACTGCTTTTTTCAGGAATAGCATTCGCTCAAGAAAATAATCCAAAATTAGAAGCTCTAGGTGATTTAGTAAAAACAACTTACTACTTTGAAAATGGAAAAGTACAACAAGAAGGCTTTTTTAAAAATGGAAAATTGGAAGGGATCTGGACTGCGTACGACACAAATGGTAATAAACTATCTGTTGCTATTTATGAAAATGGAGAAAAAACTGGAAAATGGCTTTTTTGGAATGGCAATAATTTAAACGAAGTAGACTATTCTAACAGCAGAATTGCTTCCGTAAAAACTTGGAAACAAGATGCATTAGTAACCAACTAAAAAAACCTCAACAACTATAAAAGCTTTCGTTACTCCGAAGGCTTTTTTTTGTGCCTTATATTTTTGGGTTAATACATCTTTAAAGTTTTGTCTCATCTAATAAAAAAATGGACATGAAAAATTAAACTAAAAATATAACGTTTCTTCGGGAAATAATCAGTCCTAAATTAAAAAAGTCCTTATAGCCATTAGGTCTAATTTTTAAACCTCACTCCGACTTCGCTCTGTGCTGGCTAGAAATATCGATTTTGTAATTCCGGTAGGCCTGTCACTTTTTTTAGAGAAAACCAAATCTATGTGGCCCAATACCACAGAAGGACTGGAGAAGCAACCTAATAATTGGGCTATCTGGCTCTTTTTTCTATGTTTTTATTAGATGTCTTTTTTATTTAAGATTAATTGAAGTTTTTATGGATTCATAACTAATGGATTTGAATCGTTTTTATGATCCTCAATACACTTTTTTAAACAACAAAAAAGCGATGAATTCAATAGAAATTGAACGCATCGCTTTTTTTGAATCTAAAACATTATCTACCAAAAAATAGTGTAAAACGCTGCAATAATCGAAAGAACAATCAACATGCCTACGGTAAAACCTGGTGACATTTTAAACATGGTACGATCAATTTCCAGACCATTAGTTTTAACGCCTCGCGCTGTTTCATACATACTGATGCTGTACATCCCGATGACACAAATTAAGAAAACAAATCCCATGCGATCAATAAAAGGAATTTCATAGACACCATTCCCATTTGGAACTGAAAAACCGGAAGAATGAAGGAACGATAAATCTACAAAAGCCGGCATGAATTTAAACAGAATAGAAAACATAAATCCACCAATTGTTGCAAACAAAGCCGCGTTAGAAGTTGTTTTTTTCCAAAAGAATCCTAAAATAAACATAGCGAAAACGCCCGGACTTACAAAACCTGTATATTCCTGAATGTATTGAAATCCTCCTTTTTTATCAATTCCAAGAAAAGGCGCTACTACAACTGCAATTAACATCGCCGCTACAATTGCTTTCTTCCCCACATTAACTAATGTCTTTTCATCGGCATGCACATTCAATTTGGTTTTGTAAATATCCAACGTAAAAATAGTAGCGATACTATTCGCTTTTCCGGCCAATGACGCTACAATCGCCGCAGTCAAAGCAGCAAATGAAAGTCCTTTTAGGCCCACAGGAAGCAAATTTAACAAAACCGGATACGCACGATCAGGATTTACTGTACCATCTTGCAACATTTCAGCGCCAAAATGCCCGTTCTGATACAATACAAAAGCAGCTATTCCGGGCAAAACAACAATTATAGGCATTAGCAATTTCAAGAAAGCAGCAAACAAAATTCCATTTCTCGCCGTTTTTAAATCCGCCCCCAACGCACGTTGTGTAATGTATTGGTTACATCCCCAATAATTTAAATTGATGATTAACATTCCTCCTATCAAAACTGACAATCCTGGTAAATCCATATAATTAGGATTCGTTTTTTCAAAAATCATGTGAAAATGGTCGTTTGCATGAGTCGTCATCAAATTGAACCCATTTATAACTCCCGTAGAACCAAATTCTTCGGCAACTAAATTCAATGCTAAATAAGTAGTAACCAATCCACCCAAGATCAAAAAGAAAACTTGAATCACATCCGTATACCCAATCACTTTCATTCCGCCCAGCGTAATCATCACCGCAAAAAACGCTAAGAAAATCATACACAAAGTAATATCCAGACCAGAAATGCTGCTTATCGCCAAAGCGCCCAAATACAATATAGAAGTAAGATTGACCAAGACATACAACAACAACCAAAAAACAGCCATAATCATAGCAACATTACTGTTATACCTTTGATTCAGGTATTGCGGCATGGTGAAAATTTTATTTTTCAAGTATACCGGAATAAAGAAAATAGCAACGATAATCAAGGTAAAAGCTGCCATCCATTCATACGTAGCAATCGCCAGTCCCATTTTGAAACCACTTCCACTCATTCCTATAAATTGCTCCGCACTAATATTACTGGCAATTAATGATGCGCCTATGGCCCACCAAGTAAGCGATCCTTCTGCTAAGAAATAATCTTTACTGCTCGTTTCTTCTTTCTTTTTCTTTCTGTAAATCCATATTCCATAACTGACAATCAGGATGAAATAGAAGAAAAAGACAATATAATCTTGGATTGCTAAAGTTTGCATTGGTTAAATGTATTTAGTTATTGGTTAATGGTTATCTATTTTTATAATGTACATTTGATTGCGCTCTTAAAACGGCTGCACTTTTCTCCGCCGTGATGTCCCTTTGCGATTCACCCATCATTTCATACCCTACCATAAATTTCTTTACGGTTGCAGACCGCAACAATGGTGGATAAAAATGCATGTGAAAATGCCATTCCGGATGCAATTCTCCGTCTGTTGGCGACTGATGAATTCCGGATGAATATGGAAAAGATGTTTCAAAAAGGTTATCGTATTTGGTTGTCAAATGTTTTAAAATAATTGCAAAATCCGTCACTTCGGTTTCCGTGAAATCAGTTATTTTACTCACATTTCGTTTGCTGACAATCATAGTTTCGTAGGGCCAAATCGCCCAAAAAGGGACTAATGCCACGAAATGATCATTCTCAACAACAATGCGCTCGTCCAGTTTCATTTCCTCTTGTAAGTAATCCTGAAAAAGTGTTCTGTTGTGTTTATCAAAATACGTTTTTAGATTTTTTTGCGTTTTTTCCACTTCGGTGGGCAAAGATGATTGGGCCCAAATTTGTCCGTGCGGATGCGGATTGCTGCACCCCATCGCACTTCCTTTATTTTCAAAAATCTGAACGTGGTTGATGTACTCCACATTACCCAAATCCATATATTCTTTTTGCCAGGTACGAATGATATTTTCAATCGCTTCGGCCGGCATTTCTGGCAATGTCAAGTGGTGTTTTGGCGAAAAGCAAACCACTCGAGAAATTCCTCTTTCTGGTTTTGCTCTAAAAAAAGTCTCGCTTATATTTTCCTCAAAAGCTATTTCTTCTTGTTTTAAAGCAGCAAAATCATTTTCAAAAACAAAAGAACTTTCATAATCCGGATTTACCATTCCATTCGCTCTAACATTCCCTGGACACAAATAACAAGTCGGGTCATATTCGGGCAATGCATCCGAAGGTACCACTTCATTTTGCCCTTGCCAAGGGCGTTTCGAACGATGTGGAGAAACCAGCACCCATTCGTTAATTAACGGATTATAACGTCTGTGCGGATCTTCGTTGATATCAAAGTTTTTCATTCTAATTATTGTTATAAAGTGATGTTCCGTTTCCAATTTTAACATCATAAATTTTTAATTCTATTCCAAATTTATCTAAATAAAGAGTAGAGAGCTGCTTTTTAATTCGCTCTTCTTGTCCTTTTTTAATCAAATTAATGGTACAACCGCCAAAACCGCCGCCCATTAATCGAGAGCCTATCACTGATTTGTCCTCTTTCACCGTGTGTACTAAAAAATCCAATTCGGCGCAACTCACTTCATAATCCAATGATAATCCTTCGTGCGTACTGAACATTAGCTGTCCTAAAACTTCAATGTTTCCATCATCCAAAGCGTCACAAGCCAGTTTCACGCGATTCATTTCTTTCACTACAAAAAGGCTCCTTTTGAAAACATTCGCAGACATTTTATCTTTTAGACTCCAAACGTCCTCTTCTTTACAATCTCTAAAACTACTAATTTCCGGGAAATAAGCACTAATTATCGATATTCCTTCTTCACATTCTTTCCGTCTGGTATTGTAAGCCGAGCTAAATAAGGAATGTTTGACATTACTATCGAATAAAACTAAGGAGTAATCACTAAAATTAGCATTATGGTATTCATATTCTAATGTCCTGCAATCAATTTTTATGACTTTGTTTTCAAGACCCATTACACTGGAAAACTGGTCCATAATTCCGCAATTGATTCCCACCCAATGTTCTGCTTTTTGTCCCATAAGCGCAATATCAATGGGTTTAATTTTAAAATTGAACAGTTCATTTAAACCATACAAAAAGCCACATTCTAAAGCCGCCGAAGATGACAAACCGGAACCAACCGGAATATTACTGCTGAAAACACAATTGAAACCCTCCACGGAATAACCGTTCCTTTTCAATTGATTCAAAACACCACGCAGGTAATTTGTCCATACACTATCCGTCTGATTTTGCTCTTCGTTTGTATAAACTTCGAACTCGTCATTCAAATCTATAGCCACAATTTTAGCGGTATCCGAATTGTTTTTTTCGAAAGCAAAACAAATAATTTTATCGATGGCTGCCGGCAAAACAAAACCATCGTTGTAATCAATGTGCTCTCCTATAATATTGATTCTGCCCGGGGAAAGAACAATTTTTTCAGGCTCTGATCCAAAAGTCTCCTGAAAAAAATCAATTGTTTTGTGTACTAAAATGTCATTCATGATTTAAAAATTATCCATTTGCTTTTTTTAGGAACTCGCTGTTGTTATTTTTTTAAATATTCAGTAAAACTATATGAATTTTGGTTTATTTCGTAGCGTACAAGGTCAATTTACCGCTCTTTAGTCCTGCTCCATGTACTTCTGGTTGTATAGCATTGTACGCTTGTCAATTAACCATTTACAGTGAATGTAAGTTAAAATATTCTTTAAATGATTAATGACTTTACTTAAACGAATACCGAGTTTTTACTTGATTTAATTCAAATTAAAAACTTCAATGACTTATAAGTAATAACCATGGTATAATGTCGTATTTTAAAATCAGGATAAAATTATGTAACAATCTGATTTAAAGCTATTTTACTTAAAGTTAATTCTTTTGACTTTACGACTTTTAAACTTTCGACTTACTTATGTTGCAAAAAAATTAATAAAATGCTGTTTTTTTCCTAGGATTAAGCGGCATTTCTTTTCTTTAACTAATCCTTAAACGCATCTAAAGCCATTGATGGTTTTCCGTCAGACTGCCAAGCACTCAGGGAATAACCGCTCCAACTTTTTTCTCCTTGTGGTTCCCAATACATTACGCCAAGTCCTTTGTTATTTAGTACCGCTTCGACTGCTTTGATTGTTGCTGCTAACATTTCGTACGTATTTTGCGCTTTGTCATATTCCCCACCAACTTCTACAACCATCACTTCTTTGTTGTATCTGTCCACCATATCGTTTAGATTATACGCTAAATCCGCAATAGTTTCTGTGTAATCTTTCTTGATCCAAAAAGGATAATAGGACAGTCCAATCACGTCGTACTTTACATTATTTGCTGTAGCGTTATCAAAAAATAATCTGAATTTTTCATTATTATTTCCTTCGTCAAGATGAACGATTACTTTAATTTTAGGATCAATAGCTTTTGTAGCTTCATACCCTTTGTTGAGTAATTGTGCCAATTGATTCCAGTTTTTGGTACTTCCTTCCGGCCACATCATTCCACCTGGAATTTCATTGCCTACCTGAACCCATTCCGGAGTAACTCCTGCTGATTTCAAGGCATTCAAAACATCAAAAGTATGATCATACACATCCGTCATTAACTCCTGAAAAGTATGGTTTTCCCATGCTTTGGGTTTAAATTGTTTGGCAGGATCTGCCCACGAATCGCTATAATGAAAATTGATCATGATGCGCATTCCCATTTTTTGCGCACGCAAAGCCATGGCAACGGTTTCTCCCTTGCTGCAATGCCCACTGGCTTTATCGTCATTTGGATTGACCCAAACACGAAGCCGAATGGTATTCATTCCTCTGTCCTTTAGGAGTTGCAAACAATCTTTTTCAATACCGTCAGTATCATAAAATTTATATCCTGTGGCTTCCATTTGTGGCAACCATCCTATATCAGCTCCTTTTGCAAAAGTAGCAACTATTGGAGTTGGCGTATGATCCACATTCGTTTGAGAATTACTGGACGTAAAAAACAAAAATAACAGTAACAACGACAATATAGTTTTACTATTTTTCATTTTAAAAAGATTGGAATTTATAACTTGTTTTATGATAATATATTTCACCTTTTTTTAGAATAGCATTCGGGAAATGTTCGTGATTTGGTGCATCAGGAAAATTTTGCGTCTCAAAACAAATACCGCTCAAAGCATGATAATTTGCATTTTCTTTTCCTTTTATTGTATCAAAACAGTTCCCACCAACATAGATATGAACCGCGGGCTGATTCGTATAAACGGTCATTTTCAAATTATTGTTTTTATTAAAAAGAGAAGCAGCAAATTCATTTTCCTTTTCTAATACAAAAGTGGCATCAATTTTTGAAGGACACTTTTTAGGTTGATTAAAATCGAAAGGTATATTATCTAAATCCAAAAATCTACCAGTTGGACTATTTTGATCAGTAGTCTCTACCATTTTTTGAGCGTTAACGATTAACTCTTGTTCTAAAATATCAGAATCGTGACCATCGAGATTAAAATAACTGTGATGGGTTAAATTCACAACTGTATCTTCGGTCGAAATGGCTTTATACTCTATAATTAATTCATTGTCTTCCGATACCATATAGGTAATTACTACTGATAAGCCTCCTGGATAATTTTCTTCCCCATCAGGACTGAAATATGCGAAAGTAATAGCCGGGTTTTTGCCTTCTTTCACGTTTTCTACTCGCCAATTTTTTTGACTATATCCAATATTTCCACCATGTAACGAATTATTGTTATTGTTTTTATTTAAATGAAAAGCTTTACCGTTCAAACTAAAAAAGCCATTATTAATTCTGCCAGCATATCTTCCAATGGTTGCTCCAAAGTAAGGCGCACTTTCCAGATCAAATGATTTTATGTAAGCATCTAAAGTATCAAAACCCAATACCACATCTACCAATGCACCGTTTTTCAGTGGCATTTTCAACGAAGTAATAGTTGCACCATAATTGGTGATTTTAAGTTGCATTCCATTTTTGTTAGTTAATTCATAAAGAGAAACCTCTTCACCATCTGATGTAAAACCAAATAATTTCATTACAGAATCAGCTTTAAAATGTGATATGTGTTTTATTTTCATTATTTATTTATGAAATATTAAAACCAAAAGTAAAATAATTACTGTTACTTACATACCAGTACCTACCAGTTTTTGTATATTGCCAAGAAATTCCATTTTTTATGAAAATAATTTCCATTCAAAACAATCTTGGAGTTCCTAAATACAAACAAATTATCATTACCGTTGAGAAGGGAATTGAAAAAGGAAAATTAATAAAAGGAGACAAACTCCCCTCAATAAACAAAGTGTGCTTAGAGTTTTCATTGTCTCGAGATACGGTTCTTCTAGCCTACGACGAATTAAAAAAAAGAGGTATTATTTATGCTATTCGTGGGAAAGGATACTATATAAAAAGCACCGAAGTAAGAATAAAACAAAGGATATTTTTACTTTTTGATGAGTTAAATATATTTAAAGAAGACATTTACAATTCATTCTTGGAAACCATAGGAAGTGATGTTCAGGTTGATATTTTCTTTCATCATTTTAACATTCGAGTCTTCCAAAAACTAATAAATGACAGTAATGGAAACTATACAAAATACATTATCATGCCTACCAATTTAGTCGAGGCGGCATCAGTCATAAAAACCCTACCAGTTAATGATGTGTATATCTTAGACCAAACCAATCTTGATTTAAAAGACTTCCCGGCAGTGTATCAAAACTTTGTAAAAGACATATATGACCGATTGCAGGACGGGAAATCCAGACTAGATAAATATGAAAAATTAATTATGATTTTCCCGGGATTTCGTGAACCTTTGGGAATGAGAATTGGTTTTGAGAATTTTTGCAAAGACTTTGCTTTCGATTATGAAATCATTACTGAATTTAAGAATCGGGAAATTAATAAAGGTGAAGTGTACATCATCCCGAGTGACAGGGATTTAGTGCGTGTAATTGAAAAATCAAAACTTCAAAACTTAAATCTAGGTAGTGATTTCGGCGTTATTTCCTACAATGAAACGCCTTTGAAAAAAGTAGTTGAAAACGGAATCACAACCATTTCAACGAATTTTGAAGCTATGGGAAGAATTTTGGCACAGATGATTTTAAAAGGTACAAAAGAACAAATTGAGAATAAGAGTGCTTTGAATGTCAGGAATTCGTTATGATGAGCTAAACCCTATAAAATCCTTTGAGATAATATGTTAAAAAAACAAAAAAGTAACCACAAAAGTAAATACATTTGTTAGATGATAAAAGTCCGCCAAGCGCAAATAATAAAAATAGGTAATTCTCACGGGATTAGAATTCCTAAAGACTTCCTAAATGCATTGGGCACCAAAGAAGTTGTCATACAACACTTTGATTATTATTTCCATAAAAACAACCATATCACCACGAAGCGAATGGAAGCATTCTCACTAAAATGAAGATTAAACAACAAACAAAACAGGATTCTCCAACCTCTACAGGTGAATTTGATGTCTAGATTTAATATTTGAAAAATCACTAAAAGTGGGTATTGTGGCTCTCTTTTTTTAAACATATTTTTGCAGGTATAATTTTATTAAAAAAATAAATGTCGCTTAATTACTACTCAAATAAGAACTGAGAATATAAAAAGTCGGAACAAGCCGAAAAAAGACTTTAAACTGAAGTAAGCCAATTATAAGTTACATTATTATGAAAATTAAATTTATTTTATCACTGGTTATCGCTTCATTACTTTTTACAAGTTGTGCATCTATTTTTACAGGCTCAAAAAGAAACGTATTATTTGAAACAGACCCTTCAGGTGCAAAAGTATTTATCAACGGATTTGAAAAAGGAACTACGCCAGTTCAAATTAAAGTAAAGGCAGACGACAGGGTTGACTTTAAGTTAGATAATTACAAAGAGAAGGTTGTTGTAATGGATTCAAAATTTAATTTAGTTGCAATCTTGAATGGCTTTAGCATAATTGGCTGGGGTGTGGATGCACTTACAGGTTCGTTAAAAAGAGTTGACACTAAATATGTAAAGGTAACACTTGAAAACACTGATAAAACAGCCTTTATCAAATATATGGAAAATGGAAAAATCAACAAAGTAAATATAAATGAAGGTAGTAAGGTTATTGAAACAGTAATCGTACTGAATTAATAAAAACATCAACGATGTCAATTCAATCGTCTGTAAATTTTCATCAAACGATAATTGGTACAACATAATTAGTTTAAACAGGAAGAGCAGCTATAACAGTTGCTCTTTTTTTGTTGAAAGATTAAATCAAAGGTTACTATTCAAATATAATTTCAGCTAAAATCAAAACAACAAACGGTAATAATTGTGAAAAGTAAATAATATTTTGTTCTTTCAGTAATCATAGTATGTATATTTAAAATGCGCAATGAATTATTATTTAGCACTTCTGTAGTTATTAATTATTTTATTTTTCATTCGCTGAATAATTAAGACTTTAGACTAATAATAAATATATTATTTACCCGATAGCGCGGATACATCTCTCTTTGATCGTGCGGGATTGAATTCCGCACCCGCAATCAATAGCAAACAAAGCAAAACTACACAGGAATTCGTTGTGACATAAAACCAAAAAAACCGCTTCTTTCGAAGCGGTTTTTGTACCCGGAGCCGGAATAGAAACCTATCAATTTGGCGTTTTTTAAAACCTCCCGAAAACAGCATAAAAATAACCTTCAACCTCAACAAATTCAATACTTAACAACCATTTACACAAAGATAAAATAATTGAATGAAATTGAATAAAATGCAATAAGATAGTGAAAATGTTTGGCAAATGTTTGGCAACTTTTGGAAACGTCCTACAAATTGAATATCTTTGTTTTGTTCAACCGTTCAACTAAAAAATATGGCATCAATTAATTTCAGATTGCGAAGTGAAGCAAACAAAAATGTTTCAATAAAAGTTTACACCTCTCTCGGACGTGGAAAATTTATTGAATTAAACACGGGTTTTTCTATTAACCCGAAAGACTGGAGCGAAAGCACAGACCGACCAAAACAAAACACAGCCGAAAACAAAGTAATTTTTAACAACCTCAAAAAATTGGAGTCATTCCTTTTTAAGAGTATCAATACTGATATGGGCGAAAGTGTTGTAATTGATACTTTTTGGTTGAACTCAAAAATTAATGAATGTTTTGAACGGATACAAATAACCGACGAGGGAATAATTACAAACTACATTCAAAGCATAATCGACACAGCCGACACCCGAAAAGTAAAAGTAAAAGGCGGTTACAAACACGGACTTTCATTAAGTAGAAAAAATAGTTACATAGCCACAAAAAACATTTTAAAAGAATACCAAACCAAAACCAAAAAGCAAATTCACTTTATAGACGTTAATCAGGTGTTAATAGATAAGTTTGAACATTGGTTACTCAAAACTAAAAAGTACGCCGTAAACACCGCCTCAAAGCATATTGCAAACATTAAGACCGTTTGTATCGAAGCCGAAAAAAAAGGCATACAAGTTAATGCGTATGCGAAACAAATAGCCATAGTTTCAGAAAGCGACGACGACCGATACATTCAAACTTTGTCCTTTGCCGAATTGGACGACATTAGAAAAGCGGACATCATAAGTGAGGCGCACCAAAACGCCCGTAAATGGTTATTGATTGGGTGCGAGATTGGACAACGTGGCGGGGATTTACTCGACATAACACCGGACAATATAAGATACACAGCCGGGAATATGTATTTAGACTTAATACAGCAAAAAACAAAGAAACCCGTTACTATTGGAATAATAGCCCCGCACGTTATCGACATACTAGAAAACAGTTTTCCGTATAAAATCACAACCCAAAAACTAAACGAACATATTAAAAAGGTTTGCGAAACTGCCAAAATTACCGCAATGACCGACGGCAAAATATTTGACAAAGACACAGGGCGCAAAGTGTTCAAAGCATACGAAAAACACAAACTAATTACGACACATAGTTTTCGCCGTTCCTTTTGTACCAACTATTATAAAAAGATACCAACACCCGTATTAATGGGTATATCCGGGCATAGTAAAGAGGCGATTTTTAGAACCTACATAAATGCACCGGAAGACACAGACGAAAACGCCAATTTGTTTATGAAGTTTTACAACGACATACACAAAGACAAAGCACCCGAAATGAAAGTAATACTTAATACAGGAACGGAATAATTATGTACGATTATCTATTTGGAACTAATACCCAAAACGCTTTTGCACTTGCAGAAAAGTACAATCTTTCAGAGTACGACCGTGATTATATCTTACATAATTACTGGCCTATAATCAAAGTCAGTAATTTTGATACCGAAACCATAAAAGAAAAATTAAACACCCTTAAAAATGAATTTATAAAAGAGAATACAATCTTTGATTTAGAAATTTTTAATCGAGAAAATACGACATTGTTAATTTATGAACTAAACCAATATATTGATATTTTGAAACGTGGAAAAGTTAAAACTTGGGATAAATACGACGATAATTTTTTTCATATTTTTAAAACGGAATCCGACATCCCCGAAAAAATACTTCTTATTTCAGATAAAAATATTACACAACTTGAAGTTTATTTTAAAAGTATTTTGAATGCTTTTCAAAGTTTTACTAAAGAACAAACAGGGGCAAAAATTATGATTAAAAAGTTACCACAATTAGAAGACGTTTTTTTTGTTCATTACCAATGTGATAATTTTGAAGACGGAAATCAAATAACAAGTTTAAGTATTTTTGCCAATGATAAAACGATTGAGTTTTATAACGATACAGAAAGCGAAAACATAGAAAAATATTGTAAAAAAGTATTTGAGTTATGTAATAGCGGTTTAATTCCAATACATTGGGGGCAAAATAAAACTTATTACGGTATTGACCATATTATAAGCCGTTACAAGGAACTAACAGGCAAAACAATAGAATTAGAATATAACAATAATATTAACCTTAGTAGATGGTTAATATACGCTTATGGCGAAAGATATATTGCACACCCTCGATTAGATAATTTAGCAATACTGAATGAATTTAACGGGATTACGAATAAAGAAAGTAAAATATTTCACACTAATAGACTTGTATTACTTACAAAAATTTATTATAACGCTTTAAATAATACATTAAAAACAGAATCCAAACCGCTCGATTTGTCGGACACCCCAACAGTTGAAAATAAAATAATAGTTATCAAAGAACCATACGGCAAAATGTTTTCAAATAATGGTTTTGAACTGTTTGAATATCTACTAAACGAACACGTTAAACCAAAAGAAACAAAAGGGCGAAAATCCGATTTGATTTATTATTATTGGGAAATGTACAACAGCAAAACCCAATACATACACCAAAGACCTGCAACGTTTTTTAAATGGTTTGACGAAAAATACAACGAAACAACAGGACAATTAAAAACGTATAACAACGTAAAAACACCCCAAAGAATAAAGGATTATTCAACCGCTTTAGGTTGGTTTAAATCAAAAAATAAAGAGTGTACCGTTAGTGTACCGTAAAAAGTACAATCTTGTATTTAACGCAGTACGACCGTATTTAATCCTTTGCATATCATTTAAAACAAAAAAGATATGCAAACTATTCAATTTATCCAAACAACCCCGGAGCAACTACAAAGCGAAATTTCAAACGGGGTAAAAATCCAATTACAGGAATTTTTAAAACATTTCAAACCAATTCAACCCGCCGAGTATTTAACACGTCAACAAGTGGCGAAAATGTTTGATGTGGATTTGTCAACCGTTCATAATTGGTGCAAGTCGGGAAAACTCAAACCTTTGGGAATTGGTTCAAGGGTTTATTTTTTAAGAACAGACATAGAGGCGTGTTTAATCCCATTAAATCAATAAGGCTATGCAAGATAAAATCCCACATAGCCCCGAAAATATTTTGTCAACTACCGACGGCAAAGATACGAACTCAAAGAACCAAGAAAAAACCATATTTGATTTTTTACAAAATCACACCGCCACCGCTTCGATGGTTTCAAAAGCTACCGGAATACCCCAAAAATGTATTTGCCGTTACAAACGAGATTTAGAGCAACGTGGACTACTTTTCGAGGTTGAGAGAAAACTTTGCAAATTGACAAGTTTTAAAGCGTGGTATTTAACCACAAACCCCGATTTATTCCCAAAGTCTAATCTTAAAAAATTAGGCAATGAATAAAGAAAACAAAACCGATGTAATGAGCGACTGGAAAGCCGAATTTACAAAGAGAGTCCAAACCGAAAGCAAAAGCCGTAAACAAACATTTACTTTTTATGATGCGTGTCAAAAAACAGACTATCACAACAACCGGGATAAAGTCTTTTTGTCCGTTGTTTCTTTTTTAAGAAGTGAGCCGTTACAAAATAACGATTATGTAAAATTTGTTTCTTGTTACATAACCACAGGGAAAAAACTCGATGCAAAATACTTTAAAAACAATGGCAACAAGCTAAACGAATATTATAAAAAGGTTGATGAGGCAAAAGCAAAAGGCGAAACATTCAACCCGTTTAGTGTCAAAGCATACAAAAGATATGTTTTGTTTATGGTTTTGAAGTTTAGCGGGGAATATACAAGCGATTTAGATGAGGCGTTTGGGGTTCAAACCGTTGGACATAGGGAATACAACCCCTTAACAAATTTGCCGTCCGTATTGCGTGGGGAATTGCCTTTTGACGTGATGGAATTAGATATTTATAGAGAGTTCCCCACTATCATAGATGAGATATTAGGCACTAACCACAGGCATAGTATCTATGAAGTATTAGACAAAAAAACCTTTGCTTATTTGCTTAATTCTAATGTAACTAATGAGAGTGCAGATTATGAAAAGACAATAAAAGAACTGTCTAAGGTTTACGGCGATGAGGACGCAAGGAAAGTCTTAACGCCTGAAATGTTCAACACTAAAGGTGGTGCATTTGAGTTTTATTCGAGTTATGAAAAAGGATATATTAATGACTGTGTTGAGGATAATGGTTTTGTTAATTACGTGCGATTACACGACGGTATTTTTATAGAAAAGGACACGGAAATTAAGAAAACAACATTCGGAATAGTGGAGTTTAAAATTAAGGAATGTATAAAACCACCTATCGAAAATGAAATAGTAAACTTTTACACCATTGACGAAAGCGATAAAGTGTATACTTCGCCAACGATGTACGCCGACTTTTTTATACAAGAAAAGTTTATAAGAATTTCGACACCCGACGACAAAATATTTTTATTGAGAGATACTAATAACGTGGTTGATTTTTTCAATCATAATACCGATACGGTTTCATTTTTAAAGGACAATATAAACGAGTTTTCGGGTTCGTTTGATGCAGTAGCGGACACAATAGCGAGGGAAAATTTTAGCACCGTTAAACAGGGTTTTTTATTAATTCCCTCGATTGAATTAAAATATTATTCGGACACTAAAAACACTTTCGGACTGCCTTTTAAAAACGGTTTCTACTATTTCGATATGAATGACAAAGGAACATTAAAACAAAAAGAGTACACCGATGTAAAAGGATTTTTTGCACCTCACGAAATACAAAGCCGAGAGTTTAAATATACTGATGAGGTTGGAATGTTTGAGCATTTTTTAATTAGAGCGTGTACCGGGCGAAAAGAACCCAACACACAGGACACAAAAAACATTTTTGAGAGCTTTAAGACGATGTTTGGTTATTTGTGTCACAACTATAAAGATATGACAAAAAACCCGTGTATTGTCCTTACTGATATGGATGCGGACGACGAAACCCGAAACGGACGACGGGGCAAAACATTAATATCTAAAGCCGTTCAAGAAGTACAGGAATCAATTATAAAAGGCGGTAAAGAATTTGACAGCGGTTATACTTTTGTATTTGCAGACCTTGACAAAAAGCATAATGTTTATATTATTGACGACGTGCCGGCGGGTTTTAAGTATGATGATTTGTACACCAATATTTTGGGGGATATATCTTGTCAAAGAAAAGGACTGAAAGCCGAATTAATCAAATTTAAAGATGCGCCAAAGTTTGCTATTACTTCAAATTGGGTTGTTCCTTATGATGAGCGAAACGCCTCAACAAATGGGCGGTTTATTGAATACAAGTTTACAAACTATTATACAACAAGCCACACCCCGAAAGACGAATTTAAGTGTTCCTTTTTTCAAGATTGGAACGCCGACGAATGGAATCGGTTTTACTCTTTTGTTTTTCGATGCGTAAAACTGTTTTTGCAAAAGGGAATTATAAAAACCGAGTACAATAAGACAGACGACAATTATAAGGCGTACTTCAATAACGATGCAGTTTATACAGAATTTCACCGATGCGTTAATAATTTCGTTATCGACAAGACTTCTTTAGAATTTTCAGTTACGGACTTTTTGAAAGAGTACAATGATATTTTAAACCCTTTGCGATTTGAAAAAATATTTACAACCAAGAACGCCAAACGGTTTATAGATGCGTGGGCGGGTAAATTCAACACAGAAAAACGAGGATTTTGGTTTGAATATTCACAAAGGACACGAAACTGGATTAAAAAGTATTAAACCGTTACACTTGTTACAGATGCGTTACACTTGTTGTTACACTTCAAACCCGCACCATTAATACGATGTTACACTTGTTACACTTTAAAACAATGTACTAACAGTTTTAAAAAAGTTAGTAGTAGAGAATGTTTAATATTTCATATCATATTATAAGTGAGATTTAAGTGTAACAACCGTAACGAATTTGATAATCAAATAGTTATCCGTAACAACAAGTGTAACACAACCGTAACCGTTACACATAAAACTAAAAAAAACTAAAAAATGGAATTAGAGCAAAAAACAACCAAAGAAATAAGAACCGTACTAAAATCGGTTATCAATAAAGAGTTACTAAACATCGAAACACTTTTCGAGGGATTACCTCCAAAGGAACGTTTAGAAATACTCGTTAAATTAATCCCCTATGTATTACCTAAAGTTGATAATGTAAATTATAGTTTGGGCGAAACAACCGATTGGGGGATATAAAAATGTTCCCTAATAATTTAGGTTAAAAATCAAAGCAAAATGAGTATCGAAAATTGTAGTACATTAACTGTAACCAAACTGAAAGAGTGGGGTTATTTGAACAATGGCATAAAAGAGGGCGTAATATCGTGGAGCATATCGGGCGAAGTTCATTCGAGAATTGGGATAAAATCAAATATATCTGAATATAATAAATTCGTAACCCTTGACTATAAACAAAATGGGGAGGTTATTACTTATGACGTTCGTTTTATATCGATACCCTCAAATTTAGGTAAAGGCGAAATTTTGTATTTCGTTTGTCCAAGCACTGGAAAGTACTGCAGAAAACTATATCTTAACTCAAAGTACTTTTTGCACCGGGAAGCCTTCATTTATTTGAATTACCAAAAACAAAATGAATCAAAAAAAAACCGTCGCTTAATTTCCATATTGGACAAAGTATATTTAAATGATGAGGTTTACGACGAACAATTTAAAAAACATTTCAAAACTCACTATAATGGAAAAGTAACCAAACGATACCAAAAGATTTTAGATAAAATAAAATTATCCGAGAGTTATCCGTCGGGCATAATTGAAAGTTTACTTATGATGTAAAAATATAACCGTTCAGAGATGAGCGGTTTTTTTATAGTTCGTGCCTATCTGTTCACGTGTTTAACTATTTGATTAATCAATTTTTTTCAAGTTCATTCCTATCCAAAAGTAAAGCAATACGCGCGCGTAGCTCTTAGAAAATAATAGTTTTGCACTATCTGTTTATGTGTGAAGCATTTTTTATAGTTCGATATACTGCAAAAATAAAAGTTCATTACTATCTGATACGCACATACAGGTAAAATAATTAACAAAAACGAACCAATACGCGCACGCGCGAGGCAAAACAAAAATATGAACATAAAAAAACGGTAGTTGTTCAAGCTACCGTTTTACGTTGTTCAAACGTTGGTTTAAAATTGGCATCGTAAACCGTTACAAATGTATTGAAAATTTAAGTGTATTTGAAAATGTTTGGCAATGGTTTGGCAACCACAATAAAAAAAGCCCGTAAAGTGTTGATTTACAACGCTATTACGGACTTTTAATGTACCCGGAGCCGGAGTCGAACCGGCACGGTTTCCCACAGGTGTTTGAGACCAGCGCGTCTACCAATTCCGCCATCCGGGCTTAGCTAGACATGAAATAACAACAGTTATTTCAACGCAATAAAAGAGGTGGTTGTGTTTAAATCAACCATCAATTCCTTTAACACGGTGCAAATGTAAAAAATAATATTAAATGTTCAACTAAAAATACTTAATTTTTTCCTTTCAGAGTTGAATAAATTTTATAAATTTGCACCTCGTTAAAAACACAACACACAACTAACTACACCCGAGGCAAATACAAACATACGGCTTTATACAAATGACAAAGCCAACAGTATGGAGCGCAGCGGAATAAAAACAACAAATTAAATGTCACACCTAGAACCAGAAGCTAAAATTTTTGCGTGTTCACAAAGTGTCTATCTGGCTGAAAAAATAGCAGAGCAATACGGAATCCCTTTAGGTAAAATCACCATGTCAAAATACAGCGACGGTGAATTTCAGCCTTCTTATGAAGAGTCTATCAGAGGATTACGGGTTTTTATCGTTTGTTCTACTTTTCCAACGGCAGATAATTTGATGGAAATGTTACTGATGATTGATGCTGCAAAACGGGCTTCGGCACGACACATAACGGCAGTAATTCCTTACTTTGGTTGGGCAAGACAAGATAGAAAAGATAAGCCAAGAGTTCCGATAGGAGCTAAATTAGTGGCTAATTTACTTGATGCTGCAGGCGCAACAAGAGTAATGACCATGGATTTGCACGCAGATCAAATTCAAGGATTCTTTGAAAAACCGGTAGATCACCTTTTTGCATCGACAATATTCTTGCCCTACGTAAAAAGTTTAGGTTTAGACAATCTGACTATCGCTTCTCCAGACATGGGAGGTTCAAAAAGAGCCTATGCGTATTCTAAATTCTTAGAATCGGATGTGGTGATTTGTTACAAACAAAGAAAAGAAGCCAATATTATTGACACCATGGAATTGATTGGTGAAGTTAAAGGTAAAAATGTAATCTTAGTAGATGACATGATTGATACCGGAGGCACTTTGGCGAAAGCCGCAGATTTAATGATCGAAAAAGGAGCACTGAGCGTACGAGCAATTTGTACACACGCGATTTTATCCGGGGATGCTTACGAAAAAATAGAGAATTCTAAATTATTAGAATTAATCGTCACCGATTCTATTCCGTTAAAGAAAGAATCAAAAAAAATAAGAGTGTTGAGTTGTGCGCCTCTTTTTGCTGAAGTTATGCACATGGTGCACCACAACAATTCCATAAGTGGAAAATTTATAATGTAATACATTAGTCGTAAAGTCCAATGTCTTAAAGTTATAAAGTCTTGCTGATAGCCAAAAGCTAAAAGCCAAACAAGTAATATTATTTAATAACTATATTTTTTTACAATGAAATCGATTACAATTAAAGGATCAGAAAGAGAAAGCGTGGGTAAAGTTGCGACTAAAGCCCTACGTAATGCTGGATTGGTTCCTTGCGTATTATACGGAGGAAATCAGGCAGTTCATTTCTCAGCAGAAGTTATGGCTTTCAAAAACTTGGTTTACACCCCAAACGCTCACACAGTTGAGATCAATCTAGGTGAAGGAAAATCATTTAACGCTATTTTACAAGACATTCAGGTTCACCCGGTGTCTGACAAGATCTTACACATTGATTTCTTTCAATTATTTGATGACAAAGAAATCACTATGGAAGTTCCTGTAAAAATCATTGGTAACTCTAAAGGAGTTATGGCCGGTGGAGATTTACGTTTGAACACTCGTAAACTAAAAGTAAAAGCTTTACCAAAAAATCTTCCTGATTTTATTGAAGCTGACATTACTGCCTTAGACATGGGTAACAAATTGTACGTTACTAAAGTAGCTTCTCCGGACTACAAAATCATGCACCCGGACAACACTGTAATTTGTCAAGTGAAAATCTCTCGTGCCGCTATGAAAGCAGCTCAAGAGGCAGCAAAAGCAGCAAAAGCTCCCGTAAAAGGAAAGAAAAAATAATATTTTTTCAATCATTCAAGAAAGCATCAGTTCTACAACTGGTGCTTTTTTTTGCTTTTTATTTTTTCATTTAGAGCAACGAGAAACCTCATTATCCTATTTTAAATTATGAGGAGCACCACTACCCATTTTCACAATAACGCTCCTCCTGCTGTCCGTTGTATCCACGCCAAAAAGCGCGGGATGCCACTCCCATCAGGGCTATCCAGAACTATTTTGTTCCCAATACCGATTTTCTAAAAATCTAATAGTACACTATTCTAATTAAGTCTATTTTTGCAGTATGATAAAATGGATTTCAAATTTATTCTCACATACAAAAACTGAGAATAATACAGATTGTAGGAAATCAGAGGCTCTCGAACACCAAAAAAATAATATAGAAAACGTGAGTAATAAATTTTTAATAATAGGACTCGGCAACATTGGCGCCGAGTATGTAAACACTCGCCACAACATTGGTTTTAAAATCGTGGATTTCCTCGCCCGGAAAGAAAGCGTTACTTTCGAAACCGTAAAACTGGGTACACTTGCCCAATACAAATTCAAAGGAAGAACTTTTTTGCTGCTCAAACCCAACACATATATGAATTTGAGCGGAAAAGCCGTGCAATACTGGATGGGAAAAGAGAATATTCCACTTGAAAATATTCTGGTGATCACCGATGATTTGAATCTATCTTTTGGAGCCATTCGCATCCGACAAAAAGGAAGCGATGGCGGACACAACGGACTCAAAAACATCAATCTGGTATTGAATACGCAAAATTACGCCCGATTCCGTTTTGGGATCAGTGACGAATTCAAAAAAGGAAAACAAGTTGATTATGTCCTTGGCGACTGGGATGATACTGAAAAAACAGCGCTTACGGAACGACTGGAATTAGCCTCCGAAATCATAAAATCCTTTGGAACTTCCGGACTGGAAATTACCATGACCACATTTAACGGGAAATAAAAAAAGGAATATGCTTCCTTTGTACGCCTCTGTTTTTTTTAATTTGTATTAGATAAAAATAATAATTAATTTTAATGCATGTTTTTAATACACACTAAAAATCAACACATTGAATTACCCTTTTCTAAACACATCCATAATATGAAAAAAATTATTTTTTTTATTACACTGTGCTTTTTTTTTTCAATCAATCCTACGTTTGCACAAGTAAATAACACCCCTTCAAAAGCGCTTCTTTTTGGCAAAAATAAAATCATTCCGGAAGGTTCTGTAATTCGATGTGCCACGACAGAATATGAAGAATACCTAAAATCCAAAAATCCAAACAGAATATCTACTGCTGAATTTGAACAATGGATAGCACCAAAGATTGAACTCGAAAAAAATAAAAAAAAGAATGCTGCACAAGGATTCAAAACAAATGCAGTCATTACCATACCGGTTGTCGTTCACGTGATTCATAATGGCGACCTTTTAGGCAGTGATGAAAATATTTTTGATGAACAAGTAATTTCTCAAATTCAAGTACTCAACGAAGATTTCAGAAAAAAAGCTAACACTCCAGGATTCAACAGCAATCCTGTAGGAGCTGATGTAGAAATAGAATTCGCACTGGCTAAACGAGATCCATCGGGCATTTTATCAAACGGGATAAACCATGTAAACTTAGGGCGAGAAAGCTGGTCTACTGTCGATATTGATGGCTCTCTAAAACCCCAAACACAATGGAATCCTGAAAAATACCTTAATATTTGGGTAGTCAAATTTACCAGAACCGATCTTTTGGGATACGCACAATTTCCTAGTGCTTCCGGACTTCCGGGAATAAATCAAGATGAAGGCTTCGCTAACACTGACGGTGTCGTGATTGGTTATTCTGTTTTTGGTTCATCCAGTTATTTTACCGGAGGAAACTACACTACTCCTTATGACAAAGGGAGAACAACCTCCCATGAGGTAGGACACTGGCTTGGGCTGCGTCACATCTGGGGAGACGGAGGCTGTGATGTAGACGATTTTTGTGAAGATACGCCTAATGCAGGACAAGAAAACACGGGCTGCCCATCAAATACTGATTCCTGTCCCGCATCCCCAGGCTTAGATATGGTTGAAAACTACATGGACTATACGGATGATGCGTGTATGAACATCTTTACAGCACATCAAAAAGCACGAATGATTACTGTAATGAACAATTCCGTAAGGCGGGCTTCTTTGAAAACTTCGGATGCACTTACCTCGGGTGACATCTTTGCCAATGATGCTTCAACAATGGTTATAAACTTAAACATTCCTCCTTGCGGCACTAGCTTTATTCCTGTTATTAGAATCGTGAATAAAGGCAGCGCAACATTGACTCAAGCCTCAATCCGTTATGGAATTGATAATAACAACCTGCAAACCTATAATTGGACTGGAAGCCTGGCAAATAACGAATCCCAAAATATTACTTTAAATAGTTTGACTACTACTGGAGGCAATCATGATTTCAGCAGTACAATAACTAGTACCAATAGGAAAACGGATCAAAACAGCGCCAACAACAGCGATACTATAAATTTTGACATTACAAAAAATTACGCCAGCAATACAGTAGTTTTCTCCTTACAGCAAGACTATTTTGGTTCAGAAACCACCTGGAATCTTACAAATTCAGCCGGAACCGTGTTATACAAAGGAGGCCCTTATGCAGATCTTCCAGAAACCGGGCCGCTTCCTGATCCAATCAAGGCAACCTTCGATCTCGCAGGCAATGATTGTTACACTTTTACTATATTTGATACTCAAGATGACGGCATCTGTTGTGATTTCGGAAATGGCTCTTACACTGTATCAACCCCTACGAATGAAATTATTGCTACCGGAGGAGCCTTTGGGGGAACCCAATCTAAAAGTTTTAGAATTGGATCATTATCTACCGTCGATATAGAAAAATTAAATTCGGTTTACCTCTACCCAAATCCCACCTCTAACATACTGAACGTAGTTAGTGAGAACAAACTCAATACTCCGGAGGTTTACACTATTATCAATACTTTAGGTCAGATCCTAAAATCAAAAAAAATAGAATCAGCGGAGGATCTTCAGATAAACGTCTCCCATTTATCGCAAGGTATTTATTTTTTAAAATTATCGAAAAATCAATCTGAAACGACTACTATTCCGTTTATTAAAAAATAAATTAAAGTCTATAATACATTAAAAAAGCATTGAACTTTTCAATCCTTTTTTAATTATATCAATTGTATACCTTAAATTTGCACCATTATAAAACACTTGCTTTGAAGATTTTTCATTCTATAAACGATTTCGTTTCCCCAAAAAAAACAATTCTAACGTTGGGTACCTTTGATGGTGTCCATATTGGGCACAAAAAAATCCTGAATAAACTGACCCAAAATACGGAAAACGAGAATTACGAAAGTCTGGTACTTACTTTTTTTCCGCATCCCCGAATGGTTTTACAGGAACATTCTGATCTAAAATTACTCAACACTATCACTGAGAAAATTGATTTGTTGGAAAAAATTGGTATCGAAAACCTTGTCATCCATCCTTTTGACGAAACTTTTTCAAGATTGACTGCCGAAGAATTTGTAAGTACTATTCTCGTAGATCGTTTTCACATCCACAAGATAATAATAGGACACGACCATCGATTTGGACGAAACCGAACAGCTGATATTGATGATCTTATCGCCTTTGGAAAAGAGTATAATTTTGAAGTAGAACAAATATCCGTTCAGGAAATCAATGCCATTTCCGTGAGTTCCACTAAAATCAGAAAGGCCTTATTAGAAGGTGATATGGCGCTGGCTAATGAATATTTAGGCTATGATTATTCACTCACTGGGAAAATCATTCAAGGAAAACAGCTGGGAAGGACTATCGGTTTTCCAACGGCTAACTTAAAAATTGAAGAAAACTACAAACTGATTCCACAAAATGGAGTGTACATTGTACAAAGTAGTATCAATCAAAAAACGGTTTTCGGGATGATGAACATTGGGTTCAATCCTACTGTTGATGGACAAAATCAGTCGATAGAAATTCATTACTTTGATTTCGATGCTGATTTATACAATCAAGATATTAGTGTCTCGATACTTCAAAGAATTCGTTCCGAACAAAAATTCGAATCAGTTGACGTACTAAAAGAACAACTTGAAAAAGACAAAAAAACAGCACTTGCCTATTGGAATAAATATTGATTTTTTCATAAAACATTACTATTTTTTCTGTAAATTTGAAAATAGGATGCTTTTTATAAGAAATGTATCATTTTTAAATTTTAAAACTAACTGTATGAAACTACCTAAAGAATTAGTAAACGGATTCATTATTTTCATAGGAATTGGTCTTTATTTCTTAATAATGGAACTTTTAGGCCTGGCAGATATTTATTTGTTGCGTTTATTTAACGTGTTGTTTGTCTTTTACGGCGCCCATAGAACACTAAAGGCTAATTTTTCCGAAAACAAAACAATATTAGTTTCTAATGCGGTTTCAGCATTATTAACGGCGCTTACAGGAATATTTTTGAGCATTATTGGCTTAATTATTTACAGTTATTCCAAAGGTGGTGATGCTTATGTGGGATCACTATCCAAAACCTTTTTATTTGGCGGGGATCCGTCGGTGATGACGTATTCCATTTCTTTGTTTTTTGAAGGGATAGTATCCTCTGTAGTTGTCACCTTTATGCTTATGTTGTATTGGGACCCCCGCTATGCATCAGACAAACACGGAGCTGAATCATAACCTATATTTTAAATTAATCCTTCCTCTAATACCGTCGCAAAGCACAATTAGTATTGGTCTTTGCGACGGTATTATTAAATTTTAAAATCCGCTATATCAATAAACCGCTGTATCTACAATACTACGCCCAGAATTTATGGAATATAAAAACACCGGTATACATCTGCTTAATTTGGCTATTAAAATTTTCAGAACCGGCTTTTCAATGGTATTACATTGGTTCTTTAGAACAATTTAACTACTTTTGAGCCATCAAAAAATAGTATCAATGAGCATTACAAAACACAATTGGACCAAAGACGAAATTATCGCAATATATAACAAACCTATGATGGACTTGCTGTATGAAGCAGCTTCTATTCATAGAGAACACCATGATCCTAACGTGGTTCAAGTTTCTACCCTTTTATCCATAAAAACTGGCGGATGCCCTGAAGACTGCGGTTATTGTCCGCAAGCAGCGCGTTACCATACTGAAATTGAAGGCAATGATTTAATGTCAGTAAGTCAGGTAAAAGCACAAGCTTTGCGTGCAAAATCAAGCGGATCATCCCGTGTATGCATGGGCGCCGCTTGGAGAAATGTAAAAGATGGTCCTGAATTTGACCAGGTACTGGAAATGGTCCGTACCATAAACAAACTGGATATGGAAGTGTGTTGTACCCTTGGAATGATCACTGAAAACCAAGCACATCGACTGGCAGAAGCTGGTTTATATGCTTACAACCATAATTTAGACACCTCTGAAGAATATTATAAAGAAGTAATTTCGACCCGCGGATTTGAAGACCGTTTGCAAACTATAGAAAATGTTCGTAAAACAAATGTCACTGTTTGTAGCGGCGGAATAATTGGAATGGGAGAAAGTATTGAAGACCGAGCTGGAATGCTTGTCGCACTTTCTACCTTAAACCCACAACCGGAGTCAGTGCCTATAAACGCCTTGGTTGCTGTGGAAGGAACGCCAATGGAAGAAGAAAAACCAGTTGAAATATGGGAAATGATCCGAATGGTAGCCACAACCCGAATCATCATGCCAGAAACCCAAGTCCGCCTTTCTGCGGGAAGAATGAACATGAGTCGTGAAGGTCAAGCCATGTGCTTTTTTGCTGGTGCCAATTCCATTTTTGCTGGAGATAAGTTATTGACCACTCCAAATCCTGACGTAAATGAAGACATGAAAATGTTTGAAATGTTAGGTTTAAATCCACAAAAACCCTTTACAAAAGTTTCTCAGCCTCAAACCGTTGAAGCTGTAGATTCTCAATTTGCTCCCTTGGGTGAAAAACCAAAATGGTCACGACCAGGACATACCATCGAGAAGAACCTTGAAGCATCTGGCAAAGGGAAATAATCTTCGTTTTTGAATAAAGACTCAAAACCATCTTGCAGGAGCAAGATGGTTTTTTTAGACTTCTATTTTAGTACACTATTTTCTTGGTAACAACCCTTCCATGCTGCAAAACTATTTTCACCAACACAACTTGATGACCAACAAGTAAATTCAGAACTGAGAAATCATTGTTGTCGATTTCGTTTTTTTGATAAATTGTACTTCCTGCTAAATTGTATACAACAACCTGCTCTATGAATTCTTTGGTTGATTTTATTTGCAACTCTTTGTTTTTAGTCGATACAAAAACAGATTCATCTTCTTTTATAAATTCATCCGAAATTAGGTTTTTGTTTGTATATCGCAAAACGAAACGATCATCAAATATTCCCACAGCAGTAGTGAAAGCATAGCTTTCGTTTGTTATATCAACAAGATTATTATTTAATTTATCCTCAATAAAAACATTTTTATTGACTAACACTCCATCTGTCTGATCTATTTTAATGATAAAAGCTCCTGCTACTTTACTGCTAAAACCTAATTTTATTTCATCTGTCTCTTCAAACGGTAATGCACGCCCCTGAATTACTAAATTCTTATCTTGACTCCTACTATAAAAGTCTAAATATTGATTTCCTTCAAAACTCTCACCGTCAAAAGAACGGTCAAAATCATTTGTCGCTCCCGTTGCATATCCTATTAAGATTTGTTTGAAAGCACCTTCATTATTACTCAAATTTAACCAAATTCGGTCTTTTTCTATAGCCTCAGATTTTGATTTATTAATGGCACTTGATTTAAAAAAACTAGCGTTTTGACCAATCACACGCATACTGTTATTAAAAATAGCTGTCCCACCACCATTGATACTCGTCATAAAAAAAGATTGTCCTGAAGCTATTTTCCCGTCTGGCTTAGTATTATTAACGCCTGAATTAGTTGCAGCACTCGTACCAACGCCTCCCAATAAGTTATACACCGCATAATCATCTGAAGTATATACGTTCTTATTAATAGCCGTATTGTGTGTCCAGAGATAAATAGTTCCATCCATAGTTTCTTTGTTTGCAATTATAAACAAATCTGCGTTAATCGCTGAAGGATACGGATTGCCAATCAAATTTGACGTACCTGTGGCCGCAATTGGCACTGACACCAACCCATTATTGGGAACTCCCGCAAAAATAGCTTCATAATTTGCTGCACTCGTTTCTGAAAAAGTTTTCGGACCACGAATAATATATCCTTTACCAACTGACATTACGTTTGTTGAAATCTCATTAGCCCATGAATTCCTTGAAGCATCAAAGGAATAAAACTTATCCCAATGCGTATCAGGAGAAACATCAATCAGTTTTTGATTTAAAACAGGCGAAGACCAATAGGTATAATCTGTGAGGAGAATGGGCGTTGTTTTTCTTTTTAATTGAATCACTCCGGAATTACTGACCTGATCTTCAGATTGATACAATGCAGCATTGTTTTCTAAAATTAATGTGCCTGAACCAGAATAATCGAAAACCAAACCTAACGTATTTCCTGCCGGAATTGTAACCGTGTTCCCTGCACTAATGAAACAAGAACAGGAGTTTACTGTTGTAAATGAGGGGTGATTTCCCTGAAAAAGCAGTGTCTTTTCAGCAGATGGCATTCCATTATTCCAGGAACTCCCATTCCAAACGGAGCTATTGGAACAGAGTTTAATTCGGGCTATTCGATGTTTAGTTACACCTGAAACCGAATTGAAGTTTCCTCCAATAAGCACTTTATTATTGGGAGTAAAACAAATACTAAACAACGTATTATTCAAATTTACCGAAAATGTCGTGTCAACATCTCCCGTTGCTAGCAACCGAACCATTCGCCTCACAGCTGTCCCGTTGTATGTACCGGAGAACGTTCCGCCAATTAATAAGCGATCATCGGGCTGGACTAAAACTGCCCTAATTTCTCCATTACTAAATCCCAATCCCGTTGCAAAAGTGATATCTAAACTCCCATCACTGTTCAATCGCAACACTCTTTTTGCGGAAACGCCTTTGTATGTTGTAAATGTCCCACCAACAATCAGTTTATTATCTGATTGCAGTGCTATTGCATACACATTTTTGTCAAAACCAGTTCCTATAGAAAATCCAGGATCTATGCTTCCATCCGCATTCAGGCGAACAATCCGATTATACGAAATCCCATTAAAAAAAGAAAACTGGCCGCCTAAAACAATTTTTCCATCGGGTAGCAATAAAATATTTTCTACGATAGCATCAGTTCCAGAACCGGTATTAAAACTGGAGTCTAAAGTTCCATCGGGTAATAATCGAGCGATTCTATTCTTCAAAACCCCATTGTAACTTGTGAAATTTCCACCGACAATTATTTTTCCATCAGGTTGTACCGCCAAAGCATACACCTGATTGTTAAATCCGGTTCCAATAGAGAAAACCGCATCAATGTCTCCATTTGCCAGAACCCTGGCAATCCTGTTCCTTACGACACCATTATAATATGTAAAAACACCTGCAATAACAACTTTGCCATCCGGTTGTACAATAGCGGTTTTTATAGAATTATTGGCTCCAGCACCAGAATTATTAAAAGAAACATCAATTGCTCCGTCTTCTGATAACCTTGCAATTCGGTTGCACATCGTTCCGTTGAATTTGGTGAAATTTCCAAAAACCATCGTTTTATTATCTGATAACGCATTTACTTTTAAAACAGAATTATCAAAACCAACTCCAGCAGTAAGATATCCAATGTCTAAAGCGCCAAAAGCATCAATTCGCGCCAAACGTCCTTGATTTTGGGAATCAAAAATAGAAAACGACCCACTAACGTACCAAGAACCATCAGATGCAGTAGCTAAATCAAGAACGGATGCCGAAAACGGGCCTGCCCCAATATCAAAGGCAGGATTAATAACTCCATTTGCTTCCAGTAAAACTAATCTATTAACAGCTGTTCCATTATAAGTCCCCGTAAAAGATCCCCCAACCAAAACACCTCCAGCCGGATTTAGTTTCACAACCGCTACAACACCCCCACTAAACCCTGAGCCAGTGCTAAAAGTAGCGTCAAGCGAGCCATCACTATTCAAACGAATTATTCTACTGGTTTTAACACCATTGAAATTTAAAAAAACACCCCCTACTAAAATTTTCCCATCCGCTTGTGTCGCTAGTGCTGACACATCATCATCAAAACCGGCTCCTTGAACAAAAGTAGCGTCAACAGTCCCATTGCTATTCAATCGAATTATTCTGCCGCAAGCAGTTCCATTAAAGGAAGTAAAAGATCCTCCCAAAATTATTTTACCGTCAGCTTGAATTTTGATTTCTTCAACAAGGGAGCCAGCGCCACTACCTATTGCAAAGCCTGTGTCAATATTTCCATTAGGCAAAATTCGAGCTACCCTAGGTGCGGGAACTCCGTTGTAACCGGTAAAACTGCCACAAATTACAATACTACCATCTGATTGCAAATCGCATGAATATATTATATTATTGGTAGTCCCAGCAGAAGAGTTAAAAGTTACATCTCTAGTTCCATCAGCATTTAAACGGATTAGTTTTGCAACATTTACACCGTTAAAGGTTACAAAAGAACCGCCTAAAATAATCTTCCCATCCGGTTGTATTAAGGAACAATATACTTTGCCTTCGATGCCTGAACCTAAATTGAACGAAAGATCTTTGGAACCGTCCGGCAGTAACCTACACAAATATGGAGTTGAAGCCCCATTAAAATTTAAAAAATCACCTCCAACAATTAGTTTCCCATCCGTTTGCAAAACAACAGTTCTTATGGTTCCATCAAAACCGTCGCCTTGCAAACCGTCATCATACGTGTTGAATGCAACATCTGACTTTCCTTGTTGTGAAAAAGCTACATTAATAAAAAGGAAGAAGAAAAAAATAGTAAAGTGTCGTATTTTGATGTCTAAAATTGAATTTCCGGCGTTTGCTTGAGCTCTCCGAAAATTCATGACTGTACTAAAAGATTACGTGCCATATGGGTTGTTTTAAATTGTTGCTTTTTTTGTTGAAATTCATTTGATAAAGAAATATCAGCGATAACTTTATAAAAGTAAATACAATCTTTTGCAATCACAATACCCACATTTAGTGATATTTAAACTAAAAATAACACACTGAATTAGGCTCTTGTTTTTTTCATATGCTTGTCGGTATTCCTCTATTTTTTTTAAAAATGGACACAGACCCCACAGCTTAGCACCGATTTTCAATATAATGATGCAATCAATTTTTGGAAATTTATGTCAAAAAAAACATTCGGTATTCATTCGGACTAGTACAACCCGTTGGGTACAATTATTAAAAACGTCAGTTCGCATATTTTTTTGTGTAGCAAAACGAAACAAAACTTCTCGATACGCTTCGCATTTGAAGTGACGTGTATCGAGAACCGTTTTTAAAATTAATTGGTAGTTTTGTCCAAAAACAAGAGCAAATCAACATACAAATAGCTTCAAAAAACTATTTAAACAAAAAAAGCCCGTTTTGTTTACACAAAATGGGCTTGGAATGTATTGTTGTATGATGCTTTTAATACACCGTTTTTGTTGTAACTGTCTCTCCATTTTGCAACACTGTTTTTACAATTAGAACTTGCTCACTTGATCCTAAATTTGGGATTACTAATTCAGTGTTATCAACATTTGTTTTTTTATAAATTTGCTTGCCCAGCACATCATAAATAAAAACTTTATCAATAGTTTCTACTGATGAGTTGATTTTTATCTGCTTGTTTTTTACAGATACTAAAACCTGCATCGCGGCAGTATCAAAATCGCCAACTCCTAATGTCCTGTCCGTATAACGCAATACAAAACGATCATTAAAGGTTCCTTTTTCAGTGCTAAAAGTATAAACTGCTTTTTTTAGATCATAAATACTATTGTTACTTTTATCTTCAAGGTAAACATTCTGAGAACTAAAAATCCCATCGACCTCATCAATACCAATTGAAAAACTACCTTGAATTACAGAACTATATCCCAATGGCACAATATCGTTTTCATCAAAGGGCAAAGCCCTTCCTTGTATGGTTAATTTCTTATCTTCGTTGATACTATAAAAATCAACAAACTGATTTCCATTATTGTTTACACCATCAAAGGCATTGTCATAACCATTAGTAGCACCATCCAGATACCCAACCAGCATTTGCTTGAAAGCACCTTTATCATTTGTTAAATTGAGCCAAACACGGTTTTTCTCGACTGCATTCGTGTTTTTTGAGCTTTGGGTAGTTTTAAAAAACTGCTCATTATCTCCCGTGATAGTGCCTACACCCACTCTCATACTATTTTTGAATATTGCTTTCCCCGTCATTAGACCAGTTGCAAAGAAACCTTGTCCTGAGGCAATCTTACCCGATGGTTTATTAGCCTCTTTCTCTATACCTGATTCTGTATTCCCCTTTACTATTGCAGTTCCAACACCTCCCGAAAGATTATAAGAAGCATAATCATCCGAAATATAAACTAATTGCCCCGAGCTTCCGCTACTAGCATCAGTTGCTGCACGAATCTCAGTATTGTGAGTCCAGAAATAAAGAGTCCCCTGCAATACTGAACTATTTGCTCTTAAGAACGATTCAGCATCTAGTGCCGAAGGATACGGATTCCCAATTAAATTTGAAGTTCCAGCACTTGCTATATCAATCTCAAATTGCCCGTTATGCGGAACACCTTCAAAAGGTACTTGAATTACATCAGATGTCGGATTTGGTGCAGGAAAAAATTCAGGTCCACGAATAATATATCCTTTTCCTCTGCCCATTATATTTGCTGAGTTTTCCGGTACCCAGCTGTTTGTTGCTGCGTTAAAGGACCAAAACCTGTTTGGGTTTGTATTTGGAGATACCTTAATTAGGGGCTGAAAAGCAACGGGCGACGACCAGTAGGTATAATCTGATTTCCTAATTACCCCTGATTTACGTTTATAAACGATGTTTCCTGTATTTATATCAGGATCCTCATTTATTTGGACCAAGCTAGAGTTGTCTTCGAATATCAAACTGGTACCCAGAGCTGTATTTACTTTTACAGCATTCGTTATTTTGAGAGTATGACCGGATTGTACATTCACTTGAACTCCAGCGTTTACAGTGCAATCGCAGCCTTCTAGGTTTCCAATGGAGGTATAATTACCTGAAAAAACGATGCTTTGTTCAATAGTTGGCGGACCATTTGTCCAAGTCCCATTGAATGAAGCTACCAATGGCAATGGCTTGATTACAACATTAGAGCTCACTGAGGACGTACACGTTCCATTTGAAACTGCAAATGTATAGGTTGTTCCTGCTACCAAACCTCCAACAGTTGTAATTTCTCCCGTTCCCGTTAACCCTGTCAAGCCTGCTGTATTTGGAGTTGCAATAATGGTTCGAGATCCAGTTGCTGGCAAACCGCTTAATGAAACACTTCCAGTTGCTAGTGCACAAGTAGGTTGCGTTATGGCTCCCACAACAGGTATCCCAAGTGCTGAAAATGTGGATGAAAACCGCACACGTGACTGCCCTAAATTTTCATAATATTCTAGCACAAAATTAGTAGCCCCGCTAAGGTAAACCGTAGAGGTTGTTTCTTGGTACGAATGATCGCTCCAGTTATTTATAACATACGTTAGACCTCCGTCTAAACTTAAACGATACCCATCATCACCACCTACTGTAAATGTATAGCATCCTGCCGGTAAGTTTCTATTCATTTTAAATCGTACCGCAAAATTATCAGTATAACTACCACATACATTAGGCCCTGAAAGCGCTCCGCCAACTAAATTTAAATCAAAATTCTCCGTTTGCGTAACATACCCCCTATAGGTAGTTGTAAAAGCATTACTAGGCGGACTCCCATTTGTATTAGCATACACATAACCTAACCAGGAATTATTACCATAAGATATTTGATCTCCTGCAGGTGTACTTACCGTAAAACTACTAAGACTCGTCCCCGTCCCACCAGAAGTAGTTACAGTTATAAATCCAGTTGTGGCTGTAGCTGGTAATTGAGCCGTTATTTGTGTATTGCTATTTACTGTAAATGATGCCGGAATCCCATTAAAATTTACTGCCGTTGTTCCTGTAAAATTTCTTCCTGTAATAATTACTGAAACTCCAGATGCAGCGCAAGCATTGCTTGGTGTAAAACTAGTTATGATAGGGTTTGGTGTCCATGTATAGGTTAAACCATTAAGCGGCAATTCTCCTGAACCACTACCTGTTCTACAACTAGCGGTATTATTAACCCCTACAGTAGATGTAGGCCAGTTATTAGTTACTAATCTATTATTAAAATCAGTATTATTTAATCCACGTAATCCAACTTGAGCAGTCAGACTACCTGCGTAAGTTGTAGCACAACCACCATAAATTACTTGAATTGTATTTGATGATTCATTCAATCTAATCTGAAAATTGAAGTCACCATTTCTAGCCGTTGTACCCTCATATCGACGCACGTTGGTCCATTGCAATACAAAAACTCTATTGGGTGCACTTCCTATTGAACTATAAATTATATTAGAATTAGCACTAAACAGATCCATTCCCAAAGCACTAATTGCACCTTCAAAACCAGTATTTGAAGATATAGGGGTATAACTTATATTGGAAGAAAGTGTGGTGCCGAAAGTAATATACCCATTAGAGTTAACAGAACACGTAGTATAATTAATTCCATTAAAATTGAATGAGAATCCAATTTCGATGGTATTCGCGCTTACAAAATCGTCCCAAGTACCAATCGACACACCATTTAAAGCTGCATAGGTACCACTAGCTTGCGAAAAAGAGTAATTTACTACTTGACCATAACCTAAACCAAAACTAAAAAAGAATGCAATTAATAAAAGTAATTTTTTATTCATGTTATGATATTTATTTAAGCATCTTACAGCTAAATCTCTAATTCTTTTAAATACAAAAAATAAGTAAAATCAACTATTCTGGTAATATCGTTCCGTATTTTAAATAAAACCTAATTTAATCGACCAAGCGCAAAATATTCTGTTTAAATACATGTTTTAACTATTAAAAATCTTCTACCATTTCTCTTAAAAAATCATTCACACCATCTTAACTGGCTTTATAACAGTCGCTTTGTTTCAAACCCTAAGCCTTTTTCCTAGCTAAAACAACAAAAAATAAATTCCTGTTTCCCGTCCTGCGACACTTTAAATTTAATATCTTATTTTTGAAACCCACAATGAGAATGCTTGAACCTATTTAAACCATAAAGAACAAGCGCAAAAACAAAAAAATGAATCCCATATATACCCTAAAAACAGCCATTCCTAAAATTGAACACTACTGTGCTTATCAGGAACGCTGTCACGAAGAAGTAATACAAAAGCTGTGGAGCATGAAAATGGACTCTGATGAAATCGATACGATTGTAGTGCATCTGATCAGTAGTAATTTCCTGAATGAAAGTCGTTTTGCCTGCAGTTTCGCCAGAGGAAAACACCGCATCAAGTTTTGGGGCAAAATCAGAATTATCAATGAATTAAAATTCCGAAAAATCACACAATACAATATCAATCTGGCACTCAAAGAAATTACGCATGAGGAATATACCGCAACCTTTGACGGCATTTCCCAAAAACAATGGGAGGCCATTCGGGAAGCAAACCGGTTGAAAAAACGAAAAAAATTTTGTGATTATTTGCTCCGAAAAGGCTACGAAAGTAATTTAGTCTACGAAAAAGCAAAAGAACTGGAAAGTTGGAACACGGATGACACGGATAAAACCGATTAACGCTGATTTTTTTTGTTTGCAAAAGAAAAAGCTACTCCAAAACAATTCATTTTAGCCCAAGATTCAGTTCTAAGTCACATTGAAAAAAAACCAAAACCGACAATGGAATTATTTGATTTCATTCAAATGGTATTCCACACAAAAATAAAAATCCGCTTAAATCTGCGGTATCTGCGTGCCATTAAACCTTGACCTTTATAAACAGATCGTACCAATTAACACTGATTACCAAAATTTGTGAAATTAGAGTAATTCGTAGCTACTTTTTTAAAAAGAACACCTCTTATAAATGGCATCCTTATACACTCAAAAGAACACTTACCGCGTTTCCTCCAAAACCAACGGCATTAATCAATACTTTCTTAATCGGTTTTGTTTGTGCTTGCGCTTTTGCAAAAGGGACTCCGATAAAACGATTGTGTTGCAGCATCAAAATAGCGAATTCCATACTCAAAATCCCTGATGCACCAAAGGTGTGACCAATTTTCCATTTATTGGTAGTGAGCAAAGGCAGGCTTTCACCAAAAACTTTCTGTATCGCTTTATATTCGGTCAAATCCCCTTTTACAGTTCCCGGAGCATGCATGACAATCACATCCACTTTGGACAAATCAGTATTTTGAAGTGCCATTTTCATAGATTTCTGGAAACAGGTCGCTTCTGCCGAAATAGAAATACTATGTTCCAGAATTTCTGTAGCGTATCCAATTCCTTCGATGTAGGCCAAGGCGTTTTCTTTTTCCCCAATTTCGAGACAACACACCCCAGCACCTTCACCCAGAATCATGGTGTTTTGCTTTTTTTCTAAATCAAGAGCCCGATTGGGATATTCTTCTGCGCGACTCGAATAAATTTTCAAGGCGCGCATTTGGGCAATCGTAAAATCAGTTAAAGGCGCTTCAGTTCCACCGACTAAAAACTTATCTGCCATTCCCGCTTTTAGCCACGCCACTCCGTTTAACACGGCATGCAACGCAGTAGAACACGTAATAGAATGTGAGATTTCAGGGCCAGAACTTTGCAAATCATGTGCCACCCAAGAGGAAATATTGCCCAAAGTGGTCGTTGGAGAAGCCAATGTTTGTGCTTTTCCTGTTTTTAAATACTCCTGATAATGCTTTTCGAATAAATCCGTGGCACCGCGAGATGAACCAATATTGATTCCAAAAACGTCATTTGAATTCCAGCCTGCATTTTGCATCGCTTGCCGCGAAGCCGCCATAGCGTACAAAACGGATTGGTCCAAGGATTTATATTTGTTATCTGACTGTTTCAACTTGCGAATTATTTCAGTAGAATCAGCATCAATTTTGGCTACAAATGTGTTTTTTTGATCCAAAAAATGTTCGGAAAAACAATGATTTTTATCGAGATATTTTTTCCAAATTTCCTCAGGTGCATTTCCTAATGGAGAAAGGGAAGCTATGGCAGTTATGGAGATTGTTGTTGACAAGTTATTTTATTTTTCGCAAAGGTCGCAAAGTTATTTACATTCTGCGTTCAATCTGCGGAAAAATAGCACACCAATGACACGGATCTGAACCGATAAAAACGGATTTTTCTAATCTGCAGCCAAAAAACTAGACTATTTCTAACGCTTTTTCGACCACTTCATACACTTTTTGTAATTGCTCATCGGTAATAACATAAGGCGGTAAGATATAAACGATATTACCAACAGGACGCAAAATCACTCCGTTTTCGATAAAAAAATCATAGAGTTTGTTCCGTAAACTTCCGTAATAACTGGCAGCACTTTCGGTTTTTATTTCTAAAGCAAAAATAACGCCCAGCACTCGGGTTGCAGTAACTTTTGGATGATTTTTGATGCGCTCCTGAAAGTTCAGATGCCTTTGATTGACCCGAATTAAATTCGCCTGCATTTCATTCGTTTGCAGCAATTCCAAACTGGCCAAAGCCGCTGCACAACCGGTAGGATTTGCTGTAAATGTATGCCCATGAAACAACGCTTTATTAATATCATCATCATAAAAAGCATCAAATAAATCCTGCGTAAAAGTCGTAATCGCCATCGGAATTGTTCCTCCGGTCAACGCTTTAGACAAACACATCATATCTGGTTTTTCTAATAAATAATCCGTTGCAAACGTTTTTCCCGTTTTTCCAAAGCCCGTCATCACTTCATCTGCAATGGTCATCACATTATTCTGCTGACAAATTCGCATCAGTTTATCTAACGATTCTGGTTCGTACATCACCATTCCTGCAGCTCCCTGAACCAATGGCTCAAAAATAAAACCCGCACAATTATTGTTTTTTATTACATGACGTAAAGCGTTGTAACTTTGCTCTTCCTGCCCTTTAACAGGAACCGGAATCCGAATCACTTCAATCAAAGAATCCTTAAATGCTTCCACAAAAAACGATATTCCACTTGCGGCCATAGCACCAAAAGTGTCTCCGTGAAACGCATTTTCAAAAGCAATTATCACCGTTCTCTTTTCTCCTTTATTGAAAAAATATTGTAGGGCAACTTTAATCGCAATTTCAACAGCCGTAGAACCATTATCGGAAAAGAATATTTTTTGTTGGTTTTTAGGTAAAATTTCCATTAGCTTCTCTGCCACCAAAACAGCTGGTTCGTGAGTGAATCCGCCAAATAATACGTGCTCTAATGTGGTGAGTTGTTTGTAAATCGCATCGGCTATAAATGTATTGGAATGTCCGTACGGATTGACCCACCAAGAGGCAATCGCATCAATATATTCTTTATTGTTTTCGTCCCAAAGCAAAGCGCCTTTCCCTTTTTTGATGGCAATTGGCAGCCCTGCCGTTTTGTGTTGGGTATACGGATGCCAAAGATATTGGCGGTCTCTTTCTGTTAAAGTCATTTTAAATAATATATTTCACAAAGATACACAGAGAAAGCACAGAGTTTCACAAAGATTTTATAAACTCAATAGCTGCTCCCGAAATAAAGCTGCATATTCCTGGATGACATTTTGATCAAAATATGGTTCTTGCGCTATACGTCCAATGCATTTTACAATCGTTTTACTCAGAATTATTTCTTCAGTAGCCTTATTTTCATCGCCCGAAAAAATAATTCCGGCGATTTTAATTTTTCGGTTTTGCAAAGCTTCAATGGTCAATAACGTATGATTGATACTTCCCAGATAATGTCGGGAAACCACAATCACTTTGTAATCGGGCTGAATCAAATCTACAACACAATCCTTAGCGTTTAACGGCACAAAAACACCGCCTGCACCTTCAATAACCAAGTGGTTTTCTGTTTGAGGTTCACTAATTTTCTTTAAATCAATAACAACTCCATCTCGTTCTGCAGCAAAATGAGGACTTGCAGGCGTTTTTAAGGCATAACCGTTGGGATGAATTACCGTCTTTTTATTGGACAAAAACGATTTAATCTTATGACTATCTGAGTTGTCTAAATCCCCCGCTTGAATGGGTTTCCAATAATCAGCTTCTAAAGCTTCTGTTACAATGGCTGACGCGATGGTTTTACCTACATCAGTACCAATTCCTGTGATGAATAGTTTCATAAATTTAGCCTGCGGACAATTCTGATTTTACAGATTACCTCTAATTTTATTTGTTATGTTTTTTATTGTTTGTATGTATAATACGTTTCAATTCTGGATTTTCCCCAAAGCACATTACCAATCCAAGATCAATCTCAGAAGTTTTTGAACATTTCATTCTTTGTATGTAATTCAAGCATTCCGTTTCGGAGTCTAAAACCCCTCCTCGTTTTGTTCTCTAGAAAACCATGAGGCAAAATAATAGCGGTTCCTTTCCTGATATCGCAATAGGAGATGATGGTGTTTTTTAAAGAGAATTTGTTTCCCTTTTTTGGGTTTGTTTCGAACGACTGTAAAATTAGGGCTTTAATTTTTTTTTAAACAGATGTGTCATATTATTTTTTAGAATTCTTGTATGGATTAGACTAAAAAATGCCAATAAAAATTAAAAAAAATATTTGAGCAGAATTAGTAAACAAAAAGTGTTTTTGTTTTGTCATTTCGACGAAGGAGAAATCACATTCTTGACTTTTATAATGAGACCCCTCCTTTGTCGGAATGACAATTCGACAAAATACTTTGTAAACTAAAATCGTTTATCACCATTGAGTAAACTGCCTAAACCGCCCAATAAACTGCCTTCGTCGCGACTGTTTCCGCCAGCTCTGGGAGCAGATGCGATGATTCTGTCGGCGAGTCGACTGAAAGGCAACGATTGCACGTAAACTGTTCCCGGACCGCGAAGCGTGGCGTAAAATAATCCTTCGCCACCAAAAATAGAATTCTTGATGCCGCCAATAAACTCTATATCGTAATCCACATCTTTGGTAAAACCTACGATGCAACCGGTATCGACTTTTAGGATTTCGCCTGTTGCTAATTCTTTTTTGGCTAATGTTCCGCCGGTATGCACGAACGCCAAACCGTCACCTTCTAATTTTTGCATGATGAAACCTTCACCGCCAAACAATCCGCGACCGAGTTTTTTAGAGAATTCGATTCCAACAGAAACACCTTTAGCGGCGCAGAGAAAGGCATCTTTCTGGCAAATGAATTTGCCGTCAAATTGCGTTAAGTCAATTGGGATTATTTTTCCGGGATACGGTGAGGCAAAGGAAACTTTGCTTTTGATAGTATTTTGATTGATGAACGCCGTCATGAAAAGACTTTCGCCGGTCAATACTCTTTTTCCGGCACTTAAAAGTTTGCCGAACAATCCGTTTTCTTGTCCGGAACCGTCTCCAAAAATAGTTTCCATTTGGATATTATTGTCCATCATCATAAAACTTCCGGCTTCGGCAATTACAATTTCCTGTGGGTCTAATTCTATTTCCACATATTGCATTTCCTCGCCGTAAATGTGGTAGTCTATTTCGTGTGCTTGCATGATTTCTGTACTTTAAGTTTTTGTTTAAAAGATTTTTACCATTAAGAAATTAAGTTTCATTTAGAATCAGAGCTTAATTTTTCTTAATTACTTAATGGTTTAAAATATTTTTTGTTTTTAAATAGGTCGGTAAGATGATTAAAAAGTTACAGCTTTACCATGGATTTTGGAATTGATGTTTTGGAATTGATGTTTTGGAATTGTAGATTTTCTCGTTGAAGTGCGCAAGGGATTACTTCACCGTACATTTGTTTTTATAGGAGTTCAGTGAATTTCATTTGCAGCGAATAGCCCGACGCAGCCGGAGTTTACGGAGGCTGGGTAGCGCCCAAAAAAAATCGGTTCACATTGCTGTAAACCGATTTCCTTATACGTTTTTGAGGAATTAACTGTTCATTAATTCTTCAATTTCGTCTACTTCAATTGGGATGTTGCGCATCATGTTGAATGGTTCGCCGCTTTCCTGAACGATAATGTTATCCTCCAGACGGATTCCGAAACCTTCGGCAGGAATGTAGATTCCAGGCTCTACGGTAAAAACCATATTCGCTTGCATGGGTTCGGTGAGGATTCCATAATCGTGCGTGTCCAACCCCATGTGGTGTGATGTTCCGTGCATGAAATATTTTTTGTAAGCGGGCCATTCCGGTTTTTCGTTTTGCACATCGGCTGTGTCAATAAGACCCAAACCTAGCAATTCTGAAGTCATTAATTTCCCAACTTCGATATGGTATTGTTTCCAAAGTGTACCTGTTGTCAGCATTTTAGTCGCTTCATTTTTTACGCGTAAAACGGCATTATACACTTCTTTTTGTCTTTTGGTATACGTTCCTGAAACCGGAATGGTACGCGTCATGTCACTGGAATAATTGGCATATTCAGCCGCAACATCCAGCAAAATCAAATCACCAGCTTTGCATTGTTGATTGTTCTCTATGTAATGCAATACATTAGCATTATTTCCGGAAGCAATAATTGGCGTGTAGGCAAAACCTCTGGAACGGTTGCGAATGAATTCGTGAATTAGCTCGGCTTCAATTTCGTATTCGGTTACATTTGGTTTCACGAAAGGCAATATTCTTCTAAAACCGAGTTCCGTAATAGTACATGCTTTTTGGATTAAATCCAATTCTTCGGTTTCTTTTACAGAACGAAGGCGTTGTAATATCGGATTGCTTTTTGCAACTGCATGTGCTGGATATTTGTCTTTCCACCATTTTACAAAACGGGCTTCACGAGTTTCGGTTTCTACTGTAGCGCGGTAATGCTCGTTGGTATTGATGTAAATCGTGTCAGCGTGCGTCATCATCTCAAATAAGACTTTTTCAAATTCCTGCAACCAATACACAGTTCTGATTCCTGTTACTTCAAAAGCACGCTCTTTAGTCAGTTTTTCGCCTTCCCAAATCGCAATGTGCTCACTGGTTTCTTTCAAGAATACCATTTCTCTTTGGTGCTCGTAAGGCGCATCCGGGAAAAGCAATAAAATACTTTCTTCCTGATCTACTCCGCTCAGATAAAAGATGTCGCGGTGTTGTGCAAATGGCAACGTACTATCTGCCGAAACGGGATAAATATCATTAGAATTAAAAATAGCAACGCTTTTTGGCTTCATCTGAGCCATGAACTTTGCTCTGTTTTTTATAAATAAATCACTGTCAATTTGATGGTATTTCATGTGTTGATTTTTATTGTTTTTTATGGATCATGTGTAGTTCACAGAGCGTTAGGATTCGTATTGATACCATTTCTGGCTACGCTCATTTTATAACAATTTGTTTATAATATTGAATAATCAAAAATACTAACTTTGAGAGAAACGGATGTTAATTACACGATAAAATTTTCAGATAACTATTTTTATGATTAATTTTCCAACTCAAATAAATTTACATGAAAAAAATAGTACTCTTTTCGGCTCTTATTGCACATAGTGTCTCCTGGGGACAAGTTTCTGCCGAAGCGATTCAGCAAGCCTTGGAAGCCAAAAAAATAATGGAGAAACAATCGCTTTTTCAAAATGTTGCTTTCGGAAATGTCGGTCCAACGGTGATGAGCGGAAGAGTGGTAGATGTGGATGTAAACCCCGAAAATCCAACCGAGTTTTATGTGGGCTATGCCTCAGGCGGACTTTGGTACACGAATAATAACGGAATGAGTTTTTTGCCTATTATGGATGCGGCGCCTACACAAAATGTGGGTGATATTGCGATAGACTGGAAACAAGGCACGATTTGGGTAGGAACTGGCGAAGTCAATTCGTCGCGATCGTCTTACGCCGGAATTGGAATTTTAAAATCCGAAGACAAAGGAAAGACTTGGCAAAATATGGGATTGCACGACAGCCATCACATCAGCAGAATTTTGATAAATCCATCAAATCCAGATGAAGTTGTTGTGGGTGCCGTGGGTCATTTGTACTCAAAAAATGAAGAAAGAGGAATTTACAAAACGACTAATGGTGGGAAAACGTGGAGTAAAACCCTTTATATCAATGATGAAACGGGGATTATAGATGTGGCTGTTTCACCAAAAAATTTCAAAGTTCAATATGCGGCTTCTTGGAGTAAAGATAGAAAAGCGTGGGATTTTATAGGAAGCGGTGCTACTTCGGGAATTTATAAAAGTGAAGATGCGGGATTCACATGGAAACTTTTCACGAATGCTGAAAGCGGATTTCCGGTTGGAGAAGGCGTTGGAAGGATTGGTTTAGCGGTATATGACGATGAAAATGTGTATGCCATTTTGGACAACCAATTCAAAAGACCGTTACAATCCAAAAAAAGTAATTCGTTACCGGTTGCGTTTTCTATGCCGGGGGACGAATTCTTAAAATTACCTAATAAAAGTCTGAATTCTATTTTAAAGAATTACGGTTTAACCGAAAAATACAGAGCCGAAAATATCAAACACTGGGTTCAAAACGGGTATTTGCAACCTAACGAAGCAGCAAAAGTGGTTTTGGATGCGATCAATAGTTTAGCGGAAACAGAAGTAATTGGAGCCGAAGTATACAAATCAAGTAACGGCGGGAAAAACTGGACGAAGACCCATCAAGATTTTATCGATGATTTCTTTTATTCGTACGGGTATTATTTCAGTGTTATTTCAGTTGATCCTAACGATGTCAATAAAATTTATTTATCGGGCGTGCCCATTATAAAATCAAATGATGGCGGAAAAACATTCACCTCCATAAGCGAGGAAAATGTTCACTCGGATCATCATGTTGTTTGGGTGAACCCAAATAAATCAGGGCATTTAATCAATGGAAATGATGGAGGTTTGAATATTTCGTATGATGATGGAGCGCACTGGGTGAAAAGTAATTCGCATTCAGTGAGTCAGTTTTATTCAGTAAATGTAGATGAGCAAGAACCGTATAACATTTATGGCGGGATGCAGGATAATGGGGTTTGGGTTGGGCCAAGTGATTATAAATATTCCTCAGAATGGTACCAAACCGGAAAATATCCTTACGAAAATTTGATGGGTGGAGATGGAATGCAGACTCAAATTGACAAAAGGAATCCCAATATTGTTTTTACAGGGTTTCAATTTGGAAATTATTACAGAATTGATCGTGCGACTAACAAGCGGGAGTATATTTCGCCAAAGCCAAAAAAGGACGAAAAGCCCTTTCGATTCAATTGGCAAACGCCTATTTTATTGTCTTCACACAACCAGGATATTTTATACATGGGATCTAATTTCTTGCATCGTTCGATGAATCAAGGGGAAACTTGGACGGCTATTTCGCCGGATTTAACGCAAGGAGCAAAAGAAGGAAATGTTGCTTTTGGAACAATTGCTGTTATCAGTGAAAGTACCTTGCAGTTTGGGTTACTCTACACAGGAAGTGATGATGGATTGATTCATGTTTCGAAAGACGGCGGTGCAACTTGGAACAAAATTTCGGGAAATTTACCGCAAAATAAATGGGTTTCCAGAGTCGTGGCTTCGGCACATAAGAAAGAAAGAGTGTATGCGACTTTGAACGGGTATCGAAATGATGATTTCACCAGTTATGTTTATATGTCAGATGATTTTGGTCAAACGTGGAAAAATATCGCCAATAATTTACCTGCAAGTCCAGTGAATGTAATTGTGGAGGATAATGTAAACGAGAATGTTATATATGTGGGAACGGATAACGGTTTGTATGTTTCATTAAATAAAGGAACATCTTGGGATGATTTTTCTAATGGAATTCCAAACGTGGCCGTTCACGATTTAGTGATTCAAAAGAAAGCAAAAGATTTAGTGGTAGGAACTCACGGTCGTTCAATTTATAAAGTCAATTTGGATCAAGTGCAACAACTGAATGATAAAGTTGTAGCGGAAAATCTTCATGTTTTCGAACTTAAAAAGATAAAAAAAACAAAAGAATGGGGAAACAGCTGGAGTTCTTGGGCTAAGGCTTCAGAGCCAAAAGCGGAGATTTGGTTTTATTCGAATGGAGATGCAGAAGTACTTTTGCAAATTGAAAACAGCTTGAAAGAAGTGGTTTATTCTCAGAAAGTAAAAGCTGTAAAAGGATTGAACAAACACGTATATGATCTTTCCATAACCAAAGCAATTGCTGATAATTGGAAAAATAAAGACAAAAAACTAAAATTGGAACCAGCTAAAAACGGCAACTATTACCTTCCAGTTTCAGTGAATAAAATAAGCATTCAAAAAGGAAAAGAGAAAGTGGTTACTGATCTTGAAATTATCGAATCAAAATAAACAGTCCTTTTATTTTAAAAACAAAAAACACGATTTCAGATGAAATCGTGTTTTTTTTATAGTTGTTGTTCTGTTTAAAACTGTGCCGCTTCTGTAGAATCTTTCATTGCGGTTGTAGAAGATTTTCCAATTGTTACAGTATTTTGTACCGCATCAAAATAAGATGTTCCTACGAAACCTTGGTGTTTTACCGCTTTGAAACCGTGTTTTTGCAAAGCAAACTCTCTTTCCTGCAATTCAGAATATCCTGCCATTCCTCTTTCTTTGTAGGCTTTAGACAATTCGAACATACTAGTGTTTAATGCGTGGAATCCGGCTAAAGTGATGAATTGGAATTTGTATCCCATTGCCGCAAGATCTTCGCGGAATGTTTCCATTTCAGCAACGGATAATTTTGCAGCCCAGTTAAAAGAAGGCGAACAATTGTAAGCCAACATTTTTCCTGGGAATTTTGCGTGAATTCCTTCAGCAAATTTTCTAGCGTAATCCAGATCCGGATTGCTAGTTTCCATCCAAATTAAATCAGCGTAAGGCGCATAGCTCAATCCTCTGTCAATTCCTTGCTCCACACCACAATTTACATAGAAAAAGCCTTCTCCTGTTTTTTCGCCTGTGATGAATTTAGCATCTCTTGGGTCAATATCGCTAGTCAATAAGTTTGCTGCATCCGCATCGGTACGTGCCACAACAATTGTTGGCGTTCCCATTACGTCAGCTGCTAAACGAGCCGCAATCAATTTGTTGATGGCTTCTTGCGTAGGAACCAATACTTTTCCACCCAAGTGACCGCATTTTTTAGCAGAACTCAATTGATCTTCAAAGTGAACTCCGGCTGCTCCCGCTTCAATCATCGCTTTCATTAATTCAAAAGCATTTAGGTTTCCACCAAAACCGGCTTCGGCGTCAGCCACAATAGGAACTAAATATTCTTTTTTGTCTGCAGTCCCGTTAACCACTTGTATTTGATCTGCTCTCAATAAAGCGTTATTGATACGTTTTACAACCAATGGAACACTGTTAGCAGGATATAAAGATTGGTCAGGATACATTTCGCCGGCTACGTTTGCATCAGCAGCAACTTGCCATCCGCTCAAATAAATGGCGTCTAATCCTGCTTCTACTTCTTGAATGGCTTGGTTTCCGGTAAGCGCGCCAAGTCCGGCTACAAAATCCTGAGCATTTAGTTTATTCCATAAAGTATTCGCTCCAATTCTGGCTACGCTATATTCTATTTGATACGAACCTTGCAATTTCACCACTTCTTCAGCAGTATATGGTCGCTCAATGCCATTCCATCTTGGGTTTGTAATCCAGTCGGTAACTAATTCTTGAATTCTTGTTTCTGTAGTTTTCATAGTGTTTATAAAGGTTTAATGGTGTTTAATAATTTTTTATTGAAATTGATTTTATTGAAATTTTAAATGTATTTGTATCCTGGAATAGTCAAAAACTCGATAAAATTGTCGTTCACGACCAGAATATCTAATAATTGTTCTGCCAATCTGTATTTTTGTTTTTCGTGATTCTCATCTCCAACGAGCTTTCTTATTTTTTCAAATTCTTCCATGGCCAGTCGGTGATAGTATTTTTCAGTCAGGACTTTTTGATTATCTAAAACCACTTTGTTTTGCAGCCATTGCCACAATTGTGATCTTGAAATCTCAGCAGTAGCGGCATCTTCCATTAAATTGTGCAAGGCCGCGGCGCCTTGTCCGTTGAGCCATGAAGCAATATATAAAACCGAAATACTGATGTTTTTTCGAACACCTTGCTCGGTAATGGTTCCTTTTGGCGTTTCCAGTAAATCACTTTCGGTAACGTATACGTCTTCTCTTTTTACCTGAATTTGGTTTTGGTTTGGCATGTATTTGTCGAATACCGTCATGGCAAGCGGAACCAAATCTGGATGCGCAACCCAAGTGCCGTCATGACCATTTTTTACTTCCCGTTCTTTGTCCGCAATTACTTTATCGAAAGCAATTTTATTGGCTTCTTCGTTGTTTTTTATCGGAATTTGTGCCGCCATTCCGCCTATTGCGTGAATATTTCGTTTGTGGCATCTTTGTATAACCAATTGGGAATACGCACTCATGAATGGGGCAGTCATAGTCACCTGATCTCTATTGGGCACAATGAAAATTGGATTTTTTCTTAATTTTTTTATGTATGAAAAAATGTAATCCCATCGACCGCAATTAAGGCCTACAATATGCTCTTTCAGTTCAAAAATGATTTCGTCCAATTGAAAACTGGCCGTAATGGTCTCTATCAAAACTGTAGCTTTGAATGTTCCGTTATTTACACCCAAATATTCCTGCGTGAATTCGAAAACCTCATTCCACCATCGCGCTTCCAGATAATGTTCCAGTTTTGGAATGTAAAAATAGGGCGCCGTTCCATCCTCAATAAGTTGTTTGTAATTATGGAAAGCATACAAACCAAAGTCAATTAGCGATCCCGAAGTTTGTTCTCCATCAATCAAAATATTTTTTTCCGCCAAATGTAATCCTCGTGGTCTGACAAGCAGAACAGCAGTTTTGTCGTTCAGACTGTATTTTTTATTTTTTATAGTGTCTTCAAGAGTGATGGTTTTATTCACCGCGTCTTTCAGGTTTTGCTGTCCTGACATTAGGTTGCTCCACGTAGGCGAAGTACTATCTTCAAAATCAGCCATGAAGGTTTTTGCTCCGGAATTCAAGGCATTGATCACCATTTTTCTGTCGACCGGCCCTGTTATTTCGACTCTTCGGTCTAATAAATCCTTGGGTGTTTGCGCCGCTTTCCAATTGCTTTCTCGGATGCTTTTTGTTTCAGCAGGAAAAGTGGGCAAGACCCCCTGATCAAATAAATCCTGTTGTTTTTTTCGTTCTTCTAAAAGGTCGAGTCTTTTTTTGTTGAAATTTTCATGAAGTAAAGACAAAAAAGTCATGGCTTCATCAGTTAAGATTTCCGGGTACTGATCGGTGGTTTCTTCTGAAAAATTTAACAAATTTTTCGAATATACTTCTTTAAAATTCATTTTTTAACACATTTAAATTGATACTATTAAACTTTTGCTGATAATTATTAATTATTCAACACTGCAATACTACAAAAAGTTTTTTACAAAACAAGCGAACGTACGCTAAAAATTAAAAATATTTTTTTTGGCGTAAATATTTTTTACATTATCTTTGAAATATGAATATAGAAAAGGATTATATCAAGTTAATTTTTGGACTTAAACTCAAGCAGGCTCGTACCAATAAAAAACTGTCTTTATTTGGTTTGGCAAAAATCACGGACCTTTCAAAATCGTACTTGAACGAAATTGAAAAAGGGAAAAAGTATCCTAAAACGGATAAAATTATTCTGTTAGCCGAAAAACTCGATATTTCCTATGACAATATGGTTTCCTTGAAACTGGATAATAATCTGGCCCCCATTGGAGAAATCCTAAAATCTGGCATTCTGAAAGAGATCCCGTTGGATATTTTTGGGATTCAGGAAAATGATCTTATCGACATTATTGCTAACGCTCCTGCAAAAGTCAATGCGTTTATCAGTACGATTATTGAGATTGCGCAACATTATAATTTAACCAGAGAGAGTTTCTTCTTGGCTTCATTGCGTTCGTATCAGGAAGCGCACACCAATTATTTTGAAGATTTAGAGCTGAAGGTTTTGCAGTTTTCCAAAGCATTTTACGTAAATATTGACACTAAAATTTCGATTGAAGAACTCACAGCAATCTTAATGGAGGAATACGGATATACGATAAAAGAACTTGTTTTTTCGGAACAAGAACAATTGGGGGATTTGAGGTCGATTTTTGTACCAAAAAGCAAGACTTTGTTACTTTCATTAGATATTGACGAACCTCAAAAAGCATTTATTCTGGCCAAAGAAATTGCGTATAATTATCTCGCAATCACCGATAGACTGTATACGTTCAGTTGGATTAAATTTGATAATTTCGACCAAGTTCTGAATAATTTTTATGCTTCATACTTTGCGGGAGCATTGCTTATTCCACGACAGAAACTGATAGACGAACTGAATTTATTTTTGTCCAAAACAGATCCGAAACCTCAGGAAATGATTGCTTTGATGAGCGGGTTTAATGTTTCTCCGGAATCATTCTACCAAAGATTGACTAATATTTTGCCAAAAGATTTTCAGTTAAAAAATCTTTTTTTCCTGCGATTGTCCCATCAAAAAGGAACGGATACCTATCAGATAAAGAAAGAATTACACATCACCAATCAGCAGGAGCCGCATGCGAATGAAATGAATGAGCATTACTGCCGAAGATGGGTTTCGATACGCACAATTGAGGAGTCTTTGAAGCAAAATAAAAACCACTTTTTTGATGCACAAATCTCCAGTTATGAAAACAGTAAAAATGAATATCTTGTTTTTTCATCCGCAACACCGGATCCGTTCAAGGTAGATTGTATCCGCAGTATTTCAGTAGGGATTTTAATTACTCCGGCCGTGAAGAAAAAATTTAAGTTTATGGAAAACGACTCCATTAAAAAACAAATTGTTGGGGTTACCTGTGAGACCTGTGCGGTAAAAAATTGTTTGGAACGTGCTTCTCCACCAATTCAGTTAGAGCAAAAAATGCGAAACGAGAATACGGAAGCGATTGTTCAAAAATATATGGCGAAATTCAATTGACTTTAAAACTCTTGTTATTTAATTGTAAATAAATCGTTTACGGTTAGTTTGTATTTAAATAATTTTTATCTTCGTAAGAATTAACCTTAAGTATATTAACTTGATAAAAAAAGTAATGCCTTTTAATTTTGTTCTTCTAACAATTTCTATACTGCTTTTTGGGTCTTGTGCTGACGATTCTGAAATCTCCGCGGATTCTGCTAAATCTATTGATCGTAACGAGTACATTAAACATGAAAAAAAATAGAAAATCCTTATTCTGTAAATAATTATCAGTAGAGCATTATCTAATAACAAACCTATAGATCGAGTGAGTGGCTATACGTTACCGCAATTAGAGCAAGCACCAGTGGGAGCAAGATCGTGATGGGAATGGCGCGATAATATCAAAAACAAATACGATAATCCAACTGAGATTTTTGCAGAAGAATTATTTAATAATTGGCAAGACTAAAAATATGAAGAATATACTATTTTTATTGCTCATACTGCTTTTTAGTAGCTGTACAGAACAATCAAGAATGTACTGCAACAAATCAATGTTTTAATCAAGCTAGAAACATTTTTAATCCAATGTTTAGAGATGAACGCACCGAAGTTTACACCATTACTCCGGAAGATTATCAAAACGCGCAAGACTGCGGTGGAAATTGTAATTAAGTACTATGGAAAATAAATGAGGCTTAGTATTTTGTATAGACTAAGTCTTTGTTGAAATAAAGGCTGTCTCCATTACGAAGACAGCCTTTATTTTATGTTACACAGTAGTAAGATCCTGCAATACTTAATGAAATATATAAAGTGTTAGTACAATAACCCATTTTATAACACGACTAGGCTCGATTTGACAATGGTATTAATGTCTATATTGTTGTGTTTTTTATAGAAGTTAAAATGAAATTTCAGGATTCATTTTAAGGAGTAGAATATACTTAGAAACAGATTTCGCCATTTCATTGGTGCAGTCCATATTTTTAGGCCCGTGTATTTTTAGAACATCAAAAGAGATGATGTTAGTTTAGTTTTTTTGCTTATAAAAGTAAATTTAGGAGTTTGACGACAATTTTTTTAAAGTTGTTAAAATTGTATTTAGTGACTTTTTAAGAATTTGAAAAATAAACCATGCCAAAATTATTGATATGATACGTTTAATGTGAATATTTTAAGGATTATTGTTTTCATTTGCAATCGTTAAATTTTAAAATATATTGTTTTTGTTGTGCTAAATGACAGATTTACAATATATTAAGTGCCGGCATTTAGTAAATTATTAACTTCGGGGCTTTAGCACTTTAAAATGATTATAAATTATAACGAAAAGGTTGTAGTTCACTACTAATTGCTCTATTTTTGTGTGATTCTTAAATTAATTCATTCAAATTCTTATGGCAAAATCTGCATTATTGAAATCGTCAATAGCAAAAAAAGTAGCTATGGCACTTTCAGGACTTTTTTTGATGTTGTTTCTAGCACAGCATTTTTTTATCAATATGACATCAGTGTTTAGTGAAAGCACTTTCAACTCGATTTCTCATTTTATGGGAAATAATCCTTTAGTTCAGTATGTAATTCAGCCTATATTAATCGTCGGGGTCGTTTTTCACTTCATCATGGGTTTTGTTTTGGATTTTAAAAACAGAAAAGCCAGGCCAATTGGGTATGCGAAAAATAACGGAGCTGCTAATTCTTCGTGGGCTTCCAGAAATATGATAGTTACTGGGTCAGTTGTTCTAGCCTTTTTAGCTTTGCATTTTTACGATTTTTGGGTTCCTGAAATGGTATATAAATATGTAGAATCTAATTCATTGAATGAAACAAGATATTTTCATGAATTAGCAGAAAAATTTGAAAGCCCCGTTAGAACAGGATTGTACAGTTTGTCTTTTTTATTGTTGTCTTTGCACTTGTGGCACGGTTTCAATTCTTCGTTCCAATCTGTAGGTTTTAATAATAAATATTCAAAATCGTTGCATACATTAGGATATGCTTTTGCAATTGTAGTTCCTTTTGGTTTCATTTTCATTGCATTATTTCATCATTTCAATCATTAATATTAAATTATAATGGCATTAGATTCAAAAATTCCTACAGGTCCAATTGCGGACAAATGGACAAATTATAAAGATCATATTAATTTAGTAAACCCTGCTAACAAACGTAATTTAGATATAATTATAGTGGGTACAGGTCTTGCTGGAGGTTCTGCTGCTGCAACATTAGCAGAATTAGGATATAACGTAAAAGCATTTTGTTTTCAAGATTCACCCCGTCGTGCGCACTCCATTGCTGCACAAGGAGGAATCAACGCTGCAAAAAATTATAAAGGAGACGGTGACTCTGTTCACAGATTGTTTTACGATACTGTAAAAGGTGGAGATTATCGTGCTCGTGAGGCTAACGTACACCGTTTGGCGGAAGTTTCCGGTAATATTATTGACCAATGTGTGGCGCAAGGTGTTCCATTGGCTCGTGAATATGGAGGGTTATTAGATAACCGTTCTTTTGGCGGAACTTTGGTTTCTCGTACTTTTTATGCACAAGGGCAAACAGGTCAACAATTGCTTTTGGGTGCTTACTCAGCAATGAATCGCCAGATAGGTCGTGGTAAAGTAAAAATGCACAACCGTCATGAAATGCTGGATTTAGTAATCGTAAACGGAAAAGCAAGAGGAATTATCGCTCGTAACTTAGTTACCGGTGAAATAGAAAGACACTCTGCTCATGCTGTTGTTATTGCTTCTGGTGGTTATGGAAATGTGTTTTTCCTTTCTACCAATGCTATGGGAAGTAACGCTACTGCTGCCTGGAAAATCCACAAAAAAGGGGCTTTCTTCGCTAATCCTTGTTACACACAAATTCACCCTACTTGTATTCCTGTTTCAGGAGACCACCAGTCAAAATTGACATTAATGTCAGAATCATTGCGAAATGATGGACGTATTTGGGTTCCTGCAAAATTAGAAGATGCGCAAGCGATTCGAGAAGGAAAGAAAAAAGCAACCGATTTATCAGAAGATGAAAGAGATTATTTCTTAGAAAGAAGGTATCCTGCCTTTGGTAACTTAGTGCCTCGTGATGTAGCTTCCCGTGCTGCCAAAGAAAGATGTGATGCAGGTTTTGGAGTAAACAAAACAGGTGAAGCAGTTTATTTGGATTTTGCGGCAGCTATTCAACGGTACGGAAATGAACAAGCGTATGTGAAAGGATTGGATACTAATGATACTAAATTAGTAACTAAATTAGGCACTGAACTTGTAAAAAGTAAATACGGGAACTTGTTCCAAATGTATTATAAAATTGTAGATGAAGATCCTTATACTGCTCCAATGATGATTTACCCTGCGGTACATTATACAATGGGAGGTACTTGGGTTGATTATAACTTGCAAACTACTATTCCGGGTTGTTTTTCCATTGGGGAATCGAACTTCTCAGATCATGGAGCTAACAGACTTGGAGCATCGGCTTTGATGCAAGGTTTAGCAGATGGGTATTTCGTATTGCCATATACTATTGGAGATTATTTAGCTCCAGACATTAAAATGGGTGCCATATCTACAGATTTACCTGAATTTGTTGCTGCTGAAAAAGCGGTAAAAGACCAAATCGAAAGATTCATGAACAATAAAGGAACACATTCTGTTGACTATTTTCATAAGAAATTAGGGAAAATTATGTGGGACAAAGTGGGAATGGCTCGTAATGAAAAAGGATTAAACGAAGCAATTGTAGAAATTGCTGCTTTGCGTGAAGAGTTTTACAAAGAAGTAAAAGTTCCCGGAGATGCGAATGGTTTGAATCAAGAATTGGAGAAAGCAACTCGTGTTGCCGATTTCCTTGAATTGGGGGAATTATTTGCTAAAGATGCATTACACCGTAATGAATCTTGCGGAGGACATTTCCGTGAAGAATACCAAACTGAAGAAGGAGAAGCGCAACGTGACGATGAGAATTTTGCTTACGTAGCAGCATGGGAATACACTGGGAAACCAAGTGAAGCAATTTTACACAAAGAGCCGTTGGTATTTGATAACGTGAAATTAGTTCAAAGAAGTTATAAATAATTTAGTCTAATGTCTAACGTCTTAAAGTCAAGTGACTCCATGTCAATCGACTTTCGACTTTCGACTCTATGACTTTCAAACTAAAAATATGAAACTTACATTAAAAATATGGCGTCAGAAAAATGCCGCTGCAGAAGGTAAAATAGTTGAGTATCCTATAGATCATATTGAGCCAGACATGTCATTTCTTGAAATGCTTGACATTTTGAATGACGAATTGATCATGAAAGGGGATGAACCAGTTGCATTTGATCACGATTGTCGCGAAGGAATTTGCGGAATGTGTTCTTTGTATATCAATGGGGAAGCGCACGGACCAGACCGTGGCGTTACCACTTGTCAATTGCACATGAGAATGTTCAAGGATGGTGACACCATTTTTATTGAGCCGTTTAGAGCTAAAGCTTTTCCTGTAATAAGGGATTTAGTGGTCGATAGAAGTTCTTTTGACAGGATTCAACATGCGGGAGGATTTATATCCGTAAACACCTCAGGAAATACTATTGATGCTAATACGATCCCTATTAATAAGGAAGATGCGGATAATGCTTTTGATGCGGCTACTTGTATTGGTTGTGGAGCTTGTGTGGCGAGTTGTAAAAACTCATCGGCGATGCTTTTTGTCGCTGCAAAAGTATCTCAATATGCGTTGTTGCCACAAGGAAGAATTGAAGCTACTGACCGTGTATTGAATATGGTGAGCCAAATGGATGCGGAAGGTTTTGGGAACTGTACCAATACTGGAGCTTGTGAAGTAGAATGTCCAAAAGGAATTTCTCTTGAAAATATTGCCAGAATGAATAGAGAATATTTATCGGCCAGTTTAAAAGGGTAAACATTTAGTCCTAAAGGTCAAACTCAAAGGACAAGGATTGCATAATAATTTAAAACGCATTCAATGTCAAAGTTGAATGCGTTTTTTTATATAAAATAATCTATTATACACTAATCTTTCCATCCCCAAGGTGCGGCAGGCGTACCTACTGTTTTTGTCAAATCAAATTTCACGGTAAACAGTCGGTCAGAACCGATGCGCCTTAGGTTGTACGTGAAAGAAGTTTCGTCAAGAGTAATCCACCAAACATTTGCAGCAGCATTTGGAATCAAATCACAGGTTTCCTCATCTGCCGGAAAAAACTGAAGCGTTGCTGACCCCGCATTAGTGGTTGTCCCTCCATATTGTGTCACCTTATCCTCCGAGCCATCTTCGTGGCGGTGGTCGTGTTTCAACTGGATGCGATCGTTTTCATAAGCAAGTACCCATGTTCTTGATTTGTCGTCTCCTACAAAAAACGGAATCCGAATCGTTTTTTCATCGCAGTTGCGGACATGCATCACCAGTTTTTTATCCCGAAAAGTATCATTGGTTGCACCCTCTGTGACTGTTCCTTCAAAGGATTTCCCACATTGTTTTTGTAGGTTTTCCCAAAATTGTTTCGCTCCCGATTTTTCCTGTCCAAAAATAAAAACAGAAAACAGAAAAGAGTATACAAGAAATATCTTTTTCATAAAGTCATTTTTTAGCTAATATAATGAACTTATGGTGTTGTGATATTTCTTATTTTTATAAAAAATAAAGTAAAATGAAAATTATCCTAATTCAAGCTCCTTTAGTTTGGGAAAACCCAAAAGCCAACCGAAACTATTTCGAAGAAAAAATCAGTGCACTTACTGAAAAGGTAGATTTGATTGTGCTTCCTGAAATGTTCACAACGGGCTTTACGATGAATCCAAAGGATGTTGCAGAAACAATGCAAGGCGAAACCATTGTATGGTTACAATCATTGGCAAAAGCTACAAATAGTGCTATAACAGGAAGTTTAGTTATTAAGGAAAACGGAAATTTTTACAACAGAATGGTGTTTGTATTTCCTTCTGGAACAATTCAGTGCTATGATAAAAAACACTTGTTTACTTTAGCTGGCGAAGATAAAGTATATACTAGTGGCACCCAAAAAACGATTGTAAATTATTTAGATTGGAAAATTTGCCTTCAAATATGTTACGATTTGAGATTTCCTGTATTTTCCAGAAATTCAGAGGATTATGACTTGGTGATTTATGTTGCAAGCTGGCCAAAAATTAGAACAAATGCTTGGGATGCTTTATTGAAAGCACGAGCGATAGAAAACATGTGCTATGCTATTGGTGTCAATAGAATCGGTATTGATGCAAATGGTTATGAATACATAGGTCACTCACAAGCAGTCGATTTTCTGGGGAATTACATTCAAGAACCAATAGAAACAGAAGGTTTGTTTTTAGTAGAATTAGACCCAGAAAAAATGCTGGAAACCCGACAAAAATTGGGTTTTTTGAATGACAGAGATTCTTTTGAAATAGAAAACAGGTAACGTTTATTTCTTCTTGTTGGTTTTCTTTTTAGGTTCCGGAATGTAGGGAAGACTTAAATCAAATGCCTGGTTGACGTCCCAATTTGCCCGAACAGGAATTTCTTTGGAAAAGTAAATCACTTCCTCGGCTTGACGTTTTTCTAAATAATTACCGGAATCCCATTCCTTGTTTTTATTGGCATCATAAATAATTCGGAGCGTGTACAGCTCGGGGTCAATTAAATTAAAATTTATTGTGGTGTTTTCCTCGGTATATTCAGTAGCTAAAACGTCCCCTTTTGCATTCGTGAGTTCAACAATGACGGGAAATTGTTTTGCTTTTTGCAACTGCACGGTCAGATTCCCATAATCAGCAGTGCTTTGAGTGTTTAATTTATACGTTAAAGTATCGTTTGTTTGTTCGAAAAAATCAGTTAACGCTCCAGGTAAAATTTCAAATGTATAATTTTCGGAAGGTTCTTTTATGAAATCAAAAAATAGCTTTTGATTGAATTCGTCGTATTTAGTGGTAAACGACACTGCATCTTTTGCGTTATTGGTTAGGTTTATTTTCGAATTTTCGAAACGGGTTAAAGGAGTATTACTTTCTAATGTAAATTGCTCTCTAAATTTTAAGGTTCCGTTTTGCAGGGCTATGACGTTTAAAGTATCTTTTTTCTGATCTTTTATTTTAAAGTTGAATTTCGATTCATATTGACCTTTGGCTACAGCCAAATTTAGTGAATCAGCTTTAATGGGCTTGTACCAGATTTGAAGGGAATCTTTTTTTGGAAATTTAGTAATGACAGTAAGCAGAAGATCGTTGTTGTTTTTTAAAATTATTTTGGGCCTGTCATCAGCAGAATTTATTAGTCCCTCATACCCTACTAACAAACGGTTTCCTGAGGCTTGACTAGGCTTAAATGTTTTGAAAGGAAGTGTTTCCTTAAATAATTCTAACTCATAAATAGTGTCATTTGGAATCGTAATAAAGTCTTTGCTAAATCCAATTTTATCTGTTTTTGGGTTGTATTTATTGTTGCTGTTGTAGTCTTTCATGGCTACAAGAAGATATTTCCCTGCTTTTAAATTCTCTAAACGAAACGTCTTCAAGCTGTCCAATGTGTTGGTTACATATCTTGGGGTTTCAGTATAAACAACGGAGTCCTTGAAACTGTCATTGACTTCGTAAAGCATAACTGATACGAATGATTCCACTTCTTTTTCATACGCACTTTTCAGAGTACCGCCAAGGCTTAAAGAGTCAATATAATCGCCGGTAGAAAATACATATTTGAATTGATTTAACGGATTTCCTTCATTATTATCAGCAATACTTTGTCCAAAATTAAAGCTGTACGTGGTGTTGGGTTGTAGTGTATCTTTAATTTTTATGGTGATCGTTTTGCTTGCCGTTGTGGGTAAAACCAATGGATCGTTCTTCATTGGTGGCGAAATAATCAATTGTTTGTTCAGGTTTTTTATTTTAATATTTTCGTCAAATACCAACTTAATCTCATCTCCTTTGAATTTTGTGTTGAAGTTTTCCGGGAAACTCATTTTCAAAACAGGCGCAATAGTATCTTTTAATCCCCCGGTGATAGAGCCTCTTTTGGCACAACCAGCTACAATAAAAAGCAATAATAAGAAGGCGTATTTTAAATTGTTTTTCAACATATCAAATCATAATTAGAATTTACAAAATAACAATTATAATTCATGTGATTGCTATTTTTTATAAAATTATTATGCGTAATAAATTCAACTTGCCTTTTGTGGGGACCTTGTTTTTTCTTTTTAATGTTTAATTTTACACTGAAAAATAATTGTAGTTATAATTCGCAGTGGTAGTAGAGTTTTTCAACTAAAGTAGCGTTGCGCTCAAAACATAAATAATGAGGAAAATAGAACATATTGGGATTGCAGTTAAGAATTTAGAAGTTTCTAATAAAGTTTTTGAAAAGCTTTTTGGAGCTCCGGCCTACAAATTCGAGGCGGTGGAAAGTGAAGGAGTAACAACTTCTTTTTTTATGAATGGGCCTAATAAAATTGAGCTTTTAGCAGCTACCAATCCAGAAAGTCCTATTGCTAAGTTTCTTGAAAAAAAGGGAGAAGGCATACACCACATTGCCTTTGACGTAGAAGATATAGTTTTAGAAATTGCGCGTTTAAAAAAAGAAGGTTTTATTGTATTAAATGAAACTCCTAAAAAAGGGGCTGATAACAAGTTAGTTGTCTTTTTGCATCCAAAAAGTACGAATGGCGTTTTGATTGAGTTGTGTCAGGAAATAAAATAAGTGTTTTCAGGATAATTCATTTAGTATTCTACTATTCAGCACGTTTCTCTTTAAAAGCGATGAATCATTGAAATATTATTGAAATCTAAGTCAAAATATTTGGAGTACATGAAAAATAGTAGTAATATTGCACACTCTTAACCGGTCCTATAGCTCAGCTGGTTAGAGCACCTGACTCATAATCAGGTGGTCCCTGGTTCGAGCCCAGGTGGGACCACAGTTTAAGTTTAAAAGCCTTCAAAATAATTTTGAAGGCTTTTTTTTAAAACCGAAGCTAAAAAAATGCATTACAAATTAGAAATGATAATAAAGCACATTTTAGATTTAATAAATATTTTGTATCATTAATTGTGCTATTTATGAAGATTGGAACAAATAAATTTATTTTTTTAATCGTTTTCTTTTTTGCCTTTGCGAATAGCACAATTGCTCAGCCTCCTCCTCCTCCTTCGGAGCCCCCTACTGCGGTTCCTATAGATGAATACATTTATATCGCAATTATAGTCTCGTTGATTTTTGGCACAATGCTGATATATAACAGTGTGAAAAAAAACCTTAAATAAAGAGTGTTTTGTATTATTGGGTTTTGTAAAGCCTAGTCACGTATTTACCAATGACATCAAATTCAAGATTTATTTTTGTGCCAACTTCAAAAGTTTTAAAATTAGTATGTTCGTATGTATAAGGAATAATGGCGACACTAAACTGATTTTTCTTTGAGTTCACAACCGTTAAGCTGACGCCGTTTACCGTAATGGATCCTTTCTCAATGGTAATGTTGTTCCAATTTTCCTCATATTCAAAAGTGTAAAGCCAGCTGCCGTTGGTCTGCTCGGCAGTGATGCAGGTGCCCGTTTGGTCTACATGTCCCTGAACAATATGTCCGTCCAGCCTATCTCCCAGCTTCATTGCTCTTTCCAGATTGATACTGTCTCCAACTTTCCAATCCGATAAATTTGTTTTTTTTATAGTTTCGTCTATTGCGGTTACGGTATAAAAAGTGTCGTTGATAGCAACAACCGTAAGACAGACCCCGTTATGTGCCACGCTTTGATCTATCTTAAGTTCAGTGGTAATTGATGCATTTATGGTAATATGAACGTTATTTTTTTCTTTTTTTATTTCTTGGATGATACCAAGGGTTTCTATGATTCCTGTAAACATTTCTTGTTTTTTTTACTAAATTTGCACTTCAAAATTAGCAATAAATAACGGTATGTCATTATGAAAAAAGCAGAAAATATAATTGTCGGAATTTCTATTGGAGATTTAAACGGTATTGGAAGCGAAGTTGTTTTAAAAACATTTGAGGATTCTCGCATGTTAGAGTTGTGCACTCCAGTTATCTTTGCTAATGTCAAGTTGTTGTCTTTTGTTAAAAAAAGTTTTCAATCAACATCTTTGCTCCACGGGATCGACAAATTAGATCAAATCGTATTAGGCAAAATCAATGTATTAAACCTCTGGAAAGAAGGTGTGGATTTAAATCTTGGCAAGGATGATTCTAAGGCAGGGGAATATGCTATAAAATCATTTATTGCAGCGACGAAAGCACTCAAAGAAGGCGTTATAGACGTTCTGGTAACAGCACCAATAAATAAATTCAATATACAATCAGACGATTTTAAGTTTCCGGGCCATACGGATTACCTAGACCAAGAACTAGAAGGCAATGCCTTGATGTTGATGGTTCAGGATAATTTGAGAATAGGATTGCTGACAGATCATATTCCGCTTAGTGAAGTCGCCTCACAGCTAACGGAAGAATTGATTGTGCGAAAAATCGAAACGGTCAGACAGACTTTGATCAAAGATTTTGGCATTAATAAACCCAAAATAGCAGTTTTAGGTTTAAACCCGCATTGTGGAGATGGCGGAGTCATAGGGACAGAGGATGACTTGATTATAAAACCTACATTAAAAAAAATGTTCGACAAAGGGATCTTAGTATTTGGTCCATTTGCTGCAGATGGTTTCTTTGGCAGTAATCAATACGAGAAATACGATGCCGTTATAGCAACCTACCACGATCAAGGATTGATTCCTTTCAAAACATTATCTTTTGGAAAAGGAGTAAATTATACTGCAGGCTTGCATAAAATAAGAACCTCACCAGATCACGGCACCGCTTATGATATAGCAGGCAAGGGAATAGCTGATTTTAACTCCTTCAAAGAGGCTGTATATCTGGCAATAGACATTTATCATTCCAGAAATCAATATGCAGAAATTAGCAAAAAACCATTGAAAACAAAAGAAAAGCAGTTGTGAACAAAAAAAAGTGAATAACATTATTAGATTTGCAATAATTTTATATCTTTGCACTCCCGAAGTTTAAGGGAAAATTGTTGTTGAAATGAAGAACACAAAAGAATATTTAATTCCTTTTATAGGATTAAAGCTAGGGAAACATCATTTTGAGTATCAAATCAGTAATGCGTTCTTTGAAATCTTTGATTATGATGAATATCAAGATTCAAAGATCAAAGTAAATGTAGTTTTAGAGAAAAAAAGCACACTGTTAGAGTTGCGTTTTAATCACAAAGGGGCTGTAAATGTGCCATGTGATCTTACCAGCGAAGATTTTGATCTGCCAATTGAGGGCGAAATGAAATTAATCGTTCGTTTTGATGAGGTTTACAATAATGACAACGACGAATTATTGATTTTGCCCCACGGAGAGTTTGAAATAAATATTGCACAATATATCTATGAAATGATTGTGCTGTCAGTCCCTTTAAGACGTGTTCATCCGGGCATACAAGATGGAAGTTTAAAGACTGAAGCCTTGACAAAACTCAATGAATTGACGATAAAGGAAGAAAAAGAAGAAAATAAAGAAGAAGAAAATATTGACCCGCGTTGGGACAAGTTAAAGCAACTATTAACGGATAAATAATATAGTAAAATGGCACATCCTAAGAGAAAAATCTCCAAAACAAGAAGAGATAAAAGAAGAACACATTACAAAGCTACTGTAGCACAGATTGCTACTTGTCCAATTACTGGAGAAGCACATTTATACCACAGAGCGTATTGGCATGAAGGTAAAATGTACTACAGAGGGCAAGTTGTTATAGATAAATCTGTAGCTGTTGCATAATACATTTTTTGTAAATGATATTCGAACTCTCACATCGTGAGAGTTTTTTTGTTGTTTGTAATTTTCGTTAAATAAGAAGTTCTAATTCAAAGAGAATGGAATTTTTTTTGTAATTTTCAAGTCTTTTAAAAATTTTCAAATGGTACCATTTGACTAGAAATAAACGCATACAATGAATACAATCACAGCCGCAATAACCGCTGTTGGAGCCTATGTTCCAGACTTTGTACTAACGAACAAAGCTCTTGAAGCCATGGTCGACACCAATGACGAATGGATCACCTCTCGTACAGGAATAAAAGAAAGAAGAATCCTTAAAGACAAGGACAAGGGAACTTCTTTTTTGGCCATAAAAGCCGCGCAGGATTTATTGGCCAAAGCGAACATTGACCCTTTAGAGATCGATCTACTAATTATGGCAACCGCAACGCCCGACATGCCAGTAGCGTCAACAGGCGTATATGTAGCAACCCAAATTGGAGCCACAAATGCTTTTGCTTATGATTTGCAGGCTGCTTGTTCCAGTTTTTTGTTTGGGATGTCAACAGCTGCTGCTTATATTCAATCCGGAAGGTATAAAAAAGTACTCTTAATTGGTGCTGATAAAATGTCTTCTATCGTGGATTATAAAGACCGATCTACTTGTATTATTTTTGGAGATGGTGCTGGTGCAGTACTCTTTGAACCTAACTATGAAGGATTAGGATTGCAGGATGAATACTTGCGCAGTGATGGAATTGGCAGAGATTTTCTTAAAATTGATGCCGGCGGATCACTTAACCCTGCCTCTTTTGAAACGGTAAGAGACAACAAACACAACATTATTCAAGACGGGAAAACAGTGTTTAAATACGCCGTAACCAATATGGCAGATTCAAGCGAATTAATTTTGAAAAGAAATAATCTGACAAATGAAGATGTCGATTGGCTGGTTCCTCATCAAGCCAATAAACGTATAATTGATGCGACAGCCAACAGAATGAATTTAGAAGAATCTAAAGTATTAATGAATATCGAAAAGTACGGAAATACAACTTCTGCCACTTTACCATTAGTGCTTAGTGATTTTGAACATCAGTTCAAAAAAGGAGATACGATAATTTTGGCTGCTTTTGGAGGTGGATTCACTTGGGGATCTATTTATCTAAAATGGGCATACGACAAAAAATAAATTTAAACTAAAAACAAATAATTATGGATTTAAAAGAAATTCAAAATCTAATCAAGTTTGTCGCAAATTCAGGAGTTGCAGAAGTTAAACTAGAGATGGATGACGTGAAAATCACCATCAGAACAACCTTAGAAGGAAATGTCACTGAGACTACTTATGTACAGCAAATGCCCGCTCAAGGAGTGCTTCAGCAACCATTAGCTCCACAACAAGTGGCTCCCGTTGCAGTTGTTCCGGCAGTACCTGCGATAGAAAACGCTCATTTCATCACTATAAAATCTCCAATTATTGGAACTTTTTATAGAAAACCATCTCCGGATAAACCGATGTTTGTTGAAGTAGGTAAAAGCATCGCTAAAGGAGATGTTCTTTGCGTAATAGAAGCTATGAAGTTATTTAACGAAATTGAATCTGAAGTTTCTGGTAAAATCGTAAAAATATTGGTTGACGATATGTCGCCAGTTGAATTTGACCAACCTTTATTCTTAGTAGATCCATCATAAGAAATTATAAATTATAAATTTTGAATGATGCTTTTTCATTATTTGAAATAATTTAAAATTTAAAATTCAACATTTAAAATTGCAAAACAAGATGTTTAAAAAAATATTAATTGCAAATAGAGGAGAAATTGCGTTACGCGTAATTAGAACTTGCAAGGAAATGGGGATCAAAACAGTAGCGGTGTATTCTACTGCAGATGCCGAAAGTTTACATGTAAGGTTTGCTGACGAAGCCGTTTGCATAGGACCACCTCCAAGCAACTTGTCCTATTTGAAAATGTCAAATATAATTGCCGCCGCAGAAATTACAAATGCAGATGCAATACATCCAGGATATGGATTCCTTTCTGAAAACTCTAAGTTTTCTAAAATTTGTCAAGAACATGGAATCAAATTCATTGGAGCTTCTCCAGAAATGATTGATAGAATGGGAGATAAAGCTTCTGCAAAATCGACTATGATAGAAGCGGGTGTTCCTTGTGTTCCGGGTTCAGTTGGGATTTTAGAATCCTATGAACAAGCGCTACAGCTTTCAAGAGATTTTGGCTTTCCCGTAATGCTTAAAGCTACTGCCGGTGGTGGTGGAAAAGGGATGAGAGCAGTTTGGAAAGAAGAAGATTTGTTGAAAGCCTGGGAAGATGCCCGTCAGGAATCAGCCGCAGCTTTTGGAAATGACGGAATGTATTTGGAGAAATTAATCGAAGAACCTCGTCATATTGAAATTCAAGTTGTAGGAGATGCTTACGGAAAAGCCTGTCATCTTTCAGAAAGAGATTGTTCTGTTCAAAGACGTCACCAAAAATTGACCGAGGAAACTCCATCACCGTTTATGACCGATGAATTGCGTCAGAAAATGGGGGAAGCAGCTGTAAAAGCAGCCGAATACATTAAGTATGAAGGTGCTGGAACGGTTGAGTTTTTGGTGGATAAAAACCGTAACTTTTATTTCATGGAAATGAATACCCGTATTCAAGTGGAGCATCCTATTACAGAACAGGTTATTGATTACGACTTAATTCGGGAACAAATTATGGTTGCTGCCGGAATATCTATTTCAGGTAAAAATTATTTACCACAGTTGCACGCCATCGAATGTAGAATTAATGCAGAAGATCCTTATAATGATTTCCGTCCTTCTCCAGGAAAAATTACAACACTTCACATGCCCGGTGGACATGGTGTTCGTTTAGACACTCACGTTTATTCAGGATATACAATTCCGCCAAATTACGATTCTATGATTGCAAAGTTAATTACTACTGCACAAACTCGTGAAGAAGCAATTAGTAAAATGAGAAGAGCCTTAGACGAATTTGTGATTGAAGGAATAAAAACTACCATTCCTTTTCACAGACAGTTGATGGATGATCCTCGCTATATTGCAGGTGATTACACAACCGCTTTTATGGATACGTTCAAAATGAACGACCCAGAATAGCAGATTTACATATCTATAATAAAAAACCTTGCAGCGATGCAAGGTTTTTTTGTTTAGAACCACTACAAAAAAACAAAGCGGGTAATTTATACCCACAACACGCTACGTTTTACCCACATTTCTCCTTATTAAAAAAAACATATTTCATTAAACACCTCTATTACAGATATTTAATGACACAGCGCCTTCCTTTATAACTCTGGTACAATTATTTCAATTACTTGAACAATAATAAGTAACAATAATAATCTATAAATAAAACAGTATGAAAAAGTTAATGGTATCAGCAGCAATTGTAATAGCGAGTTTTTCAACATATACAACTACAGCTCAAACAACAACTACACCAGCAAAAACAGCCTCAATTCAAGAAGAATATATTGAAGTGAAAAATGAAGAAGTGCCGGAAGCTGTAACAAAAGCGTTAAAAACGGCTTACCCAGATGCAATTCTAGACAAAGCATATACAAATGCAAATAAAGAATATAAACTGGATGTGACTGTTGGGGACAAAAAAGGAAATCTTTTTGCAGATGCTACTGGGAAATGGATTCAAAAATAAAGCATTAAAACAATAACAATTTAAAAGAAACACTATGAAAAAGTTAATTTTATCAGCAGCAATTATTTTAGGAAGTATGACAGCATTTGCCACTACAGTTCCAACTTCAAATGAACTAGTACAAACGCTATCCATTCAAGAGGAATATGTAGAGGTACAAGTAGAAAATGTTCCGGATGCTATTAAAACCGCTTTACTAGCAGCACATCCAGACGCTGTTCTGGACAAAGCACACGTAAATGCTAACAAAGAGTATAAATTAGAAGTGACTGCAGCAGCGAAAAAAGTTATTCTTTTTGCAGATGAAACTGGGAAATGGATTCAAAAATAAAGCATCAAAACAATAACAATTTAAAAAAAATACTATGAAAAAGTTAATTTTATCAGCAGCAATTATTTTAGGAAGCATGTCCGCATTTGCAACAATACTTCCCGTTCAAAACCCACAAAATCAATCTGTTTTACTACAAGAAGAATATACTGAAGTACAAGCAGAAGCCGTTCCTCAAGCAATAAAAACAGCTATGGAAAAAGCATATCCCGGAGCAATTCTGGGAAAAGCATACATCAATAAAAATAAAGAATACAAACTAGAAATTACAGTTGGAGACCAGAATGCTACTGTTTATGCGGATGCTGAAGGAAACTGGATAAATAAATAATTTAGGTGAGTTTTGTTTAAAAAGAGAGATTGTTTTAACAGTCTCTCTTTTTTTGCAAAAAATTAGCTAAATACAAATTTAATACCTTTATTTTAGCCATAAAGTTAAAATACAATGGCTAAAATTTTATTGATTGAAGATGATGTTGCTTTTTGTAAATTATTAGAAAAATTTCTGGTAAAAAACGATTATGAAGTAACGGCTACATTTTCAGCTGAAGAAGCAAAATCTCAAATCAAAAACAATGAATTTGACCTCATCATTACGGATTTACGACTTCCAAATTATGATGGAATTAAACTTATGTCAGAAATCAAGAGTACCCATCCTAATGTTCCCGTCCTCTTAATGACGGGATATTCTGATGTGAATACTGCTGTAAAAGCCATGAAAAATGGGGCGGCAGATTATATTTCTAAACCATTCAATCCCGAAGAAGTTTTATTGGTTATTCAAAATTCTCTTCAAATGGAAACGCACACTAATTCTGACAAAGTAATTTCTGAACCTAAAACTGACAATAAAAAAAACAAAAAACCGACTAGTGAATTTGTAAAGGGGATCTCAAAAGCATCTCAAAAACTGGCAGAATATATCCAACTCGTCAGCCCAACAAATATGTCAGTTTTAATCATCGGCGAAAGCGGAACGGGAAAGGAAGTTATTGCCAAAGGCATTCACCAGAACAGTTCCAGAACAAACAATAATTTCATTGCCGTAGACTGTGGATCGATCCCAAAAGAATTAGCTGCAAGTGAGTTTTTTGGCCATGTAAAAGGATCTTTTACGGGAGCCATAAATGATAAAATTGGATTTTTCGAGGCAGCAAACAGAGGTACATTATTTCTTGACGAAATAGGGAATCTTTCCTATGAAAATCAAATCCAACTATTGAGAGCACTCCAAGAAAGAAAAATTAAGCCTGTAGGAAGCAATAAAGAAATTGATGTAGACATCAGAATCATCACCGCCACAAACGAAGACTTACGGGAAGCGGTAAAAAATGGGACATTCAGAGAGGATTTGTACCATAGAATAAATGAGTTCTCTATACATTCCCCCTCTTTGGTAGATCGTGACGAAGATTTGATGCTCTTTTCCGATTTTTTCCTTGAAAAATCAAATCAGGAATTAAACAAAAAAATCATTGGGCTTTCTGCTGAAGTAGTTACAATTTTTCAAAACTACAGATGGCCGGGAAATCTGCGTGAGCTTCAAAATTGCATCAAAAGGGCCACGCTCTTGTCGCAAGGAGATTTCATTGAAAAATCAGCACTACCCACAGAATTCTTTCAAAATGAAAACCTAGACACCTCTGATCTGTCTTTGTCTCAAAACGAAAAAGAAGTCATTCAGGAAGCTTTAGCTAAAACCAATAACAACAAAACAGAAGCTGCTAAATTATTGAAAATCAACAGAAAAACACTGTATAATAAATTAAAATTATACAACATCAATTAGTTTAATTCCTTTTCTAACAGGACAAAAAGAGCTGTTATTTTGAGCTTCAAATTAATTGAAGCCATTTTTACCTCTTCAAGTGTTAAGTCTTCTTGCTCTAATACATCTAGAATAACACTGATTTCTGATGCGCTAATTTGCTTGAACATGGGAGCCATTTTATGAGCTGTATTTTTAATCTCCATAAAATCAATGTTTGAAACTGACCGATCTAAATTTTCTAAATTCTTTGCCGTACTTTTTATAAATGAGAGTAACACTTCTTTTAAAGCAACTATATCATTAGATAAAAAAGCGTTCAAGACTTTTAATGAATAAGGCCTTTCCCCCTTTGTTTGCTTGCTTTTTAGAATTGCTTCAAAGGGAACTGCGTCATTGTTCAAAATAGACTGTAATGTTTTAAGCAGTATTTTAGGAGAATAAGGCTTGCTGATTACAGTGGTAAATCCTGCGGTTGTGTAGTTGTCCAGATTTAAATCATTTCTTCCGGTGACCGCTATTACAGGTTGTTTTTCATACTCGTATTTGGGATTATCTATGAGTTCTTTCAAAAATAAAAACCCGTCCATAACTGGCATTTGAATATCGGTGATAATCAAATCAAAGGTAATATTTGATAGCGCATCAAGAGCTTCTTTTGCACTAGCAAAAGGGAATACAATATATTGGTTTTGTTTTAAAACTTCAGTTGTTAATTTCAACAAGCTTTCATCGTCATCTATCAGTATGGCTCTATAATGCTTTTTTGACGGATTCGCAGTAGTCTGTTTTTCGGAAACCGTGACATCAAAAAGTAAGGGAATTTGGATTGTAAACAAACTTCCCTTTCCTAATTCACTTTTCAAATGCAAAGCACCGCCTAGAATCGCTGTCATTTTTTTAGAAATGGTAAGTCCTAATCCTGTCCCGCCATATTTTTTCTCTATATTCTTATCGGCTTGAATGAATTCCTCAAAAATGAGTTCTTGGTTTTTTTCTGCTATTCCAATCCCGGAATCTTCTATTTGTATCGCTATCAATTGTGTTTCCAAGTAGATTTCAACGCTAATTTTTATGAATCCTTTTTCAGTAAACTTGAACGCATTTCCAATAAGGTTTGATACTATTTGTCTTAAACGAAAAGGATCCCCAATGATTTTTTTTTCGAGATTAGGGTCAATTTCAACAATCAGTTGAATTGGTTTTTGTGCATAAACGGATTGAATGCTATTTGCCACTTCATAAATCATCTCGTACAGCGAAAACGGGATTTTTTCTATCGTGATTTTCCCAGCTTCAATTTGAGTAAAATCCAATAGATCCTGAACCAATTGTGAAATATAATCGGAGGAACCTTTGATGTTCTTGGTGTAATAGCATTGTTTACTGCTTAAATCGGAATTTCCCAATAATTCCGTATAGCCAATAATCGTGCTTAAAGGGGTTTTCAGGTCGTGGCTTACAGTTGCAATGAGTTGCTCCCGACTAATAAGTAATTTTTTGGATTTTAGATTTGCCTCCTCCAATTGTTTCTTATAGGATTGGGTTTTTGAGTAATCATTTAGAATTATAATCAAAAAAAACAAAGTAAGCAATAATCCAATTATAGCCGCAGAGGTTACAATTTGATTCGTTTTTGCTAAGGAATTCTCTCTATCCGAATAATTTTTTGTGGTGTTTATTATAATTTCCCGTTCTATAATGTTAAGGACTTTTCTTAGCTGGTCAGAGATTGAAAGTTCATTTTGCAATAATTTATTTTCCTCAAAATTCAATAATTTTTTCTTTCGGGATGTTTCTCTTTTTACCTCATTTAATAAATTTTTAGAAACCGTCAAAATAGAATCGGTTGCTTTTTTACTTAACGTATTGGTACTATCATCCGGAATGTTTTGATTTAAGTAGGCAACATATTTCTGAAGGACATTTCGTTGATAAATTCCCATTCTGGCGGGATCTTTTACAAAATCTTCTAATTCCAGTTTCCGCAAGGAAGACTCCATTTTAGTCAAATCACCAATCGCGTCGTCCACCGCATCTTCATTTTCAGTTTTATTTTTAATAAGTTTAAGTTGCTGAATATTTATCGTTTTCTTAGATAGCAATTGCTTGACACTGTCTAGTAAAGTGATTTGGTGTGGTGTGGAGACAAACAATTTCAAGGAATCAATTTCTGCTTTTAACAGCATATTTTTCTTCATATAGTTGTTAAAATTTTTTTCTGATTCTGATTGAATGGCTATTCGAGCTAAATTTTCCGTTTCATACGTATCAGAGAGCAAGTTGCTAACCCGTAAAATAGTATTGCTTTCCTCGGTAATTCTTTCTTCGGTTTTTGAAAAATTCTTGTTCTCGGAGTATAAAAACCAGCCCACACTGGCAAAAAGCACCGCCAAAACCAGATAACTCAGGAAAATTTTTATCGGAATATAACTTTTTTTGTTATTCATTTTTCAAAGATAAAAATTACAAAATTATTTAAAGTTAAGGTATTCAAAATATTTTGACACAAACAAAAAACCCCACGAAAAAGTGAGGCTTCCTATTTTTAAAATGATTTCTACAAGGTTTCTTTGAGCCATTTGAAAAATTCACCTTGCCAAACCTGCGCATTTTGAGGTTTTAGTACCCAGTGATTTTCTTCCGGGAAATACAAAAATCTACTTTTTATTCCTCGTAATTGTGCTGCTTGGAACGCTTCCTGTCCTTGTCCTATTGGTACACGAAAATCTTTTCCGCCTTGAATAATTAAAATAGGTTTGTTCCATTTCTCTACCAGAGTCATTGGGTTGAATGTCGTGTAGGTTTTTTGCGCTACAGCATTGTCTTTTTCCCAATAAGCACCGCCAAAATCCCAATTGCTAAAGAAAACTTCTTCGGTAGTCCCAAACATGCTTTGGGTGTTAAAAACACCATCATGGGCAATGAAGGTTTTGAATCGGTTGTTGTGCATTCCGGCCAGATAGAAAACAGAATACCCGCCGTAACTGGCACCAACGCATCCTAAACGAGTGGCATCAACATATTTTTCCTTAGCAACAGCATCAATCGCTGACAGGTAGTCATCAATTACTTGTCCGCCCCAATCTTTGCTGATTTGCTCATTCCATTCCACGCCATGACCTTGCATTCCACGACGGTTAGGAGCCACAACAATATAGCCGTTGGCAGCCATCAGCTGTAAATTCCATCGGAAGGAATAAAATTGTGTCAATGGAGATTGAGGTCCGCCTTGACAATACAAAAGCGTTGGGTATTTTTTTGAAGCATCAAAATTAGGAGGAAGAACCACCCAAACTAACATTTTTTTGCCATCTGTTGTCGTAACATATCTTCTTTCGGTTTTGCTTAGCGCCAAAGAATTATAAATTGTAGTATTGACATTAGACAGTTGTTTCCAAGTCTTTTTCTTCAGATTATAAGAAAAAAGTTCTGCCGCATGATTCATGTCGGTTCTCGTTACAATGATATTATCACCGGAAAACCCAACTAAATCATTGACATCAAATTCTCCATTGGTGACTTGGCGAACGGTAATTGCTCCCGAAGCTTCTGGATTGGTCAGACCAGGAAAATTAACTTCAAACAACTGCTTTGTTCCGTCTACAGGGGCAACAAAAAATATTTTTCCCCCGTCACTACTCCAGATAAAATTGTCTACTGTTCCATCCCAATTGGTCGTTAAGTTCATTTTCATTCCTTTGAAACTAACTATCAGGTCGTTTTTATCTGCCTCATACCCATCTCGTTTCATTTGCAACCAAGTCAAATTTCCGGTTGGAGAAAATTGTGGAGCGGTATCATATCCAAGGTTTTCTTCCGTTCTATTGCTGGTTTTCCCAGTTTTCAGGTTGTATTCATAGATATTGGTGTTGGTAGAAAGAGCATAGTCAGTTCCTGCTTTTTTCTTGCTTACGTACAGAATACTTTTGCTGTCTGGCGACCAAATGTAATCTTCATCACCACCAAAAGGTTTTTGTGGACTGTCGAAATTTTCGCCTTTCAGAATGTCAATTCCCATGGCGCCTTCTTTGTTTTCTTTATAAAAAACATGGTTGTATTTGCCTTCATTCCAGGTATCCCAATGACGATAATTCAATCCGTCATAGATTTGAACATCTGATTTTACTAATTCTGGATAAAAATCTTTTCCATGAACGTTCTCCATTTTTACTTCTTCATTGTAAACGATATATTTCCCGTCAGGAGACCTGTTTTTATCTTTTAACAGGGCTGCGGTATCTTTTACTTCGGTTGGATTTCCGCCATTTACGGGTAAAGTGTAGAATTTTGTATCCGATTTATTTTCTTGAACAGAAGGAGTTGTTACTTTATACACTACATTTTTTCCATCTTTGGAAATGCCTAAAGGGGTTACTCTTCCTAGTTTCCAGAGCAGTTCTGGAGTCATTACATTTTGTGCCATAGCATTTAAACTCATCATTAATAAAGGTATAAATAGGAATTTGTTCATTTTAATAATTTATTTTTTCGAATGCTAAAATTAGCCAATTTAATTTGATGTTTTTTTGTTTTTAATACTTGTTTTTTAGCCCCGATAAAAGTGGAAATCCCTTTGTTTTTTTCTTTAAAAAATAAAAGATTACTTCACACTACTTTTATTTTAATTGGAGTTCAGTGAATTTATTTAGAACGGATAGCGGTATTAGCTCCAAAAAATTATTATTTTTATAAAAATATTTAAACATGGATTTGAGCTATTGGGAGTTGAAAAACTGGTTTACTGATGTAAATTATACCATCGTAGGAAGCGGTATTGTGGGCTTACATGCTGCATTACGCTTGCGCGAAAGATTCCCTGAAAGCAAAATTCTAGTGTTGGAAAAAGGAATGTTGCCGCAGGGCGCGAGTACTAAAAATGCCGGTTTTGCTTGTTTTGGAAGTCTCTCAGAAATCATCGATGATTTAAAATCCCACTCGGAAGAGGAAGTCATTCATCTCGTTCAAAAACGGTGGCAAGGCTTGCAGTTGTTGCGAAAAAGATTGGGTGATGACACGATAGATTTTAAACCGTACGGCGGATATGAGTTGTTTTTAAAAGCAGATGAAAGTAGCTATAATGAATGTGCTGGAAAATTACCATTTATCAATGAAATCTTAAGACCACTTTTCAAAGCCGATGTTTTCGCCATGGAAGTAAACTGTTTTGGGTTTAGCGGGATAGAGGAATATTTAGTTTTCAATCCGTTTGAAGCACAAATAGATACCGGAAATATGATGCAGGCGTTGTTGAAAGAAGCGGTTTCTAAAAATATTTTAATCCTGAATCAACAAACCGTTACCTCCTATTTCGACAACGGGAATAAAGTGGAAGTGGCACTTGCTGATTTTAGTTTTAGTACCCAGAAAATACTGTTTGCAACAAATGGTTTTGCTAATACATTGACAAATGGTGCGGTTAAACCGGCCAGAGCACAAGTTTTAATTACGGAGCCTATCAAAAACTTAAATATAAAAGGAACTTTTCACTTGGATAGAGGGTATTATTATTTTAGGAATATTGGCGATAGAATACTACTGGGCGGAGGAAGAAATCTGGATTTTGAAACGGAAAATACAACTGAATTTGGACAAACAGAAATTGTCCAAAATAAATTGGAACAATTATTAAAAGAAGTAATTTTGCCGAATCAGGATTTCCAAATTGCACACCGTTGGAGCGGCATTATGGGTGTTGGTAACAGCAAAAGTCCTATCGTTTCACAACTGTCAGATAATGTCTATTGCGGTGTGCGATTGGGTGGAATGGGAGTGGCAATAGGAAGTTTAATTGGAACAGAATTAGCAGATTTAGTATAATGGCAACGAAAATAACACCCAGGAAATCAAAACAACCCATTAAAAAAGAAACAACCTCTTTTATGAGCAAACTAATTCGTTTTTTATTCAAAATATTGTTGTGGTTCATCGGACTCTCTTTATTTTTTGTGGTATTTTTTAAATTTGTACCCGTTCCGTTTACCCCATTAATGGTGATTCGTGCAATTGAAAATAAAGTAGGTGGGAAAGAAGTTTTCTATAGCCACGACTGGGAACCTATTGAAAACATCTCGATGAATCTTCAAAAAGCCGTGATTGCCAGTGAAGATGGAACGTTCCTGAAACATAATGGTTTTGATTTTGTAGCCATGCAAAAAGCGTATAAAAGCAATGAACGAGGCCGAAGAATAAAAGGAGGAAGCACAATATCACAACAAACGGCCAAAAACGTATTTCTTTGGCAAGGCCGCAGTTATTTGAGAAAAGGATTGGAAGCATATTTCACTCTTCTGATTGAAATCATTTGGGGAAAGGAACGCATTATGGAAGTCTACTTGAACAGTATCGAAATGGGGAATGGTGTCTATGGAGCTCAAGCAGCCACCGAACATTGGTATCGAAAAGATGCTTCCAGTTTAACACTAATCCAGGCTGCAGGAATAGCCGCGATATTACCCAATCCAAGAAAATATTCGGCGACTAGTTCTTCCACGTATATCAACAGGCGAAAAGCTAAAATTGTACGCGTGATGCGACAAGTAGGAAAAATTGAATATCCAAAATAGTTTGTAGCAGTCTTAAAAAGTAATCAGATAATTTCTAAAAATAAAAAACCGTAAACTCTTAATTAAAAGATTTTACGGTTTTATTTTGTGGAGAATACCGGATTCGAACCGGTCACCCCTTGCCTGCCAGGCAAGTACTCTAGCCAAATGAGCTAATCCCCCAAACTAGTTCGCAAATATAACATATAAATTTCCCAAAAAGCAAATTTCAAAATACAAATCCATTCTATTTGAAAAAAAGTCAAATCCTCCTTTACTTTTTTTAACTTTACATCAAAATCCCCACTATGGTATCAGAAAACCCAATAGGTTCGCTCTTCACAACAATTGAAAATAATATTGCTACCGTTACATTTGGTCATCCTTCGAGCAATTCTTTTCCAAGAGAATTGTTGGATCGACTCACTACTGAATTCAATAATTTAAGTGCCGATCCAGCCGTTTCGGTGATAGTTATACAAAGTGAAGGCTCGGGTGCCTTTTGTGCGGGTGCTTCTTTTGATGAACTTTTAGCTGTTTCCAATGAAGAAGCAGGAACACAATTTTTTTCTGGATTTGCGCATTTGATCAATGCAATGCGTTCATGTTCCAAGCTTATCGTCGGGCGCATTCATGGAAAAGCAGTTGGTGGAGGCATAGGAATTGCTTCCGCCTGTGATTATGCATTGGCGACAAAAAATGCATCAATAAAACTATCAGAATTGGCCATCGGAATTGGTCCCTTTGTAATAGAACCTGTCGTTTCGAAGAAAATCGGAAAAACGGCAATGGCCGAAATGACCCTCGCAGCCCATGAATGGAAAACTGCTGATTGGGCCACAGCCAAAGGATTATACGCTAATACTTTTGAAACCATAACAGAACTGGATGCCGCAATAGCTGATTTCACTGGTAAATTATCCGGTTACAATCCAAAAGGTTTATTGGAGATGAAAAAGGTTTTCTGGGAAGGAACGCAACATTGGGATACATTGTTGCTAGAACGCGCCGCGATTTCGGGTAAATTGGTGTTGTCTGATTTTACCAGAAAAGCATTGTCCCAATTCAAAAAGTGATTTTCGAAGGATTTATTCTGAATTTATTTCAGGAGCTATTTCCTGCTGTACACTATATCTTTTTATAAGGTGGAAAAAAATCACCTTATAAAAAGGATGCCGTTTCCATCAGGGCTAGAACATTTGTGGATTATCAAATTCGGATTACAAACAAAATAATTTCATCCTATCTCCCTCCACTTTGGGGAGGGTTGGGGAGGGAAAATATTTACATCCCATTTCTCATATCAATTTGCTAAATTTGCATCAAAATTAAACTCCAATGAGCAATATCAGAATTACTAAACAATTTAGTTTCGAAACCGGACACGCCTTATATGGCTATGATGGGAAATGTAAAAATGTCCACGGACATAGTTATAAATTGTCAGTAACGGTAATTGGAACCCCAATTTCAGATCGCTCTAATGTGAAATTTGGAATGGTGATTGACTTCACGGATTTAAAGAAAATTGTAAAAGAAGAAATAGTAGATCAGTTTGACCATGCGACTGTTTTCAACGGAACAACCCCGCATATCGAATTGGCAAACGAATTAATAGTTCGCGGACACCATGTTATTTTAGTAGAGTACCAACCAACAAGCGAAAATATGGTAGTTGATTTTTCTCAAAGAATCATCAGAAGATTACCCGAAGGAATCACCCTTTTCTCTTTGAAATTACAAGAAACCGAATCTTCTTTCGCGGAATGGTTTGCCAGTGATAATGTGAAATCCATACTGTAACTTCATGCAATTACACAATAACAAAAAAATATATTTTGCCTCCGACCAGCATTTTGGAGCACCGACACCCGAATTGAGTTTCCCGAGAGAACAAAAATTCGTAGCTTGGCTCGACGAAGTAAAAGACGATGCTGAAGCTATTTTTCTATTGGGCGATTTATTTGATTTTTGGTTCGAATACAAAACCGTAGTTCCAAAAGGGTTTATCCGTATTTTAGGTAAATTGGCCGAAATCCGAGACAGTGGAATCCCTATTTATTTCTTCGTGGGAAACCATGATTTATGGATGGAAGATTATTTTCAGAAGGAATTGAACATTCCAGTTTTTCATGACAATCAAGAATATACTTTTGGAGATAAAACATTCCTTATTGGCCACGGTGATGGAAAAGGTCCTGGAGATCTAGGGTACAAACGCATGAAAAAAGTGTTTGCCAATCCGTTTTTCAAATGGCTTTTCAGATGGTTGCATCCGGATATTGGAGTTAAACTGGCGCAATACCTGTCCGTAAAAAACAAACTGATCTCTGGTGATGAAGATGTGACTTTTCTGGGTGAAGACAATGAATGGTTAATTCTGTATTCCAAAAGAAAATTAGAAACCAAACACTACAATTACCTTATTTTTGGCCATCGTCATTTGCCTATGAAAGTAACAGTAGGAGAAAATGCCGAATATGTGAATTTAGGTGACTGGATTACGTATTTTACTTATGGCATTTTTGACGGCGAGAATTTTGAAATCAAAAAGTATTAAGAAATTTTCGAGTATTTTAGTATTGACCTCCTTTCTTTTTATTGCATAAAAAACTTATAAATATGCGAATGCTTCTCCGTTGACGTTTTCTTTTTTTGTATATTTGATTTAGGTAATATTTGATTGATTCGATTTTCAATCTCTATAAATTTGGCAGGATTGTGCTGATCATGTCATATCTATAAACGAGTTGGTGTACAGTTTAGTAGAAATTAATCTTAAATAGAAAATATGCAAACAATCATTATAATTTCATTAATAGCTCTTTATTTTTTACCCAGTATTTTAGGTTATAAATTAAGAAATGCGGGTTCAATAATCATTTTAAACTTTCTATTAGGTTGGACTGTTATTGGTTGGATAGTAGCTTTAATATGGTCTGTTTCAAACGATAAAAACAAGAATATTGTAGTTAAACCAACAAATAGCGCATCAAATGAATTAACCCAATTGAAAAAACTTTTTGATGATGGAGTTTTGACGAAAGAAGAATTTGACGCACAAAAAACCAATATACTTAAAAAATAATATGGAAAAATATTTAGAATTAGCAAAAAGAGAGATTGAATATTTAAAACGTGATTCCCCCAGCTGGCACGAGCACCTCGCTCGTGTCTAAAACTACAAACTGTTTATAAAAGATTGAAGTTGAAATTAATAACTCAACCCTAATTCATTCCCTCTCCATACAAATAATCATCTAGATTTATTTTAAACAAAGTGCCTTCTACCAAATCTTTTACGGCATCTAATTCTTCCATGGAAACGGCCAAATCAATTTGGGAACAAGGTGTTTTTAGTAAAAATTTGTGGCATTTGTTTTTCAGTTCACAATCATCGCAACATCTGTTTTGGATGTAGCTGTCTTCAATACAACGTTTAAATAGTTGCAGTTCCTGTTGGGTAAAATAAAAACCCATTTCTCTAAAAACCAATTGGACTTTGTCCAGTACAACGTCATTATCTTTTCTCCAGTAGAAAGCAGTGCCTAAATTGTTATGATATATTTGTTTTATTTCTTGCATGTTTCATTAGTTTGAAGCAAATATAAGTATTATTTATATTTGTTCTAAATAATAAAACATAAAAAAGCATAAAAGTTTGGTAAAATAATCTTGAAATTTTTAATATAGCATGTATAATGCCATTCTACTTTTGTAATTAACAACCGTGCAGTTTGTCATTTCGACGAAGGAGAAATCACATCAAGTTATTCAAATTGTGTGATTCCCCCTTGTCGGACTCGAGTGATAGCAAACTGGCGAAGCAATGACAATATTACTCGCTATTTTCATGTTCCTCAATATCTTTTTGCAAGTCCAGTTTTCTAAAAGTAGGGAATACAGCTCCTGTAATAAATACAGTAATCAGTGTCATGCTTCCACCAAAGACCACTGCGCTAACAGTTCCCATCAGCTTTGCGGTTAATCCACTTTCGAAAGCACCCAATTCATTAGAGGAACCCACAAATATAGAATTCACGGCTGCAACTCGGCCTCTCATGTGATCCGGAGTTTTCAATTGCAAAATAGTTTGGCGTATCACCACCGAAATCCCATCGAAAACACCGCTTAAAAATAAAGCCGCAACTGACAACCAAAAAATCGATGAAAGTCCAAAAACGATAATACAAATCCCAAACGCAAAAATTGCCGATAACAATTTCATACCTGCATTTTTGGTAAAAGGAATATAAGCGGATATTATTAGCATCAAAAATGCGCCAACTGCCGGTGCGGCTCTCAAAACACCAAACTCTTGGGGACCGACTTTCAAAATATCCTGTGCAAAAATGGGTAACAGCGCTACAGCTCCTCCAAAAAGGACGGCAATCATATCTAGTGATAAAGCACCTAAAATCGTTTTATTGTTGTAGACAAACTTCACACCTTCCTTCAAACTTTCCATAATGGGTTCGCCAATTTTTGGATTCAAAATAGGTTTCGTTGCAATTTGGGTTAAAGCGATTAACGCAAAAAGTGAACACCCCAAAACGATGGACATGGACCAATGAACACCAATCCAATTGATCGAAAAACCGGCTACCGCAGGTCCTAAAACGGAACTTATTTGCCAAACAGAACTGCTCCAAGTGGCAGCATTGGGATATAATTTTTTAGGAACAATCAAAGACAAAAGAGAAAATATCGTCGGGCCAAGAAAAGCACGAACCAATCCGCCTAAAAACACGAAAAAGTAAATAGAATATAAAATAGTTTGGGTAGAAAAGTCTTTTATAAAGGGTGGCCATGTAAATAAAAACAAGCCCAAACTAATAATTGAAAATCCTAATATGCATTTAAATAGCAATCCTTTTTTCTCCTTTTGATCGACTATATGTCCGGCAAATAAAGCCATTGAAATGGCTGGAATAACTTCCATTAATCCAATAATTCCTAAGGACAAGGGGTTTTTGGTTAAACTGTAGACTTCCCATTCAATGACGATAAATTGCATCGACCAGCCAAAAACCATAGCAAAACGCAATAACAAAAAAATATTGAATTCTTTATACCGCAGTGCCGAATACGGGTCTTTTTTTTTCATATCAAAATAATCATTCTTTAATATCTCGCAATCGCAATTGCAAGCTTATTTTTCCTTTCCATTCGTTTTCATCAATGCAATAGACCGCTTGAAAAGGTTTTTGATGCGTAGTCAGTTCCATTTTGTCACCTAAGTTAAAACCAATTGCAGCAATACCTTCGGAATTATTTTGTTTGACAAAAAGTTTTAGGTGTTCCTCTTCTTGACCCATAGGTTTTCCATAACCAGTGTCTTTGATGTTTTTAGTCAGGAAAATTGGGGTCATATTTTGTGGTCCGTACGGTTCAAATTGTTTCAGAATCCGAATTAATTTTGGAGTAATATCCGCAAAATCAATCTCGGCGTCAACTGCAATTTCGGGTATCAACATATCCGAATGAATGGTTCTTTCCACTTCTTTTTCGAAAGCGTCTTTAAAGATTTGATAGTTTTCTGCCGCCAATGTCATTCCCGCAGCATACATGTGACCGCCAAATTGTTCCAAATATTCTGTACACGCTTCGAGTGCATTATACACATCAAATCCTTTTACGGAACGTGCCGAAGCCGCATATTTATCGCCACTTTTGGTGAAAACAAGTGTTGGACGGTAATACGTTTCAATCAAACGGGAAGCGACAATTCCAATCACACCTTTGTGCCAATCTTCTTGAAAAACTACGGAAGTAAAACGTTCTTTTTCATTATTTTCCTCAATCTGTTGCAACGCTTCTTTGGTAATTAATTTATCTAAATCTTTTCGTTCAGAATTATATGCCTCAATTTCAGAAGCAAATTGTTGGGCTTGCTCAAAATCAAATTCGGTTAATAATTCTACCGCATGATTGCCGTGTTTGATCCGTCCGGCAGCGTTTATTCTGGGAGCGATGATAAAAACAACATCGGTAATGTCTAAAGTTTGTTTTTTTATCTGGTGGATTATAGCTTTGATTCCTGGTCTTGGATCCGTGTTTATAACTTGCAGTCCAAAATAAGCCAGCACCCGATTTTCTCCGGTCATCGGAACGATATCAGCGGCAATGGCAGCCGATACTAAATCCAGATACGGAACCAAATCCTCAATTGTCTGGTTTCGGTTGACACCCAAAGCCTGAATCAATTTGAAACCTATTCCACAACCACACAACTCATCATAAGGATAATTACAATCATCACGTTTTGGATCGAGAACAGCAACGGCTTCAGGCAGAGAATTTCCTGGTCTATGGTGGTCACAAATGATAAAATCGATGTTTTTTGCTTTGGCATACCCCACATGATCAATGGATTTTATACCACAATCCAAAGCGATGATAAGTGAAAACCCATTGTCATCAGCAAAGTCAATTCCTTTAAATGAAATTCCGTACCCTTCATCATAACGATCCGGAATGTAGGTCGCCACGTTTGGATAATAGGTTTTTAAATAGGAAGAAACGAGAGAAACTGCGGTGGTACCATCGACATCATAATCGCCAAAAACAAGAATATTTTCCTCATTTTCAATTGCTTTTTCGATTCGGGCTACTGCTTTTTCCATATCTTTCATCAAGTACGGATCGTGCAAATCAGCTAAACTCGGACGAAAAAATCGTTTGGCATCTTCAAAAGTTTCAATGCCGCGTTGCACTAATAAAGTGGCCACAAAATCTTCTACATTCAATGCTTTCGCCAAATGTTGAACGGCATTTTCGGAAGGTTTTGGTTTTAGGGTCCAACGCATATTGATTAGGAATTATAAAATTGTATTAGGAATTTTGTCAGGTCGAGCGCAGTCGAGACCAACTGATGTGTCTCGACTGCGCTCGACCTGACATCGGATTGTAATTTTATTTTGAAACCAAAGCACTTCCGTAAAATGCAATTCCATCCCATCCGGTTTTCATGAAATTGCGGATGTTTTGGTGATCTGTTCCGTTTGGATTTTGCAAAACATCTTCGTAATAATACGCTCCAAAACAGGCTAATGTTGCTGCTTCTGATAAACTTTGAATTTCAGCGAAAGCAAACAACTTGCAAGATCCTGAATTTTCTCCAGCTGCATTGTGTTGCAAACCATTCTCAAATGCCGTAGGAGTAAAATCGTAGTTATCTTCAATTGTTGCGATGGTTTCTGCAAACGTGATTATTTCTGGCGTTTGCTTTAATTTATCTAAAAAGGATTCTAAATTCATAGTTTTTTATGGGTTATTCTTCTTCCGAAAATTTACTTTTTTTAGGTTCTTTAGTGATAGTTTTTCCACTGATCACGACGACAATTTCACCTCTTGGCGCTATTTTATTAAAATGATCGACCACTTCTTTCACGCTTCCGCGAACATTTTCTTCGTGTAGTTTGGATAATTCTCTGGAAACCGATATTTGGCGGTCTTCGCCAAAAAAGGTACTAAATTCCGCTAAAGTTTTTACTAATTTATGTGGAGAAACATATAAAATCATCGTTCTGGTTTCTTCTGCCAACGCTAAATATCTAGTTTGACGTCCTTTTTTATCAGGCAAAAAACCTTCGAAAACAAATTTATCATTGGGTAAACCACTGTTGACTAATGCCGGAACAAACGCCGTTGCACCCGGTAAACATTCCACATCAATTCCGTTTTCAACACAAGCGCGGGTCAGTAAAAAACCAGGATCAGAAATCGCTGGCGTTCCTGCATCTGAGATTAAGGCGATATTTTCTCCGGCTTTTAACCTCGAAATTAAATTCTCGATGGTTTTGTGTTCGTTGTGCATGTGATGGCTGTACATGTGAGTGCCAATTTCGAAATGCTTTAACAATTTTCCGCTTGTACGCGTATCTTCGGCGAGAATCAAATCGACTTCTTTAAGAATCCGAATCGCTCGAAAAGTCATATCTTCGAGATTGCCAATAGGCGTAGGAACGATGTATAATTTTGACATAGATAAAATAATTAAATACAAAATTTAAAGAAAGTCTGTATTTGTTCAAATGTATATTCAGAACAATTCAAGGCGATTTACAAAAATTTTTTCTCTATAATATCCATAAAACGTTCTTCATACTCTTGTTTTCCTTCCCAGTTGTTATAGTCCGGTTTTACCATTTCCTGGATAAAATCTCTGGTTTCATAGAAGGTATCAAATGTGATTAATTGATTTAAAACGCGGTTGTAATCTTCGCTGCTGTTTCCAAAAAGATGTTTTATAAAAGCAATGCGGTCATTTAAATCGATATTGATTCCTTTGGCTAATTTTTCGTTCAGCGAAACTATTTTTGACTCTGCTTTTTCGGTTGGTGCTGCGGGAGTACTTTCTGATTCCGGTTCTTCAGGTTGTAGATTTTCTTTTGGAGTTTCAATAACTATTGCTGTTGGAATGTTATCTACTTGCTGTTTTTTTACAAAAAGCGTGTCGTGATAATTGCCTCCTAATAAATCCTCAAAAGAGATTTGCACCGCTTGCGCTTTCTTTGGCATTTCCAATTCCGTCTGCGTTTCTTCTTCCTGTGATAATTCAAAAGCAGGTTCAAAAGGCGCTTCCGGTTCTGCTGTCTCATCCTCTGCTTCCGTTTCCGTAGCAACAACTGTTTCGCCGACTACCATTTCCTCTTCTTTTTCATGCTCCTCAAGTAGCGCTTCGGCTTGCTCTAAAGGCATTTCGATAGTTTTCTCAGCAGCTGCTTCCTCAATAATTATTTCCTCTTCAGGAATTTTATCAGCTTCAGTTTCTTGGACTTCCACGGCACTTTCTTCTTCCGTTGCAACTGGATCCGGTTCCTCTGAAGGAGTTATTTCTTGGGTTTGTTCCAAAGTCGTTTCTACTGTTTCTTCAACTATTGTTTCTTCTAGTACCGCAACTGTTTGTGGTTGAACGGAATCAGTTGTATCAAAAACAGCTGCGATTTCTCTGCTGATTTCCGTTATACCAATGGTTGGTTTTGCTTCACTGAAATGTTCTTCCACAAATCGTAAGACAGAAAGTTTTTCATATAACTTCTGTGTTTCCAGATATAATTGATTGATATCAGATTTATTTTTTAGCTGTAATATTCTGTGTGCAATGCTGATTAAATCGGCTTCCAATTTTTTTTTCATGTCTGTTGAAATTATAGGGTGTTAAGCGGGTCTTTTTTGATGCGTTTTCGTATTCCGTTTGATATCGTCCCAAGAAAAGGGAATCTTTGTGAACACGATTTTTATTTTTTTAAATAAGTGCTCTCGAATCTCCCATTTGATATAAATTTTATACTTTTGAAACGACGTAAAAGTATACAATTTTTAAGTCGGTTTCTTTATTATAAAGCAATAAAAACTATTCATTTTTTAAGTCAGAAAAATACAAAATGTTTCTCGAAAATACAGTAAATCACAAAGAACAATTTGGTTGGATCGAAGTCATTTGTGGCTCCATGTTTTCGGGTAAGACCGAAGAATTGATCCGTCGTTTGAGAAGAGCGCAATTTGCCAAGCAAAAAGTCGAAATTTTCAAACCAGCAATCGACACCCGCTATGATGATGAAATGGTGGTCTCTCATGATGCTAATGAAATCCGTTCTACGCCCGTTCCCGCTGCCGCAAATATTGCAATTTTGGCGCAAGGTTGTGATGTAGTGGGCATTGACGAAGCACAGTTTTTCGATGACGAAATTGTCAAGATCTGTAACGATTTGGCCAATCAGGGAATCCGTGTTATTGTAGCCGGATTGGATATGGATTTCAAGGGAAATCCTTTTGGCCCGATGCCTGCTTTAATGGCAACTGCTGAATATGTAACCAAAGTCCATGCCGTGTGTACCCGCACGGGAAATCTCGCGAATTACAGTTTCCGCAAAACCGACAATGACAAACTCGTCATGCTGGGCGAAACCGAAGAATACGAACCATTGAGCCGTGCTGCGTATTATCATGCGATGCGGAAAGATCAGGAGAAGTAAATCCTCTCCCCTTCTTAATTCCATTTTTTTCTGAAATTCCCAAGTTAGATAATTCACATACGAATAGGTTTTATTTAAATCCAATAAATTAATGTCTGTTATCACAACTATTCCTTTTTAACAAAACTACAAAAAAAGGATTCTCGTGGAATAACTTTGTTAAATTGATTCCTGCTATAACTGACAAATAGAATTTAGTCTACACGGTTGAACTATATTTGAGACCAATAATCCTAAATCTGCAACTCTGATAGCAATAAAACAGGTGTTGTGGTATCGATAACTTGATAAATATCAGATATTTTTTTAAAATAGTTGGTTTTAAGACATGCTACCATAAAAGTACATGCTTGACTTCCTATAATCACTTTTTAAACAAAATAGGTTAGACTATTCAAAATTTGATGCGTATTGACTTAAAAATTACACCTCTAAATTAACCATTAAACCAATCAACTCCTTTTGGGTTGTTATCCCTTTATCGTGCAAATACCAGAGTTGTAAGTTGGTTTTTAAAGTTTCGTCAATAACGCCAAATTCTTTTTTATAATCCGCAACCAAATCAGCAGCAGCTTTAGGTCTTGGTCCCCAACTACCGAGTATAGCGCCTGTTGTTTTAGCGACAACGATCAATATAGGAATTGATTTTTTTTTGTTCGTCAGATATAAGTTCATTAATTCTTCATTTTCATCACGCAGCACAATTCTCAAGTCAATTTTGCCAGATTGCACTGCCATTGTATTCATGATTGGCAACAACTGAGCAGCATCTCCGCACCAACCTTCTGAAATTACCACCCAAATGTATTCACTTTTTAGATTCTTTAACTTAATCTGATTTTCTTCCGTAATTGTAATGGTTTTGTCCAAGCGATGCATACGGGTTTCATTCAGGGTGCTATACTGAGTCAAATTTTCGGATTGTTCCTTTCCTGTGGATTTTCCTTCCAATATTAAATCTGAAATAAGTTTTCTGTATTCGGTATAGGAATGACTGTTAAATAATGCTTTAGCTACAGGAATTTTCATAATACGTAAGTTGTTTACACAAAGTTAGCATAAAATTGGCCTATAAAGATGACTTATATCAGTTTCAATTCTACAAAAAGTGTATTTTTATCCTAAATTACAAAGATGGATTTAAAAACAAAATCGATAGGATTAGTTCTCTCCGGAGGCGGTTCTAAGGGTATTGCTCATGCTGGCGTGATCAAATTTTTAGAAGAAAAAAACATACGCCCGTCTCAGATAGCGGGCACGAGCGCAGGTGCTATTGTTGGTGCAATGTATGCCTGGGGAAAGACACCGGAGGAAATTCTGGAGTTTTTCAAGTCGATCTATCTTTTTCATTGGAAACATTTGACCTTTAAAAAGGCGGGGTTGATTGATTCAGAATCCTTCAAAAGTTATTTTCATACTATTTTTGGAGAGGCCGTTTTGGGCGATTTAAAAATTCCAATTCAAATTACAGCTACCGATATGGTTCGAGGAAAACTAAAAATATTTGCCCCCGAAACAAAAATTACAGATGCTGTTTTAGCTTCCTCGGCGTTTCCGGGTATTTTGTCCCCTTATGAAATAAAAGGAAGCATTTATAGTGACGGAGGGATCCTAAATCATTTTCCAACAGATATCCTGCAAGGACAATGCGATACCCTGATTGGTGTTTACGTGAGTCCCATTCAAAAAATAGACGCCAAAGATTTGAATACGATCAAAGCGGTAACGACTCGGGCTTTTGATATTCTTTCGGCAAATTCTAATATGCATAAATTTAACATCTGCGACTGGATCATAGAACCAAAGGATTTATGCCTGTACAGTACGTTTGAAACCAACCGAATTAAAATGGATGCCGTATTTAACATTGGCTATGAAGCCGCAAAAAAATCGTACGAAAAACTAAATTTATAAAATTTAAATAACGCATTTTTTAGAAAACAGAATATGTCTATATTTGCACCAATCAACTCAACACACACATGAAATACAAAAGAATTCTTCTTAAACTAAGTGGAGAAGCTTTAATGGGCGACTTGCAATACGGAATTGACCCAAAAAGACTAGCTGAATACGCTGACGAAATTAAACTAATTCATGATAAAGGAGTAGAAATAGCGATTGTAATAGGTGGTGGAAATATTTTTAGAGGAGTTGCCGGAGCCAGCGCAGGAATGGACAGAGTCCAAGGAGATTACATGGGAATGCTGGCCACTGTGATCAACGGAATGGCCTTACAGGGTGCACTGGAAGAAAAAGGAATGAAAACCCGTTTGCAAACGGCGTTAAAAATGGAATCCATTGCGGAACCTTATATCAAAAGAAGAGCAGACCGCCACCTGGAGAAAGGAAGAATTGTAATTTTTGGAGCCGGAACCGGAAATCCTTATTTCACAACAGATACCGCAGCCGTTTTACGGGGTATTGAGATCAATGCTAATGTGATTCTAAAAGGAACTCGCGTGGATGGTGTGTATGATTGTGATCCGGAAAAAAATCCATCTGCCGTGAAATTCGATTTTATTTCCTTTGAAGATGTCCTCAAAAAAGGATTGAATGTAATGGACACAACCGCTTTTACATTAAGCCAGGAAAATAAATTACCAATCGTGGTTTTTGATATGAATAAAGTAGGCAATTTATTGAAAATCTGCGAAGGAGAAAACATAGGAACCGTAGTAAATATATAGTTAATGGTTCCTGGTTATAGCTTTTGGATTGCTCCAAATTTCTAAAACCCAAAACCCAAAACCTAAAAAAATGACTGAAGAAATTGAATTTATATTAGATAGCACCAAGGAATCCATGACCGGTTCTATTGCACATTTAGAAAAAGAATTTTTGAATATTCGTGCCGGAAAAGCATCTCCTGCCATGCTGGGAAGTGTTTTTGTTGATTATTACGGATCGGCAACACCGCTTTCGCAGGTATCAAAAATCAGTGTGCCTGATGCAAGAACAATTACGTTGCAACCTTTTGAAAAAAACATGCTGCACGTGATTGAAAAAGCAATTATGGTGGCCAACATTGGTTTTAACCCAATGAATAACGGTGATGTAATTATCATCAGTGTTCCTGCACTAACTGAGGAAAGAAGACGTGATCTTGCCAAACAAGCCAAAGTTGAAGCCGAAGACGCTAAAGTGGGTATCAGAAATGCCAGAAAAGATGCTAACACTGAGATCAAAAAATTAGAAAAAGACGGAACATCAGAAGACATTTGCAAAAGTGCCGAAGAAGAAGTTCAAAACTTAACCAATAGTTATATCCGTAAAATAGATGAACTTTTAGTGGTGAAAGAAGCTGAAATCATGAAGGTGTAATTCCCTTTCAAATCCTATTAAAAATCCGTTCGCTTAGGGGAACGGATTTTTTTATTGTTATTTTTGCGATACCAAAATGAGATTATACCCGTTTTGCAGTAAACCCTATTTATGAAGCAATTGTGTGTGTTCTTCTTTTTTTTAACGCTTTCGCTACAGGCGCAGTTTCAAGTCAATGGAATTGTGAAAGAGTCTACAACCAATAAACCATTACCATTTGCTACGATTACTACAACTGACGGTATAAACTCCATCTCTGATGTGGATGGGAAGTTTAGTATCGTTACTCCAATTCCCTTTACAGCCTTTGATATTTCATATATTGGTTTCACCAAAGCCAGAATTACCCTTGAAAAAAACAAAAATTATTATGTGGTCATGCTATCTCAAAAAACAGATGATCTGAATGAAGTGGTGGTTCCAGACGAAAACCCAGCTTTGGCAATTATCCGAAAGGCGATCGAAAATAAAGACAATAATAACCCCCAAAAAAAACTCTACAGTTTCGAGTTTAAATCCTATAATAAACTCATTGTAAGCGCAAATCCTGACTCCATTGACGGGAGAATCGATTCTGTTTTTGTCCAAAAATCAAGCGGTGATCAGTTCTCAAAAATTGACTCTTCCGAGTATAAGTTTAAAGATATCGTACGTCAGCAACATCTGTTTCAAACTGAAAAAGTATCACAATATCAATTTGCTAATAGCACATTAAAAGAAACTATATTAGGTACCAAAATGGCGGGTTTCAAGCAACCTGTTTATGAAATCATTGCATTTAATTTGCAGTCCTTCTCTATTTACGATTCCCGTTACGAACTTTTTGAGACCAAGTACAACAGCCCCATTGCCAATGATGCCCTAAAAGATTACAACTATAAACTGTTGGATTCCCTGATCATTGACGGCAGAAACACCTACATGATTTACTTCAAGAATAAGAAAAAAAGAAGAGCGTCAGGACTGGAAGGCGTACTTTATATTGACCAAAATAATTTTGCTGTCGCCAAAGCAGTAATGCGCATAAAAGGCGTTCTTGACATTAGTGGAATTCATAACTTTAAGTACATTCCCAGTGAAAAATTATGGTTTCCAACGGACAAAACCTTTAAAATTGTAAAGGGCAAAAATGATGACGATATAAAAATCCTTGGCGGAACGATTCAATTTGATGGTGATGTAGAAAACGATTTTAAAGAACGAAAAAAAACAGCCTCGGATTTCACCTATTTATTATCGCAAACCAACAATTTTGAAATCCAGTATAACATACCGATCCAAATAAAAAAATCAGCCGTCACTATCGAAATCAAAGACGATGCAGTTAATAAACCAGAAGCTTTTTGGGACACCTACAGAAAAGACAGCTTAGACAGCCGAAGCAAAAAGACCTATCTAGCACTCGACAGTATTTCGATCAAAAAAAGAATTGAAAGCCGCCTCCGTTTTGGCAGGAAAATTATCAACGGGTATTTACCTATAGGAAAATTCGATTTAGACTTACGTAAATTGTTTAGCTATAATAACTACGAAGGATTTAGATTGGGAATTGGGGGCACTACAAACGAACGATTTTCAAAAAATTTCAGAGTCGAAGGCTACACCGCTTACGGAACAAAAGATGATGATTTTAAGTATAACTTAGGCATCGCAGCACGTGTAGGGAAATTTACTAATTCCTGGATAGGAGTTTCCTATACGGATGATCTTCGAGAAATTGCCAGCACCGTATTTGCAATTGACAAAAAGCCTTTTAAAATTTATGATCCCAGACCTATAAACATCAGTACTTTTTATAATTATGTAACTTGGAAAACATTTATAGAGACTAAAATCATTCCAAAAACCGAAAGTTTATGGGAACTCTCTAGAACGGCTGTGGAGCCACAATTCAATTATATTTTCAATTTAAACGGAAAATTATATCCTAATTACGTGATGACTACTGCGATGGTTTCTTTGCGCTGGAATCCATTTAGTGATTATATGCAAACGCCTACGGGACGAATTGAGGTTGAAAAACGTTTTCCTAAATTTACGTTTCAATACACCCAATCCCTCCCCAAGATCTGGCAAAATGATTTTGAGTTTAGCAAAATAGATTTTAAAACAGAGTATGAAAAAAAATATTTAAACGGTCAAAAAACAAGCTTACTTTTCGAGGCAGGATATTCTTTTGGCGCAATACCCTTAACTCATTTGTACAACACCTCGCCTAATAATATTACCAAAGAAACTATCATTCAAAGGATCACTTTTTCAGGCAAAAACAGTTTTGAAACCATGTTTTTCAATGAGTTTTTCTCCAGTCAATATGCCTATTTTCAATTCAAGCACGGGTTTAGCCGTGTCACATTATTCAAAAAAATAAAACCGTCTTTAGTCATTGTATCCCGCGTGGCTTGGGGTAATTTACAAAACCCGGAGCAGCACATCGGACTGGATTATAAGACACTGAACAAAGGGTATTTCGAATCGGGAATCGAACTAAATCAAATTTACAAAGGACTTGGATTAGGTGGGTTTTACCGGTATGGACCCAATCAGTTGAGTAAATTTCAAGATAATATTGCTGTCAAAATAAGCTTCGTTCTCAATATAGGACTTTAGTGACTCGAAACAAATTTTAATCCTATAATAGAACTGATCAAAGTAGTGATGAAAAATATTCTCCAAAAATCAGCTGGTTCTTTAAACACAAAAATTCCAACCAATACGGTTCCCACTGCTCCTATTCCAGTCCAAACCGCGTATGCGGTGCCTATAGGCAAAGTGAGTGTGGCTTTGTAAAGTAATCCCATGCTTATTGCCAGACAAATCAAGAATCCGCACAACCAGAATGTGGCTGCCATTCCGGAACTTTCCTTGGCTTTGCCCAAGCAAGTGGCAAAACCCACTTCAAAAAGACCTCCTAAAATTAATAAAATCCAGTTCATATTATTGTTTTAAAATTAATACCGAAGGAACGCCGCTCAGCCAAGTGCTTCTGGAGTCCACCAAGTCTTTCCAACTTTCAAGACTGACTACCATTAAATCCTGCTGATCTAAAAATTCCTTTTTAATGATTTTATCGGTTATCAAACCAATGTTATTTGGGTATTTTTGCTCCAAAGAATCAATAGCGCTCTTCATGACAAAATTAGTCGTAAGATGCCCATTTACATCCAAAAGAATAATTTTAGAATTGTTGTTGTAAATTAATTTTTGCACATAATCAATCAAAAAAGAGTCTTCAGGGCTAAAAATTGGAATAAAAATATGGTTTACGTGCTGTAAATCTTTATCGATCAAAATCCCTATTGGCATCTTGGTTTTAGAAATAATCTGTCTGGTTCTTTCATCAAAGGGCGAGTTTTCAAACAAGCCTTCTTTGCCGGTAAACTTATCAATCAAACGATCCGGATTGATGATCCGTGTGGTAAAGCCAATTACTTTTCCAAGAATAGTCCCTTCAAAAATAGATTTCCCTAGACCTATCAATAACAAGTCATAGTCGCCTTGATTGGCTACATCGGCAATTTCAGTTTCAATATCCATCGTTGCTTTAAAAATCGTGGTGATGTCCTGTTTCAGGAGATGGGATTCTTCAACAATAGGATAAAAACTATTTTTTTCTTTGTCTTCCATGTTAAAAGTATGTACCTCATCACTTAAAGACAAATGCATGACGGTAACACTGGAAGTGTTTTTCTGTTTTTTTATCAAACTATTGGCCAATCGAAGCAACGATTTTCCTTTTTCATTGTTTCCAAATGAAATTAAAATTCGGTATTTGTTATCATTTGATGGTTCCAAAATCTCAACCCCATCTTTAGTTTTAAAAATATAATTGATGAGATCTAAGGCCGGACCTGTCATAAAAGTAGTGACCAAAGCCATAATGACCATCATGGTAAAGACTTCAGGAGTCAACACTTTAAGCTCCAACCCGATGTTTAACACAATCAATTCCATCAAACCTCTGGTATTCATCAAAGCGCCAATTGTCAAACTATCCCGCCAACTTTGCCCTATAAATCTGGCGGCCAATGCACTCCCCAAAAATTTTCCTACTACCGCTACCAGAATAATAAAACCGGTCACTTTCCACAAATACGGATCATTGATCAGCCCAATTTCAGTTTTCAAACCTGTGAATACAAAAAATAAAGGCAGTAAAAGAATCAACGCCACATCCTCTACTTTTTCTATAAATATGGTCCTGAATTTTGGAACATCTGGCATAATGGCTCCCGCCATAAACGCTCCAAATAAAGCATGAATACCGATAACCTCAGTAGCATACGAGGAAATAATAAGTACCAGAAAAAAGATCGCCACAACTGGTTTTATAATACTGTCTTTGGAACCATATAAATCCCCAATTCTTTTTAGAAATGGTTTTACAATAAAAATCATAGCTACAACATAAAGTACCGCCAACATAATAATGTATAAGGAACTCACGAACGTTCCTGCTTTCACGATCGCAATGACCACTGCCAGAATACACCAAGCCGTAATATCATCAGCAGCAGCACATGTAATAACAATAGCGCCTAACTTTGTTTTATGAATTCCTCGTTCCTGAACGATTCTGGCCAGAACTGGAAAAGCAGTGATACTCAACGCAATTCCCATAAACAAACTGAAAGAAAGGAACTTAACTCCTTCAGGAGCAAATCGATTGTACACAAAATAAGCCAGACCAATCCCGAGAGTAAAGGGAATGACGATGCTCGCATGACTGATTACCACGGCTTCATTTGCTTTGTTCTTCAGCACTTTTAAATCGAGTTCCATCCCTATCACGAACATAAAAAGAATCAGTCCTATCTGACTCAAAAACTTTAAGTTTCCTAACGATTCAACAGGAAATAAAGCAATTGAAAATTCCGGAAAATACAATCCCAGCAAAGATGGTCCTAGAACAATACCCGCAATAATTTCCCCAATTACTGAAGGCTGACCAATTTTCTTGAAAATCCAGCCAAAAACACGAGCAACTAGAATAATCGTAATAATTTGCGCCAAAAGGATAGCCAAAGGATCTTGGAAGTTATGCCGAATCGACGCTAAAAAATCACTCCAGGAACCGTTTCCACTTTCTGGTGTCACTATCGTTTCTGCAACTTCTAAATGCTTCCCTTTAGTTATAATCCAATACATTAGTGCTATAAAACCGCCAGTAACACTTAAATAAAATAGTGTGTTTTTATAATTCTTCATATTTGTTTTTATATGGACTTTCCCAACTTTAAAGAAACAAAGATGAGAAATTCAAATGTATAATTTATATGCCACAAAATTATTTTATTGTAAAATAAAAAAAGGGTATAATTAGCCCGGTAAAACAACAAAAAGTTTCTTTTAAAATAAATGATTTATAGTGGTTTTGACTACCTTTACCGCCTTTAATATTGACTTATGATTAAGTGGTTTAGTTTAGGATTTTGGGAATTAATAGCGCGAATTGTCCTCAGAAATAGAATTTTGATGTTATCCATTATTGTTGTGATAACAGCGCTTTTAGCACTACAATGGAAAAATATCCATTTCACTTTTACCGAAGCCAATTTATTACCGGATGATAATATTGTAAATATCGAGTACAACGCTTTTCTAAATAAATTTGGCGAAGAGGGAAATCTAGTCATCATCGGTGTAAAAGATAACTCCATATTTACCCCAAAAGCCTATGCTTCCTGGAGCAAAATGATGAATACGCTGAAAGAAGACAAAGCGGTAGATTTAGTAATTTCGTTAAATGACTTAAAGAAATTACAAAAAAATGATTCGCTGCAAACCTTTGAACTCGTTCCTTTTGTGGACCAAAGCAAAACTCTTGATCCGGCATATCTTCAAAAGATCAAAAAAGAACTATTCAATGATTTGCCTTTTTACGAAGGATTACTTTTCAACAAAAGATCGGGAAGCATTCGCTCTGCCGTATACATGGATAAAAAAATTGTAAACACAGCAGCCCGAAAAGATTTTATTCTGGATAAATTAGTTCCCGCAGTCGAAACATTCGAAAAAGAAACCGGAATCGACCTGCGCGTTTCAGGCATGCCTTACATCCGGACGCTAAACGCAAAAACCATCACCGATGAAATAAGTATCTTCATTGGAGCTTCACTATTAGTTACTTCACTGCTTTTCTTTTTCTTTTTTAGAAGTTTTAGGGCGACGTTAATATCAATGGTAATTGTCATTATTGGGGTAATGTGGTCTTTTGGATTTTTAGGATTACTGAACTACGAAATCACTGTTTTGACCGCTTTAGTTCCGTCATTAATCATCGTAATCGGAATTCCGAATTGTATTTTCCTGACCAATAAATACCATCAGGAATATAAAATTCACCACAATAAAGCCAAAGCATTACAGCGTGTCACTACCAAAGTAGGAATGGCAACCTTGATGACGAATCTCACCACGGCCATAGGTTTTGCTACGTTTGTGGCTTCTAATAATCAATTGTTACTGGAATTTGGCGTCGTGACTTCTATCAATATTATGGCACTTTTCTTTTTATGCATCATTGTCATCCCTATTTTTCACAGTTATATTCCGGCTCCGAAAGAGCGCCACATCGAACACCTAGACCGCAATTATGTGAAGGTTTTTATGGATTGGATTCTGAGAAACGTAAAATACAATCGCTTTTCAATTTATGTCGTTTCTGTTATTCTTTTAGTAATTAGCATTGTAGGCATCTACGAAATGCGCATTTCCGGTAGTTTAATTGAAGACATGCCTAAAAAAGAAGCCTTTTTTGAAGACATTGTTTTCTTCGAAAAAGAATTTGATGGAGTGATGCCCCTCGAAATCATGATTGACACCAAACGCAAAAAAGGAGTTATGAAATTGTCTACGCTGAGGCGAATGGAAGAACTGGAGGAAACCATTGATGAAATTCCGGAATTGTCAAAACCCATTTCTATTGTGAATTTAATTAAATATTCCAAACAAGCGTATTATAACGGAAACCCAGACTATTATGAATTGCCAACGTCACAGGAACAGTCGTTTATTTTGTCGTATGCTAAAAATGCTACAAAAAACTCGAAAGATAATCTGATGAAAAGCTATGTAGATTCCACTGGACAATTTGCCCGAATCACGACTTTTATGCGCGATGAAAATGGCGATAATATTGCCAAAATTGAAGCTGAAATTCGTAAGAAAGCTGATAAAATTTTCCCGCCAGATCAATATAAAGTCACCATCACCGGAAAAGCTTTAGTTTTCCAAAAAGGAACCGGTTACCTACTGGACAACTTACTTTCGTCGCTGGCTTTCGCCTTTTTCCTGACCGCACTTTTGATTGGTTTTATGTTCCGTTCGTTCAAAATGGTGTTGGTTTCTATCATTCCTAATTTATTGCCGCTAATGCTAACCGCAGGAATCATGGGCTTTCTGGACATTCCGCTGAAACCGTCGACGATATTGGTTTTCGGAATTGCGTTTGGTCTTTCGGTGGATGACACCGTAAGATTTCTGTCGCAATACCGCGAGGAATTAAAGAAAAATAACTGGAAAATTCGCAAATCCGTTTACGCCACATTTACGGATGCCGGCCTGAGCATGTTTTATACTTCTATCGTGTTGTTCTTTGGATTTTCGGTGTTTATGTTGTCCAGTTTTGGCGGAACAATAGCACTTGGCGGATTGATTTCGCTAACATTATTATTCGGAATGCTATCCAATTTGATGTTGTTGCCAGCTTTAGTCTTGACCTTGAATAAAACTTTGGCCAACGAACAAGATTTTATCGAACCCAAAATTGACATCATCGAACCAAGTGATGCCGAGATTGATGATTTAGAAAAAAAAAATAAGTAAAGTTTATATACACTGTACTTGAATATTATTTTATATTATTCAAAGTAATATCGTACTTTAACTCCCAGAAAGGTGTCGTAAGAATACCGTTTACCTGGCAATCGATACTAATTTAAATTAATACAATGCAGTCATGAAAAAACATAAATACAGCAATTTTCTCTTAATTACGTTAACCGGCGTACTTGTTTCCTGCGGTGATATTTCAAAACAAGCTGAAGAAAAAATCAATCAGTTGAATGCCAAGGCGGAAAAGTTAGATTCACTGGTTAATAAAGAGTTGAAGAAAGTAAATTCCCTTGATTCTATAATCAACAAAGAAGGAGCTAAAGTAAAAAAACTCGACTCATTAATTACTAAATCAACTTCAAAAATTGATTCTATTGCCAATAGTAAACTGAATCTACTAAAGAAAATTAACAATAATTAAGAATGATAAAATTTATTTTTCAACTTACATTCCCATTTTTGAATTTTCCTGCTCTTCTGCTTCGCAAAGTTTCTAACTTTTAGGATGTAACTTTTAGTTTTTTACTGATGGAATTAGATTCAAACCAATAAATCATGCTCCTCAAAGTTTCCAACTTTGAGGATTTGTTTTTAAGTTTTGTACTGCTGGTATTTGAGGCGAGATTGTGCCTATCAAAATACCAAGAATTAATTACCAGAAAATATTCTCATTTATGTAATCAAAAAACTAAAGCATTTCAGTTACCAATCACAATCCTATTTATTCTCAAAGAAGATCTTCAAAAACCGTACTTTCACTACTCCCTAGCCCTGATTGCAGTGTAAATCCTTTTTATTTTTTCTTTAAAAATAAAAAGATTGCAACGGAAAGCGGGAAATAGCTCCAGATTGCTTCACTCCTCGCAATGACTTTTAAAACAAATCATTTATATTTGCAGTTCAGTTACAGACAATTTTTAATATCAATTATACCCCTAAAATGAGACATACAAAAGTTAAAGACTTACTAAACAGTACCACGACGCTTCATGAAGTGAATGCAAAAGGATGGGTGAGAACTTTTAGAAACAATCAATTTATCGCGTTGAACGATGGTTCGACTATCAATAATATACAATGTGTTGTCGATTTTGAAAACACTCCAGATGAAACCTTGAAAAGAATTACCACTGGAGCAGCAATATCTGTAACCGGAACTTTGGTAGAAAGCAAAGGTGCAGGACAAAAATTTGAAATTCAGGTAGCTAAACTGGAAATCCTTGGAGATTCAGATGCGGAGAAATTCCCAATACAACCTAAGAACAAACCGAGCTTGGATTTCTTGCGGGAAAATGCGCATTTAAGAGTGCGTACTAATATGTTTGGAGCTATAATGCGTGTACGTTCGGTATTGTCGTATGCAGTTCACAGTTATTTTCAAGAGAAAGGTTTTGTGTATGTGAATACACCAATCATCACCGGATCAGATGCCGAAGGTGCCGGTGAAATGTTTAAAGTTACCGCCTTGCCATTTGACGGAACGCCAAGAACCGAAGATGGAAAAGTGAATTACAAAGAAGATTTCTTCGGGAAAGAAACGAACCTAACGGTTTCGGGACAACTGGAAGGAGAAACTTTTGCCATGGCTTTGGGACAGATTTATACTTTTGGACCAACATTTAGAGCCGAAAACTCGAATACTTCGCGTCACCTTGCAGAATTTTGGATGATTGAGCCAGAGGTGGCGTTCAATGATTTGAACGACAATATGGATTTGGCCGAAGATTTTATTCAGCATGTAATCAAATACACTTTGGAAAAATGTCCTGAGGATTTGAAATTCCTGGAAGGAAGATTATTGGATGAAGAGAAATCAAAACCAGTTGCGGAAAGAAGCGAAATGGCTTTGCTGGACAAACTAAACTTTGTTTTGGAAAACAATTTCAAACGTGTTTCGTACACCGAAGCCATTGATATTTTAAGGGATTGTACGCCTAATAAAAAGAAAAAATTTAACTATATCATCAACGAATGGGGAGCTGATTTACAATCAGAACACGAGCGTTATTTGGTGGAAAAACACTTTAAATGTCCGGTAATCTTGTTTGATTACCCGGCAAATATCAAAGCATTTTACATGCGTTTGAACGAAGACGGAAAAACGGTTCGTGCGATGGATATCCTTTTCCCAGGGATTGGAGAAATCGTGGGCGGTTCTCAAAGAGAAGAGCGTTTTGATGTTTTAGTTGAAAAAATGAAAGCCTTAGGAATTGATGAAGAAGAATTATGGTGGTATCTTGATACCCGAAGATTTGGTTCAGCGGTTCACTCTGGTTTTGGACTTGGATTCGAAAGATTGGTATTGTTTGTAACAGGAATGACAAACATTCGTGACGTAATTCCTTTTCCAAGAACGCCAATGAATGCGGAGTTTTAAAAAAGTTTATTCGGTTAGTCGGTTATTCGGTTAATCGATTAAACAAATAAACGGTTAACCGATTAAACAATAAAAATGCTGAAGCAATTCTTAAATTTAAAATTATCACAGAAATTATCTCCTCAACAAATTCAGTTGATGAAGTTAATTCAATTGCCTACGCAAGCTTTCGAACAGCGTTTACTGGAAGAAATGAACGAGAATCCAGCTTTGGAAACTGGAAAAGAAGAAGATGAGTATGAAAAGGATGAATTCGAAAACGAAGATTATGACGATTATGATGATGCGGAATCAGAGCGAATTGACGCCGAAGACATCAACATTGACGAATATTTAAGCAATGACGAAACTCCGGATTATAAAACGCAGGCTAACAATTATAGTGATGATGACGATGATCGCGAAACGCCTTTTGCCGCGCCAGTGAGTTTTCATCAGGATTTAATCAATCAGTTGAATACCTTCATCCTGAATGATGAAGAGCGTGATATTGCCGAATTCCTTGTAGGAAGTATTGATGACATGGGATATATTCGTCGCAGTGTTGCTGATATGGTAGACGACATGGCATTCACGCAAGGCATTTATACCGATGAGAAAATGGTCGAAAAAATGCTGCAGGTAATTCATGAACTGGAACCATCTGGTGTAGGCGCACAAGATTTACAGGAATGTTTGTTGTTACAATTGAAACATAAAACACCGACAGAATCCGTAGAACTGGCCACTGACATTATCGAAAATCAGTTTGATGCTTTCACTAAAAAACATTATGACAAGCTGTTACAAAAATACAATGTTTCAAATGAGCAGCTTAAAAAAGCAATTCACGAAATAGAAAAACTGAACCCAAAACCAGGAGGATCCTTTACCGGAAACAATAAAATAACAGAAAACGTAGTTCCTGATTTTGCCATTAGAATTGTAGACGGTGAACTGGAACTGACTTTAAACGGTCGAAATGCTCCTTCTCTGCACGTTTCTAAAGAGTATCAGGAAATGATGCAAACGTATAAGGATTCCAGAGACAAATCGGCACAGCAAAAAGATGCAGTGCAGTTTATAAAGCAAAAGTTGGATTCAGCTAAATGGTTTATCGATGCGATACGCCAACGTCAGGAAACCCTTTTTGTAACCATGAATGCGATTACGCATTATCAGGAAGAGTTTTTTCTGGATGGCGATGAAACCAAGTTAAAACCAATGATCTTAAAAGATATTGCCGACATGGTAGGTCTTGACATTTCGACGATTTCACGTGTAGCAAACAGCAAATATGTAGAAACGCCTTATGGCACGAAACTGATCAAGGAATTCTTCTCGGAATCCATGAAAAACGATCAAGGCGAGGATGTTTCGACATTGGAAATTAAGAAAATCCTTCAAAATACAATTGAGGAAGAAGACAAGAAAAAACCGCTTCCAGATGATCAACTAGCCGAAATCCTAAAAGAAAAAGGATATCCAATTGCGAGAAGAACCATTGCTAAATACAGAGAACAACTCGATATTCCTGTGGCGAGAATGAGAAAGAAAATATAGGCGCTGCGTTAAATAGGGATCAATTTGAGCACTCAAAATTCGTACAACAAAAAATTAATTTACAAACCATATTAGGTTTAAATACTAATCGCTTCTTTCCTAATAAAGTATCGATAGTTTGTACTACAATTCACACGTATTCTTTATGATTTTTTGATTATTTGAATTCAGGATTAATCTGCAATCAAAAGTAAACCCATAATTACAGCAAGAAGTACGTTAATGCACTAATCTGTTTTAATCCTTGAAATCCGAAGCATCCGCTGGCTAAAAAAGAAAAGTGCACAACAAATGTAACACTTCCGTAATTTCTTGCGTCGAATTGTAACTATGAATGCAAAAACGCAGGCGTTCCTGCCCTTCGGGAACCGTTGGCGAAAGTATAGCTTTCACATCAAATCCTTTTTCCTGCAGTTGACTGGCGATGGTTTTTACTTTTTCATTTCCGGGAATAATGGCCGATTGTATTGCCGATTTGCTTCGGACGAAAAGTGGTTTTAAACTCAATAGATTTTTCTGCTGATTGAAAAATACAATGTTTTCTCTTAATTTTAAAATTGAAGCCGAATCTTTTTCTAAATGCTGGTACGCAACCAAAATCGCAGCAACAGAATGTGGCGAAAGCCCTGTGGTATAAATAAAACTGCGGGAGAAATTTACTAAATAATCCCTCAATTCAACCGAGCCTAAAATCGCGGCTCCATGGCATCCCAATCCTTTCCCGAAAGTCATAATTTGAGCAAAGACATGTTCTTGTAGACCCTGCATTTGAACCAATCCCTCGCCTGTTTCACCAAAAACGCCCAAAGCATGCGCCTCATCCACAACAAGATAACAATTGTATTTAGTTGAAACCAAAACCAATTCTTCCAAATTGGGACAATCACCATCCATAGAAAAAACAGATTCAGTAACGATATAAATAATAGTGTTTGGATTCCGTAAAATCAATTTTTCTAAATCCTCAAAATCATTATGATTGAATTTATAGGCTTTGGCATTCGACAGTTGGATTCCGTCCCGAATAGAAGCATGACACAATTCATCGTATAAAATCAAATCGCCTTTTTGTGGAACGGCACTAAAAAAACCAATATTGGCATTGTAACCCGAATTAAAAATCAAGGCTGTTTCTGATTGGTGGAAACTGGCAATACAGTTTTCTGTTTCTTGATACAGCTTATGGTTCCCGGATAACAATCGGGAACCCGTCGCCCCGTTTTGAATGACATTATTAGTAATTAAATACTCGTGCGTATGATTAAATATAATTTCTGATTGTGAAAAGCCCAAGTAATCATTGGAAGAAAAATCAATTCTTTTACTTGATAAAGGCAATTTTCGCAACGCATTATTTTGCTTTCGAATTTCAAGTTTAGCGGATAGATTTTCTGGGAAATGTTTCATAGTCCACAAAAATAAGCATCTTTTTTGGTTTATGGATTTTGCGCCATTTTTGTTTACTAATTTCTTCCAATTAATGAATTTTGAAATAGAAATTCTAATACAGAATCTTGTTTCATTATTCAAAAAAATATAATTCTATAAAAATTAACAATTAAAAAACAACTATTAAAAAAAAATCTACAAATTTTTCCGAAAACGGTTTCGTTTTATAATTTTATTAAATTATGTTAAAAAAACCTTAAAATTAATATTGAAGATAATAACCTATGAAATAGTTTTCTACTTTCGGCAAATATGAAACGAATTGCATCACTTTTTTTAATAGTAACGTTGTTTTACAACGTGATGGGATACTATCTAATGTTTGCTTATCAAGAAGAGCAAGCGTGGGTATCTACTATGGAAAAAAGACAGGATCCTGAGTTTGAAGTAATCCAATTGAATGCAACTTTATATTCTTTTATTGAAGACACTGATTTTGAATACGTCAATGAAGATGTGGTTATCAACAATAAAAGGTATCATATTTTCAAGAAAAGAATTCAAAATAACATACTAAGTTTGTATTACCTGCGCAATGCACATCAAGATGCAATAAGCCAGGATTTAAAAGATATTGTTGACAATCAATTATTTAATGGATCTTCCTCTAAAGAGTCTCCGGTTAAAAAACTCATGAAGTCTTTTCTTCAAGATTATATTTCAAATAATACTGTTTGCGTAGCTTTTTATCCAAAAACAGCGATGCTTTCTGCTGAACCTATCATTACGCCAAACCAGGCGTTAGATCCCGGGTACACTTCCATTTCGTATTCACCACCTGATTTCGTTTAAATCTTCTTTCATTTTAGTGGAATCATTCGCTTTTATCCCGCCTTTAAAAGTCAAGATAACTAATGATTGTTTTAGCTACATCTGTACATTTATTACACCCTTTCGATAGAAATTATGCCCTTTATAAATACAAAACAGGTTTTTGTGTTTTCTGAATTCACTTTTGTGAATAATTTGATAGGCCATTTTGCATTGCTATTCTGGTATACTTTGTACAACTAGCCTTTAGGACCATGACTAAAATGGATTTACAGAACAGTTCTGTGTTTGAAAAACGCCCTTAATCAATGCATTTAGCCTTGTAAATTCAAAGAGATTTTTTGGCTGAAGCCAAAAACAAATCTTGTTTTACAGCGATATTACTTGACAAACAATCACTATTTTTAACTCAGACCTTCTTAGGTAAAAAGTTGTTGTTGTTGTACTATTTTATACCATTATCCATTCTAAAAAAGGCTAAAACCATTAACCAAAAACCATTTTTTAATGAAAAAAATTTATCTGAACTGCCTGCTATTGGTTCCTCTATTTATAAATGCTCAAACCGAGATTGACGGAATTATGATGAGTAAAAATAATTTTTGTTTTGGAGCCGTTTACCAGTACAGCAGCTGGAACGAGTATTGGGAAGGAACTTTCAAAAGAGAAAATCTTAATCTGGGTACTGTTTCAACAAAATCAATTGCTCTAATGGGAAACTATGGTGTTTCTGATAAATTGAATATTATTTTCAGTCTTCCTTACGTGGATACACATACAAGTGCTGGAACAATGGAAGGCCAAAAAGGATTACAAGATATTTCACTAACAGTAAAATACATGCCATTTGAAAAAACAATTGGTAAAGCTACCTACTCGTTATATGCTTTGGGAGGTCTTTCGGCTCCAGTTTCTGATTATTCAGCTGATTATTTACCCTTGAGTCTTGGCCTAAAAAGCAAGACAGCATCTTTACGCATCATGGGTGATTATCAAAGAGGTCATTTTTTTACCACTATTTCGGGAGCGTATGTAAAAAGGGCCAATATAATTATTGATAGAAATTCCTATTACACAACCGAAATGCATTACACCAATGAAGTAGACATGCCAGACGCTATTTCGGTTAACTTGAGAATTGGCTATCGTTCCACTAGATTAATAGCCGAAGCGATTCTGGACAATTGGGTATCACAATCCGGAGGATTTGACATCACTACAAACAACATGCCTTTCCCGAGCAATACTATGAATGCCTTAAAAATTGGCGTGAATACTAAATACACACTCCAGAAAATTCCGGCATTATCTCTTATTGGGGGGGGCAATTTTGTTACGGAAGGTAGAAATATTGGGCAATCAAACACCTTCTACGGTGGTTTATTCTACATCCTTAATTTAAAAAAAACAGCACAAGAAAATGAAAAATAAAACACAAAAAATAGCCTATTACAGTCTTTTGGTTCTGTTTCTTGCAGTGAACCAATCTTGCAGTGATGAGCTAACAGAACGCAACGAGCAATTCCCTCAATTAAATCCTATCAATACAGACGAATTAGCAGGGACCTGGAAAACATTCTTACTGACTACTCCGGATGAGTTCTCTTTGGATGCACCAATAGCAACTACTGCAGCGGCTTTTACAAGAGAAATAAATGAGATAAAAAGCTATCAGTCAAACATCACGGAAGACCAAAGAAACATCATAAAATACTGGAGTGCCGGAGGAGTTTTGCGTTGGAATGAAATCATGCGAACATTAGTGGCAAGACACAATCGACCGCCGTATCAAAATGAAGACGGAACCTACCCTGCACCATCTGGAGCAAATCCGTTTGCGAATCCGCAGTTTCCATTCTCAAATCCGCCTTATGCAGCCAGAGCGTATGCCTATGTGAGTGCGGCGCAATGCGATGCGATGATAGCAACTTGGCATTATAAAAAACTGTACAATAGAGCTGCACCTTTTACGGTTGATGCTACATTACCGGTTTTAATCCCAAAAAGCAACTTGCCTTCCTATCCCTCTGAAGATGCTGTTTTAGCAGGAGTAACGGTTGAGTTATTAAAATTATTATTCCCAACAGAAATCGCTTACATACAAGAAAAGGCAGCGGAACAAAAATTATATCGCATTATTAGTGGTGCCAATGTTCGCAGTGATGTGGATGCCGGAATTATTCTAGGCAGAAAAATAGCAGCCAAATTTATCGCCAGAGCTACTGCTGACGGAACAGCAGCTGCTATTGGCAATCAAGCGCTTTGGACACAACTGGAAACTCAAACGGCAGCAACCGGAGAAACTCCATGGAAATCATTAGATATACCAGCAAGACCTCCAATGCTACCATTATTTGGAAAAGTAAAATCATTTCTTATGACTCCTGAAATGGTTGTGGCCAGCCGCCCGATTCCACCACCATCTACAAAATCAGAACAATTTGCAAAAGAATTAGCTGAAGTAAAAAGCTATGGAAAAAATGCCACTAGAAAAAACATGGAAATTGTTGCTTTTTGGGCTGATGGAGTAGGAACTTATACGCCACCCGGACACTGGAATGCAATTGCATCAGAGTCATTTGTAGCACTCAATTATAGTGAGGTGCGCTGGGCACGAAATCTAGCGTTGCTAAATATTGCTATGATGGATGCGGCGATCTGCTGCTGGGACGCAAAATACACGTACTTTAACCCCCGACCTTCCCAAATAGATCCGTCTATAAAAACATTAACCGGGATTCCAAATTTCCCTGCTTATGTATCCGGCCATTCTACCTTCAGCGGTGCGGCCTATGTTGTTTTATCACATCTCATCCCTGCAAAAGCACAAGGTTTTGTAGCTATGGCAAAAGAAGCTTCGGATTCCAGAATGTTTGGATGCATTCATTATAGAAGCGATTGTGAAAAAGGACTTGAATTAGGCGAAAAAGTGGGTGGCTTTGCAGTTGCAAGAGCTCTTATTGATGGTGCCGAATAACTAAAAACAATCAAGTTGGTGATTTGTTTTAATGATTTGTTTTAATATCTCATTTTATCAACTACCGCCTAACAGATGTTGGAAACCAGTTAGGCTTTTTTAATTTTAAAAGCTCCGAAAGATTTAACAGAAGTGGCTGTCTTTTATTGCTGTTAAGCGTTTCTGGGATTATAATTAGACTGTTGGGCATGAGTCAGAAGCCAAAGAACCAAATACTTTCTGATATTATTATGTATTTGTTACTACTTGCAATTGGCATTGGGTTATTAGCTTTTTCTGATGTTATTAAAAAAGGAAATATCATAGAAACTGAAAATAATTTAACAATATAATCATGTCTATAATCATCAACTTAGACGTAATGCTCGCTAAACGAAAAATGCGCTCCAATGAACTGGCGGAACGGATGGGAATCACAACAGCCAATCTGTCTATCTTGAAAACCGGAAAAGCAAAAGCGATTCGGTTTTCGACTCTAGAACTGATTTGTGAGATTCTGGAATGTCAACCCGGAGATATTATGGAGTTTGCAAAGGATAAATAATCTCTTATTCTCGACTTTTTAGCCCAGATGGAAACGGCATCCTTTTACAAAGCTTCCAGCCTTTTGAAGGCTGGAAGCTTTGTAAAAGATATAGTGGACAGCTGGACATAGCTCCAAAAAAAAAGCCCCACAAATTGTGAAGCTTTGATTTATAACTCAAAATTATTTTAGTCAACTAAAATAATAACTTTATTATCTTTCATTTCAATTGTTCCTGAAGTGATCGTTAGCGTATAATTTTGATCATCTAACTTCGTGAATTTACTTACTACCTCTTTTGCAAAAGCAAAAGTAGAAGCTGTAATTTTCACGACACCTTTTCCTAAAATAGAAACGATCGGTGCGTGGTTATTCAAAATTTGAAAGCTTCCATCAACTCCGGGCAATGTAACCGAAGTTACTTCTGCTGAAAATAATTTTGCTTCTGGTGAAACTATTTCTAATAACATACTTTTTAGTTTACAGTCTCAGTTTACAGTCACAGTACTGAATACTGAGCCTGAACACTGAACATTAATTTATGCTTCCGCTAACATTTTTTCTCCAGCTTCGATAGCTTCTTCAATAGTACCTTTAAGGTTGAAAGCGGATTCTGGCAAGTGATCTAATTCACCGTCGATAATCATGTTAAATCCTTTGATAGTATCTTTAATATCCACTAACACTCCTTTTAATCCTGTAAATTGCTCAGCAACGTGGAAAGGTTGAGATAAGAAACGTTGTACACGACGTGCTCTTGAAACGGCTAATTTATCTTCTTCCGATAATTCTTCCATACCAAGGATCGCAATGATATCTTGTAATTGTTTGTATTTTTGTAAAATTTCTTTTACTCTTTGTGCACAGTCATAATGCTCATCACCTAAAATTTGAGGCGTAAGGATTCTTGAAGTTGAATCCAATGGATCAACCGCTGGATAAATACCTAGCTCAGCAATTTTACGAGATAATACTGTTGTTGCATCAAGGTGAGCAAAAGTTGTAGCCGGAGCCGGATCCGTTAAATCATCTGCAGGAACGTAAACCGCTTGCACTGATGTAATAGAACCTTTATTTGTAGATGTAATACGCTCTTGCATCGCACCCATTTCAGTAGCCAATGTTGGTTGGTAACCCACTGCAGATGGCATACGGCCTAAAAGTGCCGAAACCTCAGAACCTGCTTGTGTAAAACGGAAGATATTATCCACGAAGAACAATACATCTTTCCCTTGATCAGTTCCTGCACCATCACGGAAATATTCCGCAATAGACAATCCAGAAAGTGCTACACGAGCACGAGCTCCTGGAGGCTCATTCATTTGTCCGAAAACGAAAGTAGCTTTAGACTCTCTCATTCCTGGCATATCCACTTTAGACAAATCCCATCCTCCATTTTCCATAGAGTGCATGAATTCATCTCCGTATTTTATAATTCCTGACTCTAGCATCTCACGAAGTAAGTCATTCCCTTCACGTGTTCTTTCCCCTACTCCTGCAAATACAGAAAGTCCACCGTGACCTTTTGCGATATTGTTAATTAACTCCTGAATCAATACTGTTTTACCAACTCCAGCACCACCAAACAATCCAATTTTACCCCCTTTTGAGTAAGGCTCAATTAAATCGATTACTTTAATACCTGTGAATAAAACTTCAGATGAAGTTGACAAATCTTCGAATTTCGGTGCTTGTCTGTGAATAGACATCCCGTTTTCTCCTGTTTTTGGCAAGTTTCCTAAACCATCAATGGCATCTCCAATCACGTTGAATAAACGACCGTAAACATCAGCACCAATTGGCATTTGGATAGGGCTTCCTGTTCCAACTACTTCATAACCTCTACTCAAACCATCTGTTGAGTCCATCGAAATGGTACGTACTGTGTTTTCACCAATGTGAGATTGTACTTCAAGTACTAATAGTGTACCATCTTTTTTTGTGATTTCTAATGAATCATAAATTTTTGGAAGTTCAACATCCTTACCGTTGAAAACAACGTCAACTACTGGGCCAATGATTTGGGCAACTTTTCCTATTACTTTTGACATCACTTATGTATTTATTAAATAGCTATTTAGGTTTATGAAACAGAACCAATCGAAACATATCGATTACACCCTTTTTTCAGTGTGCAAAGATAATTTTTAAAATATAAAATCAAGATATTTTTTTATAAAAAAAGATATTTTTTTAATAGATTATTTAGAAACGACTTAGAAACTAACAAAAGACCGAGTTGTCACTAAAATAAACAACCACCACGTCATCAAACGGGTGGTTGTTATTATAGAAAATCAAATTCTAATTATTGAATAGAAGCCGGATATTGAATAGGGTAGAGCCCTAAATCAACAGGTCTTAGCGTAGCTGTATATTTAGCATTTATAGAATTTGCAAAAAGGTTTGCTATTAATGCATATCCCCTTGCGCTGGGATGCACTCCATCGAGTGAAAAAGCACCACCAGTAACATAAGCCGCCGTAATATGAAAATTCCCAAAACGAATTCCGCTTGAAGACAGTTGTGCCATAGTGGCTTTAGCATCTACAAAAGCTAATCCTTTAGCATCAGCAACTGCTTTGATGGTAACATTATAAGCATCTGTAGCAACTTTGACTTCCGCCACCTCCGCTTTAGATAAAACCCAGTTGTCAGCAAGAGGCACCGAAACGCCGTTTACAGCTGCAGCATTCCCTCCTACTAGTGTTCCAATAAAAGTTCTCGACGTAAGCACTAAAAGATCTTCTTTAGTTGCTTGTCTGAACGAAGGAACTCCAAAAGCACTCAAATTTGTCAAATAGCTATCTACAATCACCACGGCATTCGCTCCTGCAGCAAACTTAACAGTTCTTCTTGTTGCTTCAGCTGCTGTAAGTAACCCATTAGTGACCATTGCCTGCAAACCTCCATTATAAGCAGCATAACCTCCATTTAATTGTGCAGCCACAGCGGCAGTCAATGGAACTGGATTATAAGGAACTGTTGTAAAATAAGGAAGTGTAGTTACATAAGGAAGATTCGCAACCACCCCTTTTGCACCATTAGCCGTCAAGGCATTCACCAGCCCGGTATACACATTTGCAAAAACAGTTGGATCTGTAATATCATTAGAACCATAAGTAGCAGGGTTAAAATTTCCGGTTCTGTCCACTCCTATACCTCCAGAGGTAGCGTACGTCAAGACATCATTCCCGCCAATCCACAAGGAGAAGAACGTTGGTGCTTGAGTCAGGGCATCTGCTAAAACAGTCGTTCCTGAAGCTGAAGCAAAACGAGCAAAATACGGGTTAGCCGCACCAGAAGCCACTCCGGCTACGTTTCCATAGCCCGGGGCTACTAAATGAAAACTTTTAGCCCCTGGAATTCCTAGGTTGTTAATAGGCCCAGCTACTTTATTTGTAACTACTGTGGTAGGAGTACCGCTTACCTGAACAGGTCCTGAACCATTAAAATACAACCTATTTGTTGCAATTACATTCCCTCCCAACAATAAGCCACCAATATTATCATTGGTGTATGGCGTTTTAAATTCACCACCACCTGCTAAAGCGAACTGTTGCGACAGGATGTTTACATACGAATTTTCTTGTCCTTTTTTGAAAAGAGCGCCATCACTATATCCTGCGGCAAATGAATCTCCTAAAGCAACGTATTTTGAAAAACTTGCTGTTCCGGAAGTTATAGGAACCTCAACTGGCCCAGCATTGTCATCCTCGTTATTACATGCTGCGAAGGTTAGCGAAATCAACAACAGCCATTTGAAATTTTTTATCATAATATATTTTTTAAAATTATTGACTTTTCTGAACTACGGATTAATTGTCCAAGAAGCAAACCATTGCTGTCCGATGGCACCCGCTCCAATTACCTGAATATAATCCCTTCCTCCAATATTAGTAGCTCCCACTTTAAGCACTGATTTTAAGGCCGGAAAACCATAATTAATCTGAGCATCTAAGACCGTGTTTTCAGGAACAATTCCATCAGCAAAAGAGGACTGCCATAAATATTCCGTATTGTATCTCGCATTGATATTAAAACCAAAATTTTTGAATAATTTATCATTTCCTACAGACGCTTTAACCCTATGTTTTGGCGTATTGAAACCAGCTACAAAACCTGGATCTTCTGCTTGATCAAAACTAAATTCAGCAAAATTATAATTTACACCAACCTCAAAATCTTTATACACTTTCTTAGACAAGCCTACACCAAAACCTTGAGACGTGATTTTTGCAGTAGTATTCGTATACACTTGGTACACTCTTCTATCTCCATTACTTAATGCAGAAAGCGTCGCTAAAGTTGCTGGATTTCCAAAATCAAATGTCGTGTTAACGTCCCCATAATAAGGACTAATTACTCTTGAAACATTCATGAAATCATTATACACATTGTAATATCCATTAATATCAATTGATAAGTCATTATTTACAACCGTACGATATCCTAGCTCAAGTGCCTGAACTTCTTCTGGCTTTACCAGCCCTATATTAGCCACTTGCAACAAAGCTGCTGCAGCCGGAACATTAGCTGGATTAGCCGCTATTGCCGCACTAAAAGCCCGAACTGAAGCTAGCGTAAACGAATTGTTATACGCATTTTGTCCTGTTAATGTTAACGTAGCAGGAACGCCCATTGCTTGTCCCGCCGCACTAACTCCTCTAACCTCTGTAAAACGATCTAAGTTTTCAGGAGCTGAACCAATTAAAGCAAATGGCCCTAAGTCAAGACCAATATACTGGTCTTGAGTTGTTGGATTTCTAAAACCAGTTTGATAAGAAACCCTGAAATTATGTCTTTTTGACTCTCCCGCAGAATACACTAAAGAGACACGAGGGGATATATTTCCATTAAAATTTTGACTTTTATCGTACCGTGCAGACCCAGTAAATTTCAATCGGTCATCTAAGAATTTTTTAGTTAATTGCGTATAAGCACCATACTCATTATAACGTAAAGGACCATCAAAATCAGTGAAAATTGTTCCCTGAGAATTCATTTCATATTGTCTGAATGACCCTCCTAATTGGATCTCTGCAAATTTTATTAGATCTTTAAAATTATAATTTACATCTGAATGGTAAATTTTTGATTGATCAATAAATTTAGCTCCTTTGGTTAGATCCGGTTCCGCTATTGCAGTCGCCAAAGCACGATTGAATTGTACCGAACCCGGTTCAAATCGCGCACTCCCTGTTGGAGTTGGCAAAAAAGGAAGTCCAGCCGGTTTAATATTGTAATCGGCATAGTTCCTTGCATTCGCAGCAGATAACTGTGCATTAGTTCCCAAAACTGCACCTGAAAGTTGATATGCTGTAGCATAGTTCGTAAACCATTCTGTATCTGATTTTGCCGCTCTATTAACATTCCAAGCAGCAAAACGCATGTCATAGGAATTCCCTGCATCTTCATCCGTTATGTACCCTCTTACAAAGAAATTTTTTCCTTTTACTTCTATTTTAGTTTGTTGCATAAAGAAATCATTGAGTGCATATCTATTCGCTCCTTGATAAATAGTGCTCCCCAAACCTATTTTGTGCTGTAATATAATTTCGGTTTCCCCTTCCCATGGTTTAAAATGTAAAGAAAAATCTGCCTTTACACTTCTTACTTTATTGTCATTCAGGTCTTGTTCCCGGTATCCCGTTCTGCTTACCTGACCAACATTAGTGATAAAAGTGGTTACCTCATCACCGTATAAATTTAATCCGTCATAATTTTGATTATTAGCATGACCTATTGATCCGCCAGTAACGCTTCTTTGATCAGCAGCAATCCATTCTGTAGCTCTCATAAAATTAAAATTCCCTTTGGCGGCAAAATGCTTGCTGAACGCTTTGGCAGCTCTAAGTCCAAAATCAAAATAATCATTAGTTCCTGCTACTTTCTGGGTTGTTTGTCCATATTTTACGTAGGTACTGATTCCTTGATTTGTGAACGGATTTTTACTGTTCATAAATAAAATACCATTGAAAGCATTTGCACCATACAATGCAGAGGAAGCTCCCGGCAGCAATTCTACATTAGCAACATCAATATCAGAAAGTCCTATTAAATTCCCCAAAACAAAGTTTAAGGCCGGAGATGAATTATCCATTCCGTCTACCAGTTGCATGAAACGCGTATTGGCGACAGTTGAAAACCCCCTTGTATTAATCGATTTAAAGGAAATACTACTGGTATTAAAATGCACCTCTTTCAGGTTTTCTAAACCATCATAAAAGGTTGGCGCCGTGGTGTTTTTTATCTGCTGAATTCCCATTCTTTCAATAGTAACCGGAGACTCGATCACTCGTTCTGGTGTTCTTGAAGCAGAAACAACGATCTCATCTAGCTTGTTCTCTTCATCTAAAAGCTTTATGAGTAGTTTTTGACTACTAGAAACAACACTAATTTGTTGAGAAACAAACCCCACACTGGTCACCTCAATTGAATAAGGTGGTTTTTTAGAGGATTGCAATACAAAAGAACCGTCTAGATCCGTAATTGTACCAGAAGCATCTCCAACTATCTTGATGTTGGCTCCAGGAATTGGTTGGTTGTTACTATCAGTAACAGTACCTGAAATTGAGTTTTGAGCAAAGGTTAGACTGCAAAAAAACAATGACAAAAAAAGTAAATACACTCTCATTGGGTTCTATTTTGTTGGTTTAGGAAGCCAAAGTACAAATATTTTTGATATTAATAAAAAATCACCTGTAAAATTTCATATTTATCAGTAATTTTGCCTCATTTGCAGTTATTCTACATTTTATATTTTATTTCAAAATGTTAAAATTTAGATTAAAAAATCAAAATTTCACTATGCATGCATATAAAAAATACATTTATCACAAAATTATTATTGATTTTTGGATATATGATAAAAGTGTCAAAAGAGCAAACATTTATGATTCGTTTGTATTTCGGAAAAAAATTAAAGACAAAAGAAGTACTAATAAAAAAAGCCTCGAAAGTTTTTCTTTCGAGGCTGGCACTACTAAAAAGGATATCAGTAATATCCCTATTATATTTTATTTTATTCTACAGTAACCGACTTTGCTAAATTACGAGGTTGATCTACATTGCATTCCCGCATAACAGCAATATGGTACGACAAGAGCTGTAACGGAATTGTAGTTATCAGCGGCGATAAAGCATCTGAAGTTTCTGGTATTTCGATAACATAATCTGCTAACTCCCTAACTTGAGTATCGCCTTTAGTCACCACTGCTATAATTTTACCACTTCTGGATTTTATTTCTTGTATATTACTTACAATTTTATCGTAATGGCCTTGTTTAGGCGCAATAACGACTACTGGCATGTGTTCATCTATCAGTGCAATTGGTCCATGTTTCATTTCAGCAGCAGGATAACCTTCAGCATGAATATAGGAAATCTCTTTTAGCTTTAAGGCTCCTTCAAGCGCTACAGGAAAGTTATAGCCTCTCCCCAGATAAAGACAATTTGGAGCATCTTTAAACATCGCCGCAATTTCTTTTGCTCTCTCGTTTGTCTCTAAAGCTTCTTTTACTTTTTCAGGTATAATTTCTAATTCCTGTAAATAAGCATGAAAAACAGAATTTGACAATGTCCCTTTGGCTTTAGCCAAACGCAACGCAATCATAGTCAAAACCGTAATTTGAGTGGTAAAAGCCTTGGTCGAAGCAACACCTATCTCAGGTCCGGCATGTGTATAGGCTCCAGCATGTGTTTCTCTAGAAATAGAAGAACCTACCACATTGCATACTCCAAAAACAAATGCCCCGTTTTCTTTGGCTAACTTAATTGCTGCCATTGTATCTGCTGTTTCTCCAGATTGAGAGATGGCGATCACAACATCTTTACTGTTAATTATAGGATTTCTATAACGGAATTCTGATGCATATTCAACTTCAACTGGGATACGGGCAAATTCTTCAAATATATATTCCGCAACTAAACCGGCATGCCAAGAAGTACCGCAAGCAACGATTATAATTCTATCGGCGTTTAAAAATTTTTCTAAATTATCTTCCACACCAGACATTTGAATCAATCCCTGATTAGCATGAAGCCTTCCACGATAAGTATCTTTGATAACACTTGGCTGCTCATAAATTTCTTTCAGCATGAAATGATCATATCCTCCTTTTTCAATTTGCTCCAAATTCATTTGAAGTTCCTGAATATTCGGATTTACTAAAGAATCATCTTTAATTTTTCGGATTTTCATCGGTTTGTGCAACCTGATATTCGCCATTTCACCGTCTTCTAAATAAATAGCATTCGATGTATATTCTATGAATGGGGAAGCATCAGAGGCAATGAAAAACTCTCCTTCTCCAACACCTATAGCCAATGGACTTCCCAGACGGGCAGCCACAATTTCATTTGGATTTTTTTTATCAAAAACAGCAATTGCATAAGCGCCCACCACTTGGTTTAAAGCGACCTGAACTGCTTTGCCTAATTTTAGATTGTCTTTTTTTTGTACTTCTTCAATTAGATTCACTAACACCTCGGTATCCGTATCTGAATGAAATACATACCCTCTTTTTATCAACTCTGCCTTTAAGGGCGAATAGTTTTCAATAATTCCGTTATGGATTATAGCTAGATCTCCAGAATTAGAAAGATGCGGATGCGAATTTACATCATTAGGAACTCCATGAGTAGCCCAACGTGTGTGTCCTATTCCAATTGTTCCGTTGGTAGTAATGCTAGAAGAAGCGCTCTCCTCCAGATCAGAAACCTTTCCTTTTGTCTTACACAGTTTCAAGTTTTCGCCATCATATAGCATGACACCGGCACTATCATACCCTCTGTACTCAAGCCTTTTTAATCCCTTTATTACAATAGGATAAGCTTCTCTATAACCGATATATCCAACGATTCCACACATAAATTTGACTTAATTTGGTTTTGTATAAAAAATTTCAAGTTTCAATCGTTTATCAACTGGGACGGTAGATTTTGAGCCATATAAAATAGTTCCCAAAGGACTCATAACAGAAGCTTTTGGCGCTCCGGTGATAAAAGAATTAGGAGTTCTCAATTTATGGGAAGGAAATACACTGATGTCTTCGGTAACAACAACACCTAATTTGACATTAGTTGAATCCTTAACATTGATAAGATTTCGTATTTGATTGGTTATTCTAATCTTGTATGTCAACCCTTTTTTGGAAGTAGCATTTACGTTAATATTCCCATCAAAAACTGTTTTTGCTTTTTTGAGATTGGCAGTATTAGACGTTAAGTCCATATAATAATCCACAATAGGCCGATTATTATTAAAATCATATAGATAGATCCTTTTTGGTTCATAACTACCTGACATAGCCTCCGCATCAATATGAAAAACAAGACTTGCTTCATTGATCAACCAGCCACTGTTCCTAATGGCTTCTAACTGACCCGGAGTGTTAAAAAGACTCAATACTGCAACGGATCCTTGGCCCCCTTTAAGGTATAATTTCTCGTCTCCTTCCGAAGTATTTCCCGTATTAGGCAAAGCATTATAGGCAAGTCCGCTACTTCCAAAATTGTTTTCTAACAAACTAACACAGTTTCCTGTCAGGTTCATCACTATGGTTTTTTTAACTCGTGTTGGGCTCCCTCCAGTAGTTGAGGCCAAATCTTCATTGTATTTTATCGTAATTTTTCCTGCTTTAAAGTCCAACATTGCTAAATTACCGGCACTTCCTGCCGCTTTCTCCATTTTAAAGTACAGGCCTCTAAAATAGTCTTTAAAAACATCATTTGTTGCTAATTTCCCCGAAGCAACAGCATCTATTATCCTTGTTTTAAAATAGCCTCTATTTAGACTAATTTGCATTCCTGGAACCGTTCTTGTTGTGGTAACAGCATTAGTTAAGGAATCCGTAACCGCAACTACATGCTCCGCAGGATCAAAGAAAAAAGCATCGTTTTGTGCTGTATCCACAGCGTCATTTAAACGACTGGATACTTTAACATTATCAAATTCTGTATTTTGGTTTGTAAAATAATTTTGAGCCTGTTGAAAACCACCTACCGGATCCGCATCTCTCATGTAGTAACCCGACTCATAGATGCTAATTTTCATTTTAGCTTTTTCAACACCATAAATTGAATCTAAGCGATACACATTTCCCGTTGTGGTAGATGAGGAGGTCAATGTGCTAAAATATGGAATTGTTAAGATTACACTTTCTATATAAGCATTTGCACCTATAGTAGATATAGGAGTGACCAATGTCAATTGTGTACCATAATTTGCTGTTACTTCGCCAAAATTAGGATTATTAAAAATCCCTAAAGGACTTACCGCAAGATTATTAGATTGTATTGGCCCCGTTTTTTGATTGTAGGCTATTACATCATACGTTTCTTTTTCCAGGTTAAAATTATTTTCACCTATTAAACCCGCTCCAATTTCATTATAATCTTTATCACAAGAATATAAAAAAGCAATACTTGCCACTACCAGAATTTTCTTAAAGAAAGAATTATTGTACATATTTAATAAAAAAGTTTAATTTAAAGAACCTCGTTTCTGTAGAAATTAGTATAAGCTTCCGCGAATGCATCTTTCGGGACGAAAGATAAAAAAGGTTTTCCTGAAGATTCTATAAATTTTGTTAAACTTGAAGACAGGTTTTCCGAGGCAATAATCACAGCGTCAGAATGTTTTATCGTGGCCTTAATAATATTTTCATAATCCGGGATTTCAAGATCAGCAATATCTTCTTTAGGTATGCCATCAAATTTTACTTTATTAATCATTCCAGCATCTAAAGTTCCTTCAAAAGACTGACTGTAAACCGATGTAACGATTTTTGTCTCTGAAAACAATGCTTCATTTTTATAATAATGTTTCATGTAAATGGGCAACATTGCCGCCATCCAGCCATGAACATGAATAATATCTGGCACCCAATTGAGTTTTTTCACGGTTTCTACCACTCCTTTTGCAAAGAAAATAGCACGCTCATCGTTATCCGGATACATCACGCCTTCTTCATCTGCAAAAGTCGCTTTGCGCTTGAAATATTCATCATTATCAATAAAATACACTTGTATTCGTTCCTTTGGTATAGATGCCACTTTAATAATCAAAGGCATATCCAAGTCATTCACTACCAAATTCATGCCCGAAAGTCTGATAACTTCGTGCAACTGATGTCTTCTCTCGTTAATATTTCCATACCTTGGCATAAAAATTCTTATCTGTCCGCCTTGATCATTAATCATTTTTGGAACGTCATAAGACATTAAAGAAACCTCGTTTTCAGCGAGATAAGGCACCACTTCAGATGATACGTATAATATCCTCTTATCTTTCATATTATAATTTACTTAATTTATTGGCAATAAAAACAGTGCAAAATTACAATAATTTATGCAGTTATTAACTAAAATAGTAAGTTTGCATTTAATTTTAATAATACAGTCATGCCTATTTTCTACGGAAAAGCATCTTTAATGAACTATTTGAAACCTATAAAAGCACTTCACTCCACCATTGGATTTGTTCCAACTATGGGTGCTTTACACCAAGGTCATCTGGCATTAATGCAAAAATCATTGTTGGAAAATGAGAATACGGTAGTGAGTATTTTTGTCAATCCTACTCAATTCAACAATTCCGAAGATCTGGCAAAATACCCAAGAACATTTGATGAAGACGTAAAAAAACTTACGGCTTTGAATCCAAATATCATTTTATACGCCCCTGAGGTGGTCGATATTTATGATGGAACACCCCTTGCTGAACATTTTGATTTTGATGGACTTGAAAATCAAATGGAAGGCAAGTTCAGACCCGGACATTTTAATGGTGTCGGTACAATTGTAAAACGTCTTTTTGAGATTGTTCAACCTACAAAAGCCTATTTTGGGGAAAAAGATTTTCAGCAATTGCAAATCGTAAAAAAAATGGTAGCTAAAAACCATTTAAACATAACCATAATTGGCTGCCCCATTTTTAGAGAGCCTAACAATCTGGCCATGAGTTCCAGAAATGAGCGTTTATCAGCTCTGGAAAGAGCCGAAGCAGCTATCATCTACAAAATATTAACTTCTGTAAAAGCCCAATTTTTTACAAAAAGTACCGCAGAAATTTCAGAATGGGTTCAAAAATCATTCCGGAACAATCCTACTTTTGTATTGGAATATTTCGTTATTGCTGATGAAGCAACCCTGCTTCCGTGTACCCGAAAACATAAAAATAAAAAATACCGTGCCTTTATTGTTGTAATAGTCAACAATATTCGTTTGATTGACACCATTTCATTAAATTAATTTACTTTTGTAGCATGCAAATTCAAGTTTTAAAATCAAAAATTCACCGCGTTAAAGTAACGGGAGCCGATCTGAATTATATCGGAAGTATTACCATTGACGAAACGTTACTGGATGCTTCTAACATCATTGAGGGGGAGAAAGTCTCTATTGTTAACATCAATAATGGTGAACGTTTTGAAACCTACGCCATCAAAGGCGAAAGAAATTCAGGAACCATAACCCTCAACGGACCTGCGGCCAGAAAAGTGCAAAAAGACGACATCATCATCATCATCTCATACGCAACAATGGAATTTGAAGAAGCCAAAACCTTCAAGCCTTGGGTTGTTTTTCCCAATGAAAAAGACAATTCTTTGACCTAAAACATTCCATTCTAAAACGGCTCTTTATGGTATCGTTTATGATACGCAAAAGGCCCTTGTCACTTCCAGCCACTGATGCTCTATTTTTTAAACAAGAAAAAGAAAAGCAACAGTGGCTAATTTTTTATAATGTAGTATATTGCTTCTCCTAGTGAGCGTGAAATACCCGTACTTTAACCAAACGGTTGCTACTAGAAAAACAGGATGCTATGAAAAGCCAAATACCAAAAAAATAATGTCAAAAGTAAAAACAACTTTTTTTTGCCAAAACTGTGGCGCACAATATGCCAAATGGCAAGGGCAATGCAATTCCTGTAAAGAATGGAATACAATAGCAGAAGAAATTATACAGAAACAAGAAAAAACAGCTTGGAAAAGCGAAACTACTTCTAGCAGTAAAGCACCAAAACCGTTACGAATAAACGAAATTGATTCTGCTCAGGAAATCCGAATGGACACGACAGATGGCGAACTAAATCGCGTTCTGGGTGGTGGAATCGTTCCCGGCTCCTTGATCCTTTTAGGTGGTGAACCCGGCATAGGAAAAAGCACGCTGTTGCTCCAAATCTCTTTAAAATTACCGTATAAAACTTTATATGTTTCAGGCGAGGAAAGCCAGAAACAAATAAAAATGCGTGCCGAAAGAATCACGCCCAGCGGTGACAATTGCTATATTCTTACCGAAACCAAAACCCAAAACATCTTCAAGCAAATTGAAGCCATACAACCGGAAATCGTGATTATCGATTCCATTCAAACCTTGCATACGGATTATATCGAATCCACTCCCGGCAGTATTTCTCAAATACGGGAAACCACTGCCGAACTAATCAAATTTGCCAAAGAAACTAATATTCCCGTGATTCTGATTGGTCATATCACCAAAGACGGTAACATTGCCGGACCAAAAATCCTAGAACACATGGTGGACACAGTTTTGCAGTTTGAAGGTGACCGAAATCACGTATATCGCATTTTACGTTCGTTAAAAAACCGTTTCGGATCCACTGCTGAAATTGGTATTTATGAAATGCTGGGCAATGGTTTACGCGAAGTTTCGAATCCATCCGAAATACTGATTTCGCATAAAGACGAGGAATTATCGGGAACAGCAATTGCTTCAACTTTAGAAGGCATGCGCCCGTTGATGATTGAAATTCAAGCCTTGGTAAGCACCGCCGTTTATGGAACGCCACAACGCAGCACGACGGGGTATAACGCCAAAAGACTTAATATGATTCTAGCCGTTTTAGAGAAAAGAGCCGGTTTTAGGCTTGGCGCCAAAGACGTTTTCCTGAACATAACCGGAGGAATTTCAGTAGATGATCCGGCGATAGATTTGGCTGTAGTTGCCGCTATTTTATCCTCGAATGAAGACATAGCAGTCAATAAAGGTTTTTGCTTTGCCGGCGAAGTGGGACTTTCCGGCGAAATACGTCCTGTAAACCGCGTGGACCAACGCATTCAGGAAGCGGAAAAATTAGGTTTTTCGACCATTTTTGTTTCTAAATACAATAAAATTGCATTGAAAAATACCGGAATTAACATTCGATTAGTAGCCAAAATTGAAGATGTGGCGAGTGAGTTGTTTGGATGATATTTGTTGACAAATCTAAAATAACGTTTCTCTTATACATTTAGTGTTGCAACTAATTGTGATTATTTGGTTTACGACGCAGAAGTTGTAGTCTTGATTTGTTTTCAAATACTCTAAGGGCACGGATTGCAAATCCGTTATCGGGATATAAAAAACCGAAATCCAATTACTAATGGCACTGCTACCGAGAATATCAAAAACTACAACGCAGAAATGTTGTAGTTTTTTTATGTCCTAAAATGGAATAGCATTCATTTTATACAATCAAAACTATAAAGAAAATTATAAAAAACTCTGCTTTAGTATTATTTTCCTTTTCTTTATGACTAATACTCCAAACGCATTGTATTTTAGATTCTTTTATTTTTAAAACTGTTTATGAAAACCAAAAAACAAAACATAATTCTAGCAACAAAAATACTTTTTGTATTGTTTACCACTATAATTATTGCTTTTTACCTCTTTCGTGATGCCGTTTTACAGCAAACCATTGCAAAAGTTTCCCATGAAATGAAAATGGATTACAACAGTACTTTTACGATAAAAAAAGCTTCTTTTGAAGGATTGTCCGGTCTAAATCTTACTGAAATCATTTTGGTTCCAAAAAATGCCGATACGCTTTTTAAAATTAAAAAATTAAAAACCAGCGTTAATTTGTGGCATTTGATAACCGGCGACCTACAACTTGGTACTTTAGAGGTTCAGAATGGTTTTATTCAATTAGTAAAAAAAGGAAAAAAGGGAAATTACGATGCTTTTTTAAAGAGGGACAATCAAACACCAGTACAAAATGAGAAAAGAGATTACGCTCAATTTGCCTACAGAATCATCTCAAAAGTACTAAATTTAGTTCCAACTGATATGATTCTGAACAATCTTTCGATCCGAATTAACGATAACGGAAAAAAAACAAACATCAATTTCCAAAAATTGCGATTGGTCAACAAGCAACTTGAAACTGCTATTCGAGTGCAAACCAACACCTTTACTCAGCACTGGAAAATTAAAGGATTTGCCGATCCCAGAAATAAAAAAGCCGATATTAGATTCGTTAATATCGACACCGGTGCCATCAAAATGCCGTATTTAGACGAGCGGTTCAACCTAAAAACAAGCTTTGACTCCATTCGTTTGAATATTCAAAACATAGATAAAGACGGTGATGAATTACATATCGATGGGTTTATGGCTATTGCTAATTTAAAACTCAACCATCCTAAAATCGCCAGCAAAGATGTATTGCTAAAAAACGCCAAATTTGACTACCGTTTTCTTTTGGGTTCTGATTTTATTTCGATTGACAGCACCTCAACAGTTCAGTTAAACAAGATAAAATTTCATCCTTATGTGGCTTATGAAACTGAAAAAGACACGATTTATAAACTCAAAGTGAATATTCCAAAAATGAACGCGCAGGATTTTATCACTTCGCTTCCAGACGGTTTATTTGCCAATTTTCAAGGCATGAAAGCCAGTGGTACTTTTGATTACAAATTGGACTTTGCATTCAACCAAAACAAACCCAATCAACTGGTTTTTGACAGCAAACTAAAAAAAGAAAATCTAAAAATTACAAAATACGGTGAAGCCAACCTGAACAAACTCAATGGCGAATTTGTGTATCGCGCACTTATAAAGAACGTGTTGCAACGTCCGGTTTTAGTGGGCTCTGCTAATCCAAATTTCACGCCACTGGACCAAATTTCACCCTATTTACGAAAGTCGGTTTTGACAACGGAAGATCCTTCTTTCTTTTCGCATCGTGGTTTTATCAGCGAAGCTTTCAAACAATCCATCATCAAAAACATAAAAACTAAAAAGTTTTCCCGCGGCGCCAGTACCATCAGCATGCAATTAGTGAAAAATGTTTTTCTGAGTCGGGAAAAAACTGTTTCCCGTAAACTGGAAGAAATTTTATTGGTTTATATTCTGGAAAACAACCGGATTGTAAGCAAGGAACGCATGCTCGAAGTGTATTTTAATATTATCGAATGGGGTCCAAATGTATATGGAATTGGCGAAGCAAGTCAATTTTATTTCCAAAAAACACCTTTGGAATTATCACTGAACGAATGCTTGTATCTCGCCCGAATTATTCCAAGTCCAAAAAAATTCATGTATCAGTTTAACGATCAAGGGATGTTGAAAGATTTTGCTGTACAACAAGAATCGTTCTTAACGAATATTATGTTTCGAAGAGGACTTTTGACTTCTGAAGACACGATTTACAAGTCCTTACCAATCTTGATTTCAGGACCTGCAAAATCTTTTATCAAATTCAAAGTACAAGATTCCACGCAAATAAAAATGGATTCCTTAGCCGTTGATGATGAATTTGATCTTTAATTATTAAAAACAACCCTGTCAGAGTTCCAAAATCTGACAGGGTTTATTAAATTAAGGTGCCGGATCCGGAATCACGGCTTGCACTTCATCAATCGCTTTTAAGATTTCATCCGAAAGTGACACTTGAATGGTATCAATATTTTCTTTTAATTGTTCCAATGTGGTTGCGCCAATAATCGTGCTGGTTACAAACAGCTGTTGGGCTATAAATGCCAACGACAATTCCGTCAAGGTCAATCCGTTTTTCTTAGCGATTTCCTGATATAGCCGCGTGGCTTCGGTGCATTGTGGACTGCTATATCTGGAATACTGCGGAAACAATTTGATTCTGGCATTTGGATGCGCTTCGCCAGTAAGGAATTTACCGGACAAAACGCCAAAAGCCATTGGAGAATACGCCAATAAACCAACATTTTCTCTCAGGCAAATTTCAGCGGACCCGTTTTCAAAAAGTCGGTTCAATAACGAATACGGATTTTGAATCGTCTTTATTCTTGGCAGATTATTGTATTTGCTTTCCTCCAGAAAACGCATAATTCCCCAAGGATTTTCATTTGAAAGACCTATGTGATTTATTTTTCCTTCCTTGACAAAACCGTCTAATGCTTCCAGCACATTATGAATATTATCTTCCCAAGCATCGTCTTGCACTTTGAAACCGCGTTGTCCAAAATAATTGGTTTTACGTTCCGGCCAATGCAATTGGTACACATCCAGATAATCAGTTTGCAGGCGTTGCAAACTACTGTCCAATGCAAACTTGATACTGGCGGGCGAAAAATCTAATTTTTCTCTCATATAGCCAAAATTAGGATTGGGTCCGGCAATTTTGGAGGCCAAAACAATTTTTTCTCTTTTCCCTGTTTTCTTGAACCAGGTTCCAAGGATTTTCTCTGTACTTCCATAGGTTTCCTGACGCCCCGGAATAGAATACATTTCGGCAGTATCAAAGAAATTGACTCCATTTTCAAAAGCATAATCCATTTGTGCGTGACCATCAGCTTCTGTGTTTTGTTGCCCAAAAGTCATGGTTCCAAGGCAAATTTTGCTGACTTTTATATCAGTATTTGGTAATGTTGTATATTTCATATTTAAGGAAATTGTATTTTATTTTCGAAAACAAAGATAAAATTAGTTTGCGGTTACGATTTAGTGTTAACAGAAAATTGACAAAAGTTTACAGGATGTTAAAAAAATAACCGCGAATTCGCAAATTAAAAGCCCTTGAAACGAAAGATAAAATTAGCGAATTAGCGGTTAAGAAAAGGTTCCTTTTTTAAATCATTAAGAGATTAAGTTTCATTAAGAATTCACGCATAATTTTCTTAATTCCTTAATGGTTAAACTTATAAAACTGGAGATTATTTTATAAAATATCCCGTAGAGAACAAAAAAAGGTTCAAAGCATACACTCTGAACCTTTCTATACTTTAACCTTTAAACCTTAATTTATTTCATTCAGCATTTCGGCAATTTCATCTAATCTTGGGGTAAGAATGATTTCGATTCTGCGGTTCTTCGCTTTTCCGTCAGCAGTTGCATTGCTGGCTAGCGGAGAGAACTCTCCTCGTCCTGCGGCGGTAAGACTTTGTTTGTTGATTTTTGAGTTTTCGCTCAAAATAGCTACGATTGCGGTGGCTCTTTTGGTTGATAAATCCCAGTTATCCGCAATTGGTCCAGAAGCTGAAAAAGCATCATCATCCGTATGTCCTTCAATAAGAACGGAGATTTCAGGATTGTCTCCTAAAACTTTACCTAATTCTACTACTGCCTTTTTCCCTTCGGAACCTACTGACCAACTTCCAGAATTGAAGAGCAGTTTGTTCTCCATGGATACGTATACTTTTCCATTTTTTTGTTCGACAGTCAATCCTTTTCCTTCAAAACTATTCAAAGCATTAGAGAGTGTTTCTTTTAGTTTTTTCATGTTGGCTTCTTTGGCGGCGATCAAGTCTTCTAATTCTTGCAAACGCTGGGCACTTTTGCTCAAACGCTCTTGTTCTACTGCCAACGCTTTTGCTTTCTCATCCAATTGGCCTAGTAAATCACGATTTTTCTTCATGTTACTTTGTAAAGCCTCTCCGCTGTTTTTCTCTAAAGCGGCATAGGAATCCTGCAGGACTTCGAGTTTGTTTTGAGCAGCAGCATAATCTGCTTTCAATTTATCAAGTGCTGCTTTAGAAGCACTCAAGTCAGAAGTTAAAGCAGTTCTATCTAAATCCAATTGGTTTTTAGTTTTCAGCAAATCTTCATTTTCGTCCGTTAGGCTTCGGTTTTCCTTTTTGGAATCCGCATACTTGCTTTCTAAGTCATTGTATATTTTTTTTGACACGCAGGATGTTGAAAGTGCCAATACGAGTAATCCTAAGGAAAATTTTTTAATCATTTTAATGGTGTTTATATCGTTTTTATTGTTGTTTTGAAATCAAAAATTTGAATTGCATTCGGATACCCTAGCCCCGATAGAAGTGAAAATCCTTTTCTCTCGTTTTTTAACGAGAGAAAAGATTGTAGCGGATAGCGGGAAATAGCTCCTCCTTTGGCTGCGCTAAAGATGATTACTCTAATTCTACCAAGACCGGGCAATGATCTGAATGTACGGCATCTGATAAAATAACGGCTCTTTTGAGTTTATGTTTCAAAGAATTGGCAACTAAATTATAATCGATGCGCCACCCTTTGTTATTCCCTCTGGCTCCAGCGCGGTAACTCCACCAGGAATACTGGTGCGGTTCACTGTTGAAATGGCGAAAACTATCGACAAATCCGGACTTTATAAATCCGTCAAGCCAGGTTCTTTCATGGGGTAAAAATCCGGAAACGGTCTTGTTTCTAATTGGGTCATGAATGTCAATTGCCTCATGGCAAATGTTGTAATCGCCACAGATAATCAAGTTTGGCGTTTCTTTTTTGAGTTCATCAATATAATTCTTAAAATCATCCATAAACATGAATTTATGGTCGAGTCGCTCCATATTTGTCCCAGATGGCAGGTACAAACTCATCACGGAAAAATCATCAAAATCAGCCCGAAGATTTCTTCCTTCAAAATCCATGTGGTGAATTCCGGTTCCGTGGACCACATTATTAGGTTTGATCTTTGAAAGAATCGCTACGCCGCTGTACCCTTTTTTAGTGGCTGAATAATAATATTGATACGGATACCCTGCCTTTGCAATAGCCTCCACAGGAATTTGATCCTCAGTGGCTTTGATTTCCTGTAGGCAAATGATGTCCGGATTTGCCTGTTGCAGCCAATCGATAAATCCTTTTGAAATTGCGGCTCTAATTCCGTTGACGTTGTATGAAATAATTCTCATAAAGTGTGTATTTGAATTTCTGTAGAAATAAATAATTCCCAAATGGTATTAGAAATGCATTTTTAGAATCTGTCAGAAAAAATCATGGTGTGTATATAACGATTTCAAATGTAATAAAAAAGTACAAGTTTGACTCAGAAAAATAGAGAAAATGGAGTTTTTTGCTATCTTTGTTTCTTGCTTTAAAAGAAAAAAATTCATGGGTTTAGTAACCGCCAAAGAAGTTGCAAAAGCAATAAATGCTGATAAGTATGGAGTTCTAGGTACCTTCTCAGGATGGATGCTTATGAAGGTGCTAAAGATTTCTACCTTAAACAAAATGTACGACAGAAATAAGCATTTGAAAGATGTTAATTTCCTGAATGGAATATTAGATGATTTACAAATAAAATTTGAAATTCCGGAAGAGGATTTAAAGCGCCTGCCAAAAGAAGGAGCTTACATCACGATTTCAAACCATCCACTGGGAGGAATTGACGGGGTTTTATTATTGAAATTAATGCTGGAGAGAGAACCCAATTTCAAGATTATTGCTAATTTTCTTTTACACCGAATTAAGCCGCTCAAAAAATACATCATGCCTGTGAATCCTTTTGAAAATCATAAGGATGCTAAATCAAGCGTGGTGGGAATCAAGGAAACACTGCGTCATTTAAGCGATGGAAAACCCTTAGGCATGTTTCCCGCAGGCGAAGTCTCTACCTATAAAGATGGTAAGTTAATGGTAGATAAGCCTTGGGAAGAAGGAGCTATCAAAGTAATTAGAAAAGCGCAGGTGCCTGTGGTTCCTATTTATTTTCATGCTAAAAACAGTCGATTATTTTATTTGCTTTCTAAAATAAGCGGGACTTTTAGAACGGCAAAACTGCCTTCGGAAGTCTTTAGCCAGAAACGCCGTGTGATCAAAGTGCGTATTGGTAAACCAATTTCCGTAAGCGAACAAAATGAGCACAAGACTTTAGAGGAATACTCTGAGTTTTTAAGAAAAAAAACGTACATGTTGGCCAATCCTTTTGAGAAAGAAATTCCTTTTTTGCCAACGCCTACTTTAAAAATTCCTAAAAGCCCAAAGACAATTGTCACTGCTGCCAACAGCGAAAAGATGATTGCCGAAGTTGATGCCGCCAGAAATAGCGATTGCCGCCTTTTACAAAGTAAAAATTATGAGGTTTTCTTTTCTGAAGCCACTAAAATTCCAAATATCCTGCATGAAATAGGACGTCTTAGAGAAATCACTTTCAGAGAAGTAGGCGAAGGAACCAATGAGTCTATTGATTTAGACAAGCACGATAAATATTATCATCACTTGTTTTTATGGGATAATGAAGCCCATAAGATTGCCGGTGCGTACCGAATGGGATTGGGTTCAGAAATTTATCCGAAGTATGGAATCAATGGATTCTACCTCAACGATCTGTTTAGGTTTGAGCCCGAATTACATGATATGATGCACAAATCTATCGAAATGGGACGCGCTTTTATCATCAAAGAGTACCAACAAAAACCAATGCCGCTTTTCTTGCTTTGGAAAGGAATTATGCATACCACCTTACGCTATCCCGAACATAAATTTTTATTGGGAGGCGTGAGTATCAGTAATCAATTTTCAGATTTTTCTAAATCCTTAATGATTGAATTTATGAAATCCAATTATTATGATCCGTACATTGCGCAATACATTCATCCCAAAAAAGCGTATAAAGTAAAATTAAAAGATGCCGATAAGGATTTTATTTTTAACGAAACCGAATCGGATTTGAATAAGTTTGATAAAATTATCGACGAGCTGGAACCGGGAAGTTTGCGTTTGCCGGTTTTAATCAAAAAATACATCAAACAAAATGCAAAAGTGGTCGCATTTAATGTGGATCCGTTGTTTAATAATGCCGTAGACGGATTGATGTACATCAGGATTGCAGACATTCCGGAAAGTACCATGAAGCCCGTAATGGAAGAATTCCAGAAAGAATTGGAGCGGAAACTGAGCGAGAAAGAAGATTAATTTCAGAATTACATTAAATAAGTAAGTCGAAAGTTTAAAAGTCGTAAAGTCAAAAGAATTAACTTTAAGTAAAACAACTTTAAATCAGATTGTTACATAATTTTATCCTGATTTTAAAATACGACATTATACTATGGTTATTACTTAGTTGCTAGAAATTTTACAAATCAGCACAAAATTAATTCGTGGCAATTAGTGAAATTTGTGGTAGAAAAATACCCCCAAATAGTGTCTGAATTTTTGGGGACAGTCTAAAACCGGGATTTTTTTATGTTTTAAAACCAAGCCTTTTTACCTACTTGATACATTTGGTAAAACTCCTCGTCAGATTTTGTCAAATAAATTATTCCTTCGATAATACCTAAAATGTATGTCACCGTTCCGCAGGTAAAAAGACTAATTACCAGCCATATTATCCCTTCAGTAGTATACCCCAATAGGAATTTATGAATCGCAAGAGGACCTAAAAGTATCGCTAAAATTCCGGCAGGCAGCTTTTTATTGTTTTGACGAACTGGCAGCGGATTATTCCAATTTTCAATCTTCGAATTTTGCATAAATAATTTGTATTAGATTGTTTTTCAATGGTTAAAAATATAAAAATTATTGAAACACTCTACCAATTGGTTCAAAAATTCGGTTTTATTTCCTCCACTATTCAAAACCCATCCGAATTTTCTAGAGTTACAAACCTCCATAACGCCCACAATTATTACGCCTTCATCTGATAATTTTGCAATAAACGTTCTAAATCATCAACTGTAAAATTTTGCACGAACCGTTTTTCGCTTGGCTTAAAATGATTGGTACCATCCATAAACGGCTGCCATTGGATAGAACAATCCTTCCCATTTTGTCTTTCCACCAAAAAGTAAAACGATACGAATTGGCTTTAAACCAATATGTTATCTTCGCAACAAGCGACGAGTTTTAGGGATTTTTACTTTAAAGAAGAAACTCCAATTCCCGTATTGCGCTGCTACGGCACGACAAATTTTACCTAACTAAGATACTTTGCTTTTATTTTATCAACGATTACTTGTGCCAATCGTTCATGGCTTTCGAAAGTCCAACCGGCAATATGTGGCGTCAGAATTGCGTTTTTGGCTTTCAACAAATACTGAAAAGCCTCTGGTGTGTTTTTATCGTTAAAAAGGGTTTCAAAAGACAACTTCTCATATTCCAGAACATCTAAACCTGCTCCGAGAATTTTCCCGGATTGCATGGCAGTAACCAAATCGGCAGTGACAATATTCTTGCCTCGAGAGGTATTAATAACCCAAAAAGGCTTAAGAAATCCATTGATAAAATCAGCATTCACCATTTTATTTGTTTCAGAAGTCCATGGAACATGCAAACTCACTACATCTACTTTTTGCTGAAATTCTGCTAAGGAAACCTGCTTCGCATTAGCATCACCCACATTTTCCTGAATGTCATAACACAAGACTTCGACATCAAAACCACGGAGTTTTTTGGCAAATGATTTTCCCATGTTTCCGTACCCGATAATTCCAACGGTTTTACCGTCAAGTTCCTGACCGCGATTGCTTTCCCGGTTCCAATGGCCTGCTCGTATCTCGCTGTCAGCTTGATTCAATTTATTAAAAATGGATAAGATCATACCCAAGGTGTGTTCAGCAACAGCGTTTCTATTTCCTTCTGGAGCGGCAATAAGTGTAATGTTTTTAGATTCTGCATGCTCGCAATCAATGCTTTCCAGTCCGGCTCCAACGCGAGCGATGAATTGCAAATTAGTAGCTTTGTCCAAGAATGTTTTGTCAATCTTGAAACGGCTTCGAATCACAACTCCTTGATAATCCTGAATTTTAGCTTCGATTTCTTCTTTTGAAGAAGTAAAATCACTGTGATTGATAAACCCGGATTTTTGCAATTCATTCCACAGTAAGGAATGATTGCTGTCGATATGAAGTATTTTGATGGTCATAATTGCTTTGTTTTTACTACATCAAAGAAACAAAAAAATTACGGTTTATACTTTTAAGAACGGAAATTAGCTTTCAAAAGCTTAAATTTGCAGAATTCCTATTCATCATTTATACTATTAATTATAGAAAAAGAAAAACAACAAATGAGATTAACAAAAACATTCAAAGCCTTTTTTGAAAACGAAAAAGCGGGAGGTCTTTTATTACTCCTAGTTACGATACTCTCTCTTCTATTTGCTAATTCCCCTTTTCAAACTGACTATATTGCCTTTTGGGAAACCAATATCGGCAACCATTCGATCACCCACTGGATCAATGACGGACTGATGACTATCTTCTTTCTTTTGATTGGTTTAGAGCTAGAACGGGAGATCTACAAAGGAGAATTGTCAAGTATTAGAAATGCCACTTTACCTGTTTTTGGTGCTTTAGGCGGGATGATTGTTCCGGCGGGAATTTTTTTACTGCTCAATTTTGGAACTCCCACACAAAATGGTGCCGGTATTCCTATGGCTACTGACATTGCCTTTGCAATTGGAGTTTTATCGCTTTTAGGAAATCGGGTTCCTACCTCGCTGAAAGTATTCCTTACTGCCCTTGCTGTAATTGACGACTTAGGGGCTATTTTGGTAATTGCTGTTTTTTATACAAAAACAATTGCTTTTACCAATCTGTTTATTGCTTTTGCCATTATGGGTGGTTTATTTATCCTGAACAAAAGAAAGGTTCACAACCTTATCCCCTATTTAATTGGGGGTGCTGCTATGTGGTATTTTATGCTGAATTCAGGTGTTCACGCCACAATTACCGGAGTGTTATTGGCTTTTGTCATTCCGTTTGGAGACGGAGGCAAGAAAACATCCTCTTATAAATTACAGCATTTTTTGCACAAACCGGTTGCATTTTTGATTCTGCCGCTTTTTGCCATCGCCAATACCAGTATTGCCATTGGTTCTGATTGGTCAGAAGGATTGAATCATACCAATACAATTGGGATCATGCTGGGACTTGTGGTGGGAAAACCTCTTGGAATTTGGCTTTTCTCCTTTTTAGGAGTGAGTTTAGGCATTTGCACGTTGCCCAAAGATTTAAATTGGAAAAAAATAATTGGGGCAGGAATGCTTGGTGGAATTGGGTTCACCATGTCCATTTTCATTACCCTTCTTGCTTTCAAAGAAAGTGGTAAAGAGGTTATTACATACTCTAAAATTGCCATTCTGATTGCTTCTTTTGTTGCTGGTCTGACGGGTTTCTTCTGGTTGAAATATACCTTAAGAAAACAATCTAAAAAAGAGAAAACAGCACTAGTATAAAACATATTGTGATCCTAAAAAGCCTCGTTTAAGCAATTAAACGAGGCTTTTTTATGTTCAATAATTGCTTCTATTTTGAATAACTTATCGCAAAACTATTTTTAAAATCTCTTTTTTTAATAAATAAATAAAGCATGAATGGAATAATCATCACAGGAGAAAATTTTTGAAGTACTGCAAATTGAATAACCAAACCGGTTACCACCATTCCGGTCAGTATTCCGAATCCAAGATTGTACGTAAGACTGGGATTTATGCTCAGTACTTTCGTTTCTCCCGCCTTTAGCACTATCTCTTCTGTTTGAAAAGAAGTCCCATCACCAATTTCTATGGTATGTTTTCCGGGCAAAACACGGTATTCTTTCCGGTTGTTGCTGTAGTTCATTTCACACTCCGTTTTGCTATCAATACGTACTACATAGCGATTGGCTTCATTGTAAATACCACTGCTTTTAGACATTCTGAAAACAATTGTGCTCTGATTCATGTTTTATTTTTTACGGTTTACTATGCAGAAAAATTGTTCTTTAATTATTTACTGCGATTTTTGTTTACTTATTCGTCCAATAATCTACTACGGTAACTTTGTCTGGTGCCGGACTCAAAACAGCCACAAAAGCTTTGTGATCCGGATGAATTAAATATGCATCTCTGTCGGATTTACTGGTGAAAGTCAACACAAAACAATGGGTCAAACCATTATTCAGGTTTTCAGGACTGTTATTAATTCCCCATTCATACGCTTTGATCAATTTGATTTTATGTTCTAAGTTTCCAAAAGCAGTGACTACTTTGTCAATTGCTGCTGCATCTGTACCGGGTTTCCAACCAAACATCACTACATGTTTAAGGATTTGTTTTTGTTCGTCTTTTTGCGCATTCACAGTATAACTTGAAATTAAAATAAGGATTAATAGGAGTAGTTTTTTCATGGTTGTTTTTTTCAAATATAAGATTTATTTGAGTGTTAATACAAATATGAAATGTCAATATTCATCCCTTTTAAGAAAAAAATTGCGCAAAGTCGGAGACGTTTGCGCAGCTTATATAACGAAAAAATTACAAAACTATGCGCCTACCCCTTGATTTGTTTCAAGGATGTTTTGATGCCTCGGATTAGGGACGAACTGAATCCGTGCATTTCCATTTCGTTCAATCCCGCGATCGTGCAACCTTGCGGCGTGGTCACGCGGTCTATTAATTGTTCCGGGTGTACTTTTTCTTCTAGTAGCATTTCGGCAGCACCTTTTACCGTTTGTGCCGAGATGGCTAAGGCGGTTTGCCAGTCAAATCCTATTTCGATACCGGCTTGCATTGAGGCCCGAATGTAGCGCAAGGCAAAAGCGGTTCCGCTGGCCGCCAAAACAGTTGCAGCATCCATTAATTTTTCGTCAATAATAGGAGCGGTTCCCAAATTCTGAAAAAGGGAAACAACATCTTGTGCCTGCTCTTTGTCTTTTTCATGAAACGCAATACAGGTGGCTGAGGCGCCAAACTGTGCCGCTATATTGGGCATGATTCGGATGGCACTATTAGCCGTACCGATTTTGTTTTGCAGATTTTCTATCGACAATCCACTCACTGCCGAGGCGATGATTTTATTAGAAATTACGGGAAGAATTTCGGCCAAAACAGTGTCTACTTGGTATGGTTTGATGGTCAAAATAATGACATCGGCTTCCTGAATCTGATGCATATTATTTGTAGAAACTGTTGCTCCTAATTTTTCAAGATACAGAATGCTGGAGGTGTTTCTTCGGGTTATGGTAACTTGGTCATCTGGCGAAAATTTTGATAATCCTAATGCGATAGAAACTCCTAAGTTTCCTCCGCCAATAATGTGTACTTTCATGCTGGTTGTGGTTTTTCCTCTCCCCTCCAGAAGCTTCGGGACTTTCCAAAAGAAAGCAAGCCGTCTGGAAAAAGTGTTGGTTGTATAGTTATAGATGTATTCGTTTGTTGTTGTATTTCCTATCTATTCTCTTTGTTCTCTATTCTTTTTCTCTTCTCTTACTTCTATCTTAAAACCCTAAAATCATTTTTGCTATCGAAAAATAAATCAAAATGCCACAAATATCATTACTGGTTGTAATAAACGGACCAGTTGCCAATGCGGGATCAATACCAAATTTATCCAGCAATAACGGGATAAAAGTCCCTATTAATGAAGCAATAATAATTACTGAAATTAATGCTACGCAGATAATAACGCCAATTATCATTTCAACATCCAATAGAAAATGACTTCCTAAAAATAATATTGTAGCCAGAATCAATCCATTTAATAAACTTAGGGAGACTTCCTTAACTAATCTATTAAATAGCGATCCGCTCAACGTATTATTAGCCAAACCCTGTACAATAATTGCCGAGGATTGTACACCGACATTTCCTGCCATCGCAGCAATAAGGGGCGTGAAAAAGAATAAATTACCATGTTGCAGCATTGCGCCTTCAAACAATCCCAACACTTTTACGGAGATAAAACCGCCTAAAAGAGCCAAAACTAACCAAGGCAACCGTGCTTTTGTATGTTCAAATATGCTGTCATCTGCCTCAACATCTTGCGAGATACCTGCAGCCAACTGGTAATCCTGATCGGCTTCATCCTTGATTACATCCACAATGTCATCAATAGTGATTCGACCCACTAACCTTCCTAATTCATCTACAACAGGAATAGCTTCTAAATCATATTTCTGCATAATTCGGGCTACCTCAACATCTTCTGTATCTACTTTTACGGAGTTTAATTTCCGGATGTACACATCATTAATTGGGGTTCTGGAAGAAGTGGTCAATAAATCCTTGAGGGATAAACGCCCTTTCAATCGGTCTTCATCATCCACCACATAAATCGAATGGACTCTGGAGATATTTTCGGCCTGAATGCGCATTTCTTTGACACAAGTAAGCACATTCCAATTTTCATTGACTTTTACCAATTCCTTGTGCATGATTCCACCGGCGGTATCTTCGTCATAGCGCAATAAGTCAACAATATCTTTGGCATGTTCTACATCCTGAAGTTCTGATATTACTTCGGCTTTCAAATCTTGTGAAAGCTCCGCTATAATATCAGCTGCATCATTGGTTTCCAGCTCATCTAACTCTTCTGCAATTTCTTTTGGCGAAAGCCTGCTTAATATATTTTCCCGCAAATCATCTTCTAGTTCCAGAAGAATTTCAGCAGTTTTTTCACTGTCTAATACTTTAAAAATATAGGTCGCTTCATTAAAATCAAGCTCATCGAGAATTTCAGCAATATCAGCATGGTGCATATCATTCAATAATACTTCCAGTTGCTGGTCGTTTTTGTTTTGAATGAGTTGCTCTAATTCCTGAATTAATCCTTTGCTGATTTTAAACTCCATCGGCTTCTATTTTTTGGGTGAGTGCTATAAACTGTGCTACATTTAATTGTTCTGGTCGAAGGTTGAAAATTTCATCCTCTCTCAAACTATCCGACAAATTTAAGGTTTTTAAACTATTTCGTAACGTTTTACGTCTCTGCTGAAAAGCAGTTTTCACTACCGTAAAAAACAATTTTTCACCACATGGCAAGCTGTAATCTTTTTTTCTGCGCAAACGTAAAACACCTGATTTTACCTTTGGCGGTGGAATAAAAACATGTTCGTCTACCGTAAATAAATACTCGGCATCATAAAAAGCCTGTACCAAAACCGACAGTATTCCATACGCTTTTGTTCCCTTTTTTTCACAAATGCGTTGTGCCACTTCTTTCTGGAACATTCCGGCAAATTCCGGAATTTGGTGGCGATATTCCAATGTTTTAAAAACAATTTGTGTCGAAATGTTATACGGGAAATTCCCAATGATTGCGAACTGCTTTCCTTCAAAAACTTCGTTAATGTTGTATTTTAGGAAATCTTTAGAAATAATTTTATCTTTTAATTTTGGATAATTTTCGTCTAAATACGTCACTGATTCCGCATCGATTTCAATAACGTAGGTGTTCACCGGTTTATCCAACAAATATTTTGTCAAAACGCCCATTCCTGGTCCTATCTCCAGTACATCATCATACCCTTCTAAGTTCAATGTATCTGCAATGTCTTTGGCAATACTTTCGTCTTTCAAGAAGTGTTGTCCGAGGTGTTTTTTTGCTTTTACTTTTTCCATGTTTGTCTTTGCGAGGCACGAAGCAATCTCACTTTATTGTTAGGTTTATTTTGCCCCTAAGGCACTACTGTATTGTATTAAATATCCAGAAAACTATCGCAAAATCAATATTGCAACTACTTCTTATATCCTATTTTTCCTCGTTCTGGAATGATTTCTTTCTTTTCCATAAGTTCATCTACATATTGAAAAACGAGTTCTATGTTTTTTCCCTGATTTTCAATTTTCTTTTTCATTGTTTCAAAATCAATACGTAAATCCGAATTATCGGAGAGCATTTGCCTCGTTTTTGTAAATATCCGCATTATCTGAATATTGGTTTGAATTGCTTTTTCACTATTCAAAACACTCAATAACATTAATACGCCGTGTTCTGTAAAAGCCATCGAAGCATATCGCAAACCCATCTTTTCAGAATTGGAGGTCGCAAATTGCGACCTCCAATTATATTTACTTTTACAATTTGAACTTAATATCGTAATTTCCCACTTCAAGATTTATTATTCCCAAACTGAACACTAAAAAGACGAACACTGAACACTTTTTTAATAATCCGCAATCAATTCTAATTCCGTTCTAAACGCCAGCATTTTGTCTCCAAACAGCTTCGCTCCTTCTTCACGAAAAGCCGGTGCGTCCTCCAGATAATATTTCTCCAAAGTGTCTTTGCTGTCCGTCACATATTGAACGGAATAGGTAACTCCGCCCATTTCTTCTTCAATTAAAACCCGTACCATTCTTGCCGAAGAGAATTTTCCTGTAGCCAGAATTTCTGGAATGTGTTTGTGTTGCATCCAAATCATCCATTGATCGTGCACGCTTTCGTGTATGTTTGTAGTAACGTTGTATAGTATCATTTTTTTGTTTAATTGGTTAACTGGTTAATCGATTAAACAGTTAAACTTTTTTATAAATTAGTATCTCCCCTCAATTGCCTGAATTTCTTTCTGGCTTCCACAAAATAAATACTGTCCTGATGATTAAAAATAATCTTCTCATACAAAGGTTTCGCTTTATCAGGCAATAGCAGTTGTTTTTTATATATCTCTGCCGAAAAATACAGCGCTTCGTCTATGTAAATCCCATCGCTATACTGATCCATAATCGTTTGGTATTGGCTTAAAGCCAAAGTAAAATCGCCCGTTTCTTCGTAAATATTTCCCAAACGCAACAACGTCACGGCTTCTATTTGCTGACCTTTATGATTTTTTAAAATCGATAGAAACTGCGTTATCGCTTCCTGATTCCTATTTTGATACAACAGATAATCTCCTTTGGCAAATTGTTTCAAAGCCGTTTGTGTCGAATCAACGACGGTATTGTCATTGATTAACAGAAAATATTCCAAAGCATCATTCGCAATCAACTGTGTATTGGCTGATTTCAATTCCTTAAATTGTTTCAACGCCCAAGCAAAATCAGCTTTAAAATAACTCGTTTTTGCGGCTTTCAAACTGGCTTCATGCGCCATTACATCATTCTTCAAGTCCAATTCAATCTGCGAATAATAGATCAACGCCTGATTGAATTTTTCTTCGTACAACAAAATATCTGCCAGTTCCATTTTGGCATCAGCCACCTGATAATCATTCAATTGCAATTCCAGCGCTCTCTTGATTATTGCCTTTCCTTCCTCCGGTTTTTTTAACTTAAATGCCGTGAAATGTGCCTGAATCAGCTGCAAAGATAAGGTAAAAGGACTTATTTCAAATTGTTTCATCAAACCGTCTAATTCTTTGCTGATCGCGGCAAAGTCTTTTTCGGTTGCTTTTTCAATTTTCATCGCAATCAAATACGAATTCGCTTGGATCAGCAATTCTAAATCTAGTGTGTTTTGCAATACAAACCCTAAAATTTCCTTTGCCGCTTCCTCATTCTCTTCTTCAATTGCCAGTTGCCCTAAATTTACAATCGTAGCAAGCGATTCTGGATTGCGTTTATAAATGGCTTTTTGCTGAATAAATGCTTTCCCAAATTCCTTTTCCTGTACATAAAACCAACTCAGATAATGGTTCCAAAAAATGTCTTGATTTTTCTGCGTCCTTACAATTAAAGCTTTACGCAACAATTCATTGAAATTTGCATCGCCTTCATCAGCCATAAAACGAACCAGCTGATTTTGGATTCGAATGGAGTTTTGAGGATTAGCAAACGCTTCATCCAGAAAAGTGGAAATCATCATTTCTATATTAGACAATTGACCGTAAAGCAATCCTATTTGATAATTGAAATTAAAATTAGGCTCTAATTCTACTGCGATTTGGTAGGATTTCAGCGCGTATTCAAGTAGCACTTTTCGCTCAAAAGTGTTTGAAATTCCGTACACTTGATTTGGATTTTTTCTGATGCGGTCTAATGCCTGATCGTAGTACATCTTGGCTTTATCATCATTTTTTTGCAACTGAAAATTATATCCTAATTCTACCAGAAGATTTCCTTGATTGTACTTGTCAAGTCGTTCTTGAATGGCTTTTTCGGTACTTTCAAACTGTTGCAATTGCTGTGAACAATCGATTATTCTTAAAAAATACTGAGAGTTTAATGGAATCTCTTGCAGTAATTCTTCATAACTGATTTTGGCTTTTTCAAAATCGCCTTTATCATAATAATACTGTGCCAATTGTTCGTTTTGGGCGAAAGCAAATAACGATAAAAACAGGTGTATTAAGAGAACGATTTTTTTCATTTTTTATCTGTTTTTCTAATTCAGATTAGGTGTTGGAATACATATTCGTGTCTTTATTCATTTCCTTTTTTAATCCATTTTCCAACTTCCGGTGCGGTGTAATTTTCCATTTTGTTCAGCAATTCTTCCGCATTATCACTAACCAAAATCATCTTTTGATTGATTTCTTTTAAAAAACCGTTATCAGCCATTTTTTGGATGAATTGCAATAATAAATCATAAAATCCATCAACGTTTAAAATCCCAATGGGTTTCTTATGAAGTCCGAGTTGCCCCCACGTGAGCATTTCGAAAAACTCCTCTAAAGTTCCAAATCCACCAGGCAATGCAATTACGCCATCGCTTAATTCATTCATTCTGGTTTTTCTTTCGTGCATACTTTCCACAATGATTAACTCGGTCAAATTATCGTGAGCCACTTCCTTAGACATCAAAAAACGGGGTAAAACACCAAATACTTTTCCGTTTTCACTCAAAACACCGTCAGCAACCGCACCCATTAAACCAACTTTTGCGCCACCGTAAACCAAATCAATGTTCTTCTTAGCCATTACCTGTCCCAGTACTATCGCTTGAACCTCATAATTTTTTTCATTCCCAAAACTGGAGCCACAGAACACCGTAATCTTTTTCATCAACAAAATATTTTTCAGTAGTGTTTTAACTAATTGATACTATCAAATCCGCAATAAGCACGCAAAACCTCAGGAATTACGATTCCTTCCGGAGTTTGGTAATTTTCTAAAAGTGCTGCCAAAACTCTTGGCAAAGCCAATGAACTTCCGTTTAAGGTGTGTGCTAATTGATTTTTTCCATCTTTATCTCTAAAACGTAATTTCAACCGATTTGCTTGAAAAGTCTCAAAATTAGAAACCGAACTGATTTCTAACCAACGGTCCTGTGCAGTAGAAAACACCTCGAAATCATAGGTTAACGCTGCTGTGAATCCCATATCGCCGCCACAAAGACGCAATATTCTGTAGGGTAATTTCAATTCCTGCAAAATACTTTTTACATGCTCCACCATTCCGTCCAAGGCTTCATACGATTTATCGGGATGCTCTACACGAACAATCTCGACTTTGTCAAATTGATGTAAACGGTTCAATCCACGTACGTGCGCACCATAAGAACCTGCTTCACGACGAAAACAAGGCGTGTAAGCCGTGGTCAAAACCGGTAATTCACTTTCGTTTAAAATTACATCCCGAAACAAATTCGTTACTGGAACCTCAGCAGTTGGAATCAAGTATAAATCATCCGTTTTATCATGGTACATTTGCCCTTCTTTGTCGGGCAATTGTCCCGTTCCATAAGCAGATGCTTCGTTTACCATGTGTGGCACCTGAACTTCGTTATATCCTGCAGCGGTATTTTTGTCCAGAAAATAATTGATCAAAGCACGTTGTAATTTTGCTCCTTTTCCTTTATAAACCGGAAATCCTGCGCCTGTGATTTTTACTCCCAATTCAAAATCGATAATGTCGTATTTTTTTACCAATTCCCAGTGTGGTTGCGCGCCTTCATGCAAAACTGGGATTTCCCCTTCTTCAAAAACGTTCAGGTTTTCCTCCGGTGTTTTTCCAATAGGAACAATATCAGCAGGAAGATTGGGTAAGGTATATAATTTTTCTAAAAGTTCAGCGGCAAGTGCATCAGCAGTTTCGGCTAATTTCTTGCTTTTCTCTTTATTTAAAACAGTTTTTTCTTTTAAGATTGCGGCTTTAGATTTCTCTCCCGCTTTCATCAATTCGCCAATATCCTTGGATAATTTATTAGATTCGGATAAAATGCTGTCTAGCTCCACTTGCGTAGCGCGACGTTTTTCATCCAGTTGTACCACTTCTTCAACAACACTTGTAGCATCGATATTTCTCTTTGCCAAAGCGGTGATTACTTTTTCCTGATTCTCTCTAATAAATGCGATTTGTAACATAGCTTGATTTTTTTAACGCTAACTTATATATTAATGGAAGCAAATTTAGGGAAATGTTTGGTAGTATGAGATAAAAATTTTATCAAAAATCGAATTAAAAAGGGGAATTGCACCGCCATTTTTTGCGCGCCTATAGATTTAAATAAAATAAATAATCGAGAAAGTTTTTTGTGTAGTTTTAATGACCCGATTATAAATTTTTGCAGCAATTTGAACAATACATTATTTAAGTACAACATTTATAGCACGTTGAACGTATTGTAAAAAAACATAATTTTGAGTAGCTATTTTTACTTATTAGAAAATAATAAAGTAGTAGGGAGTCGATTGTACAAATCAAATTTGAAATCGTTATGAGTAATACTATTAACCGTAGAAATTTATTTAATTTAATACTAAATAAATTAAAAATTAATCAGGATACCAAAGATCCATTATTTGAAAAATATTCCCGAAAAATATTTACAGGCAGAAGATATCAAAGCGTTAAAAGCGCTACAAAATCGGCTTTTACCGATAGAGTAGTTCCTGTTAACAGTGGATTAAATCCCTACAGCGGTAGTTGGGGCAAGCAAGAAGTACTGCATTTGCTAAAACGTACTGGTTATGGTTTTAGAAAAGCCGATGTTGATGTGTTACTCGCTTTAAATATGACAAATGCAGTCAATGCCGTGTTGAACATCAGCACTACTGCGCCTGCGCCTCCCGTAAATTCATACAATAATTATTCTCCAGATGAGAGCAACTTGCCCTACGGAGCTGACTGGACAAATGACCCATTGCCTGCGGGAACCAATACCACTAACTCGAGAAGAATAGATTCATTATCACAGTGGAATTTTGGTTTAGCTTGTAATCAAAATTTGACTATTAAGGAAAAAATGACTTGGTTTTGGTATCATTTTATTCCAGTAGATTTTGACACCGTACGCAGTACACCATTTTCGTATGCGGGCAGTAATTCATGTCGCATATTGTACTCCTACATGAAAATGTTTCGAGATAATCCGCTTGGAAATTACAAAACACTGATCAGAAAAATGGCTACACAGCCCGCTATGATGTACTATTTAAATAATCAAGCCAACACAAAAACATCTCCAGACGAGAATTTTGCGCGAGAGCTTATGGAGCTTTTTACGTTAGGAAAAGACCCATTAAGCCAGTATACTGAAGCTGATGTGTTACAAGCAGCAAAAGTTTTAACAGGATGGAGAGTTGTAAATTTAAATACAGCTACACCCAGCACTAATTTTGATACCAATTTTCACGATACAAGCAATAAGCAGTTCTCCTCGTTTTTTAACAACACCGTCATTAGCAATGCTGGTGCTTCAGAGTTAGATGCTTTGATTGATATGATTTTCACAAAATCACAAGTAGTTTCAGAATATATTTGCCGCCGATTATATCGCTATTTTATATATTACGATATCGATGCCACAATAGAGTCAAACATTATTAGACCATTAGCACAAACATTTGTAGCTAACAATTGGGAAATTGCACCGGTATTAAACCAACTTTTCAAAAGCCAACATTTTTATGATATGGCCAATAGAGGCGTTTACATTAAATCGCCTTTTGATCTGGTCATTGGTAGTTTGCGGACTTTTAACTTGAATTATACGGTTACAGACGCAACTAATTTTGAAGCGCAATACAGAGTTTGGAGTTACTTCAACAATACTGTTTTGAGCGGTTTAGAACAAACTATGGGGAAAATTCCAAATGTTTCCGGTTGGGTTGCTTTTTATCAAAATCCGTCTTTTCATGAATATTGGATCAATTCCAGTACCACTCAAAAAAGATTCGATTTCTTAAATAAAATTTTCAACGGTTACAATCTTACTTACAACTTGCTCACAACTCGGATAGAAGTAGATATAATAGGTTTTATTCAACAATTTAGTCCTGCTATTTGTGCTAATCCAGATTTATTAGTTGCTGAATCTATACAGTACTTACTGCCCATTGATATTAGTAGTACACAAAAAGAGCAAATAAAAATTCAATCGCTACTTTCCAATCAAACAAGCAATGATTACTGGACCTCAGCTTGGACACTTTACCTAAATGACACGTCAAATACAACCAATCGAAACATTGTGAAATCTCGACTTAAATCCTTGCTTGTGACTCTCACTCAACTTGCTGAATACCAATTAATGTAATCTTTTGAAGTTATGAAAAGAAGAAGTTTTATAAAAACAAGTGCATTAGCCTCCATCCCTTTAGCTTTGAATGGAATTCCTGTAATGGCGTCAGCTTCAATTGAAAGTAATGCATTAGATGTTTTGGCAAACGCAGCGGTAAATTGCGGAAAAATTTTGGTTATCATTCAAATGAATGGCGGTAACGATGGGTTAAATACCGTTTTCCCTTTAGATAAATGGACAAATTTAAATAACGCACGTTCGAATATATTGATGAACCAAAACTCTGTTCTGCCACTGGCCAATAATACCACTACTGGCATACACCCTGCAATGTCTGAAATGAAAACTTTGCATGATAATGGCAAATTAATGATTATTCAAGGGGTTTCCTATCCCAATCCAAGTTTCAGTCATTTTAGAGCAACTGATATTTGGTTTACAGCTTCTAATAGCAATCAAACCCTTGATGATGGCTGGCTAGGGCGATCGCTAGATACCATATATCCTAATTTCCCTATTGGTTATCCTAATAGCGCCATGCCTGATCCATTGGCTATTCAAATAGGTTCTACTTTGCCTTTTTCTTTACAGGGACCTACTATTAATATGGGTTATAATGCTCCTGATCCAAATGCACTTTTGAACGTTATTAATCAAATTACGGATCCCGCACCTAATTCTGATTACGGAACGGAGTTGACTTTTTTACGTTTAATGAAAGACCAAAGCAATGTGTATCGCACTGCAATACAAACTGCTTTTAACACTGCTCAGTCACAAACCGCAACATATCCCAGTGCTAATAAACTAGGTGATCAATTAAAAATTGTTGCTAAATTAATCAACGGCGGATTACAAACTCCTATTTACATTGTCAATCACCCTAATACATCTGATTTACACAGTGGTCAAGTGGATGCTGCTGATAAGACCAAAGGTGCTCATGCTACAAATCTCAGTATTTTATCGCAGGCAATACATGCATTTCAACAAGATTTAGAGCTTATGGGGAAATCAAATTTAGTAACAGGAATGACTTTTAGCGAATTTGGTCGAAGAATTAAAAGCAACGGTAGCCTTGGTACCGATCATGGAGCTGCTGCACCTGTAATTTTCTTTGGAGCCGCCTTGAATACTGGATCTAGTGCTATAACCGCTCAAAATCCAGTTTCAGGAATGATGGGAACCTCACCAAACATACCTTTAAACCCAACCGTTTCAGACCAGATTGCGATGCAATTTGACTTTAGACAAATTTACTCTTCGATTATGCAAGATTGGTTGTGTATGAGTGAAGCACAAACTGCGGAAGTTTTGGGTGGCACTTTTACAAAATTAGCCCTGTTCAAAACTGCAACTTTAGACACCGTTTCTTATGAAAATGAGCACTTTTTTGTTGTTTATCCAAATCCAATTATAAACAATACTATCAATATTAATTTTAAAGACAGTTTAAGTGATTACATAAATGTGCAGTTGTTTACGATTCAAGGAACAAAAGTCTTCCAAAAATCGTTCAAAGTATATGGAAATACCTTAACATTTTCGCCAGATAATACCTTGGCATCTGGAATCTACATCTTAGAAATAGAATACAACAACTATAAATTTCACACCAAAGCGATTGTGTCTTGATAGATTAAGAATGGAATGCTTTAAGTTACTTCATAGAAAAACACAAATGTAAAACACAGAGATTCGCTACGTTATACTTTAACTCTCTCCACGTTTATTTGTACTTTTTCTATGTAAAATAACTACTCCCTTTTAATCTCATGTCCCACAAATTCTTCTAAGGTTGCAAACATATCATCTACAGAAAGAACTTCAAAATCTGGGTGTGTTTTTAAGAAAGTAGCATTCAACGTAATCAAGTTTTCTTCAATTTCGAAAAAAGTGTCGTTGTTAAGCAAATCTCGAGTAGGATTTACGCCTTCGAGTTTTCCTTTCAGGAATTTATTCAGCTTGACACTGCTCATTAATTTCACTTTTTTGGATTGTTGTTGAAACAATTCCAAGTGCTTTTCAGTACCAATCAAAGCCAAACCTTCTTCGATCAATTCGTTTAGTTCTTTATCCCAACCCGAATTGTGAACAAATTGAGCAAAATTTCCTTCGGTATATTGTGAGGTATAATAATCTAAATAATAACTCATTATGGCATCTTCGTGAATCAAATCATCGTTCACGCCTTCCTCACGCATTAAGTTGATTACCGATATATTAGAGTGAATTACATCTTGGAGATTTCCACTGTTCATTGCTGTTTCTGAAATAATTATTCTACCGAATTCCATAGGTTTTGTATTTGAATATGTGCTGCAAATTTCGGGCAAAATAGTGAAGAATCGAAATGTTTTTTTTTAGCCACAGATTAGCACCGATTGATTAGCGCAACCATTTAAATGACATCAGATTCGTCACTACGCTTTTTCTGATTCATTTTGGTAACCAACGCTTTCAAACGCATCGCTTTTTCTTTTTTTTCTTCTTGAAGTTTGGTCTTTTTCCGATTGAGCAATTTGGTATGCAACGCCTTATTTTTGGTGTTTTTTTCGGGTCCTTTTGCCATAATGTAGAAACTTTGTTAATTACCGTTACAAAGATATAAAAGAGACCACTCTTTCTGGATTTGTTATCTATAAAACAGAAAATATCTTTTAAAAAAATAAACTATCTTAACTTTATGAAAATGAAAGAGTCTATACAAATGAGATTAGCGGAATTTTTAACATTATGCAAAAGTCATAATGTTAAAAATATTTATGCTTTTGGCTCTGCTGTGACTGAAAATACCAAATCCCCTAGCCCCGATAGCAGTGGAAATCCCACGCTTTTGGGCGTGGATTGCAACGAATAGCGGGAAATAGCTCCAAAAAATACAAACAATTTCTCCGTAGTACAGACAAGTCGCGAGCTGTTCTTATCCTAAAAAATATTTTATTTTTTGCTGCCAAAAACATATAATTTTCAGAAATATTGGGACATGAAGGAAGCGAACTGACGCTAAGCAGCGACTTAAAATTATTTTTTGGCTACAAATCTGGTGTCGGTTTCCATTATGGTTCCACATTTTTCACAAGTTCGCATCTTTGTAGAAGTATAGAACTGTTCAAAATGAGGCAGGAAATCTTTCTCGATATTATGAAGTTCAAAATAGACCTCGTGCAGCTTATGATTACAAGTATCACAAAACCAAAGTAATCCGTCCGTGAATCCTTTTCCAGCTCTTTTTCTTTCGATGACAAGTCCTATAGAACCCTCGGAACGCACTGGAGAATGGGGAATTTTAGCAGGATGAAGATACATATCACCCGCATGTAATTCCATTTCTTTGCGTTCCCCATCTTCTTGAATAATCACTTTGATGGAGCCTTCAAGCTGGTAAAACAATTCTTCAGTTTCGTTGTAATGATAGTCTTTCCTGGCGTTTGGGCCGGCAACAACCATGACGATATAATCACCGGATTCCGTGTATAAATTTTTATTACCAACGGGTGGTTTCAGCAGATGACGGTTTTCGTCAATCCATTTATTGAGGTTGAAAGGTTTTGCAATTGCCATTTTTTCTGAAGGTCAAAGTTTTTAAGGTACTAAGGTACTAAGATTTTAAATGATAGAACCTACTAATTCTCTCCAAAAGTACAAGCACTTTAGTTCCGTTTTTCCTTAATCAAATAAATATACACGGGAAAATGGTCGCTAAATCCTATTTCGGTGGGGGAATGCCGCAACGGATAGCCTTTGTATTGTCCGCTGGTTTGTATCAAAAAAGATTTGTTGTAAATTCCGGCTTTCCAATACCGAAAGCTAGAATAGTCTGATTGCAGTAAGGTTTCGGAAACCATTATTTGGTCAAAAACATCCCATGCATCACGAAATGCGATAGTTCCAAATCCTTTCTTGGCCATTTCCTCGAAGGGATTATAAATCCCAAACGGTAGCACATCTGCTTTTTTTGCTTTGGCGCCAAGCCCAAATTTGACACTTTTATTATATGGTCCGTCATTTAAATCACCTAAAGTAATCACTTTTGCTTCTGGATTTATGCGTTGCAAAGAATCGATTATTTTTCGGTTTAATGCTCCAGCGGCTTCCCGGAACGGACTTGATTTTTTCTCGCCACCAGAACGCGACGGCCAGTGATTGACTATAATATTGATTTCCTCTCCGTCCAGAAATCCGGTTACCAATAGCTGATCTCGTGTGTAAACCCGATAATTTTTGGTGCTTATTTGCAATTCGTCATCTGTTTTTTCTTCGGAATTGGCTTTAGAATTTTCGTTTGTGGTGGTTCCTTCTTTATAAATGTACAACGGAATGTTACTATAACTCGTGGGCTGAAATTTCTTTTTTTGATACAACAGCGCCACGTCAATTCCTCTTTTGTCCGGTGAATCAAAATGGATGATTCCGTAGTCTTTATCAATAAGTTTGGGCTGTTTTACTAAATCTTCTAAAACGCCTCTGTTTTCTATTTCACAACCGCCAATAAATGTGGGCGAATCCGTGTTTTCAGCTGAACCAATTTCAGCTAACACTCGGGCTAAGTTTCCCATTTTTTTTTGGTACTTCCCATAATTCCACCGTTGCAACCCTTTTGGAGTCCACTCTTCGTCAAAAGTATCCGGATCGTTTATGGTGTCAAAAAGATTTTCAAAATTATAAAACGCAACGGTATGAATAACATATTTTTTTGGTTGCGCAGTATTTTTTGCAATTGGAAAGAATAAAAAAAGAATAGGAATCCAGTACGTAATTCTCATAAATATCATTTATTTACCGCTGTTGCTGAGATCCCTTTTAGAATCTGGTTATTGTAAAAATAGTCATTTGAGTGTGAACTTAGAATTATTTTCTAAATGTCTATCTTTGTTTTTGTCATTTAACGCCTTTATCATTAGAATTTCTCAGAAAAGCAATACCGCATGAATCAAAATCAATTTACTTTTACATCCCGTTATTCTATTTTATATCAATTGCTATTGCTTATTTTTGTGTTACAATCTTTCAACAGTCAAGCCCAATACAATATGATTACACCCCCTAGTTTACAAAAAGGAGATACCGTAGCTATTTTGGCAACAGCCCGAAAAAACACAGATGATAACTTGAAACCAGCTATTGATTTGCTGCACAGTTGGGGCCTGGAAGTGGTCATAGGCAGCACAATAGGTTTAGACAACAACCAATTAGCCGGGACTGACGAACAGCGAGCAACTGATTTTCAGCAGCAACTGGACAATCCAAACATCAAAGCCATTTGGTGCGTAAAAGGCGGATACGGAACCGTGCGTATGATTGATTTGTTAGATTTTACTGCGTTCAGAAAAAATCCGAAATGGATTATTGGATTTAGTGATGTGACTGTTTTACACAATCACTTGAACACTATGGGTTTCAAATCCATTCACGGAATCATGCCGATAACCGCTCCAAGAGCCACTCCTGAAGCTATAAAAACTATGCGGACTGCTTTATTTGGTGAAAAACTATCCTACAATATAACGCCTTTTGTAATGAATAGACCCGGGAAAGCTACCGGAGAATTAGTGGGTGGGAATTTATCCATTCTATACAGTTTGTTGGGTTCACCCTCCGCGATTGATTGTTCCGATAAAATCTTGTTTCTAGAAGATTTAGACGAATATTTGTATCACATTGACCGTATGATGATGAATTTAAAACGAAATGGTTGCCTGGAAAGCGTCAAGGGAATTGTGGTAGGTTCGATGACAAAGATGAAGGATAATGATATTCCGTGGGGGAAAAATGCCATCGAAATTATCGAGGATGTAACCAAAAAATACTCTATTCCTATTTTGTATAATTTCCCGGCGGGACACATACAAGACAACAGAGCCTTAATTTTAGGCAATACTGTAACGATCAATGTCAGCGAGAAAAGCAGCACACTAGTTTTTGAATAAAGAAATCCTCCCTCCGGCTCCACTCCGAAGGAGGGAGGGACTAAACAGAAATAGACTCAGGATAATTGTTTGTAATATTACATATCATTTTGGGTTTTTGGTTATAAATTACCATTCTGAATTGTAGGAATTAATTTCACAGGTTTATTAACTGAAAACTTTTTTATGGCTGCACATAATGAACTTGGAAAACTAGGAGAAGAAATGGCAGTCGAATTTCTACGGAAAGACGGCTACACGATTTTGCAAACCAATTGGACCTTCCAAAAAGCCGAAATAGATATTCTCGCCCAAAAAGGAAACACACTTGCTGTTGTTGAAGTCAAAACGCGTTCCTCATTAGAATTTGGCTTACCACAAGATTTTGTAAAACCAAAAAAAATCCAGCTCCTTGTAAAGGCCGTTCATGCCTTTGTCAACAAAAGAAATTTAGATATAGATGTCCGTTTTGACATTATTGCAATACATAAAGAAGGCAAATCTTATGTCATTGAGCATCTTATCGATGCGTTTTATCATTTTTAATTCGTTTTTTTAATGTTGTATTTGTAACAAATTGTTTTTTTATTTACATTTGCGTTATATGTACACACTGACTACGCGTATATTTACAACCACTAAAAAAATTAAATTATGAAAACTGTTTCTTCCATTGTAGAGAACTACATCAAAACAAAGCCATTTTTGTTGAATGCGTTATCATTAGGGATCATTAATCTGACCTCATTATCCCGGAATATAATGACTGAATTAGAAAGTGAATTTGGCAAGGAAGTAAAACAAGGCGCAGTGGTTATGGCTTTAAAAAGACTCACTGAAGAACTGGATTTCAGACTGAATCACAAGATCAATAAAGTAATTAAAAATATTGGGGAAATTACCGTTCGTTCTGCTTTGACGGATTATACATTTGCTGCTTCTGACACTGTTTTAAATAAACAAGCAGATTTAATTACCGATATTAATACGCTGCCGGATATTTTTTACACTTCGTCCAGAGGTGTGAATGAAACAAATATTGTGGTCAGCAACAGCATCAACAATTTGGTTGACAAGCATTTTGCTTCTGAGAAATTAATTCAAAAACTGGATAATCTGGCTTCGATTACCGTGAAATTACCGAAAGAAAACATCGTTGTTCCTGGGATTTACTATTTTATTTTCCAGCGTTTGGCTTGGGAAGGAATCATCATAAACGAAGTAATTTCGACTTCTAATGAATTCACTATTTTAGTAAGTGAAGAACAAGTAGATGTGGCTTTCAAAGTAATTAAGGATTTGAAGAATTAACAAAGCTTCCAGCCTTTTGAAGGCTGGAAGCTTTAAGAGGGAAAAAGTTTTAAAACTAAAAAATACATTATGAATCCAATTCCTCTTGAAAACGGTAAATATTATCATATTTATAATAGAGGCAATAATGGAATTGATTTATTTCATGAAATTGAAAACTACAAACATTTTTTGAGGTTATACGAGAAATACATTGACCCGATAGCAGAAACTTACGCTTGGTGTTTGATGAAAAATCATTTTCACATTCTAGTTTACATCAAAGAAACCGAAGAAATTGATGTTACCAAATTAGAATATTCTTCAACTGATAAACCAAAAATGGTTAGCGCTTCAAAACAGTTTTCTAATTTATTCAACGCTTATACTTTAGCGATGAATAAACGATATAAAAGGACCGGTAGTTTATTTGAGAAAAACTTTAGGCGAAAAGTGGTTGATTCGGAAACTTACTTTCAAAAACTTGTTTTTTATATCCACAATAATCCGGTTCATCATAAGTTTGCAGAACACATCATAGAATACCCTTGGACTTCTTATGGAACAGTTATCTCAAACAAGAAGACAAAATTACAAAGAGAAAAGGTAATAGAATATTTTCATGATTTAGGAAATTTTAAATACTATCATTCTAGTAATCCAAATTTGGATGAAATCGAAGGATTGCTTATGGAGTAAGTTTAAAAGCTTCCAGCCTTTTGAAGGCTGGAAGCTTTAGAAATGTCTTATTCCCCGCCCAATAGCTCCATCAATTCCAAAGCTCTCCTGGTGTTCTTTACATTGTCAAAAGTCAACAGTAATCGCAAACCAGCCGGCGTTTGTTTTTCTTTCATTTTACAAATAGAACTGTTTTTTTGCACAAACAGTAGGACTTGATTAAAACGTTTCGATTGGTAATAATCGGATTGTTGATCCGAAATGAAATACCCAATCATCTTGCCTTGTTTCATTACTAATTTTTCAATTCCAATGCGGGTAGCGATCCATTTGATACGAATACTGTTCATTAATGCTTTGGCACGTGGCGGCATTGGGCCAAAACGATCAATCAATTTATTCTGAAAAATAATGAGTTCTTCTTCGTTTTTTACAGCGCCTAATTCACTGTACAAACTCAATCGTTCCGATACATTATTGATGTATTCATCCGAAAATAATAACTCAAAATCAGTGTCGATTTGAAGGTCCTTGACATATTCTTTGGTTTCCAAATTATTTTCCTCCGGATACAAATCCTTGAATTCATTTTCTTTCAATTCATCAAGGGCTTCATTCATAATTTTTTGGTACGTATCAAAACCAATTTCGTTGATAAAACCGCTTTGTTCACCGCCCAATAAATCTCCGGCACCACGAATCTCAAGATCTTTCATCGCAATATTAAATCCACTTCCCAATTCACTAAATTGTTCCAAAGCCTGAATTCGTTTTCTAGCATCGTCTGTCATTGCGGAATACGGCGGGCAAATAAAATAACAAAACGCTTTCTTGTTGCTACGTCCTACACGACCGCGCATTTGATGTAAATCAGACAATCCAAAATTATTCGCATTATTGATGAAAATCGTGTTCGCATTAGGAACATCCAAACCGCTTTCGATGATGGTCGTGGCCACCAAAATATCAAATTCTCCGTTCATAAAAGCCAACATTAATTCCTCCAGTTTTCGTCCTTCCATTTGGCCGTGACCAATTCCAACTTTGGCATTGGGTACCAAACGCTGGATCATTCCGGCCACTTCTTTGATGTTTTCTATTCTGTTATTGATGAAAAACACCTGTCCGTTACGCTGAATTTCATACGAAATCGCATCCCGAATCAACTCTTCGCTAAAACCGACTACATTGGTTTCAATAGGATAACGATTGGGCGGTGGAGTTGTAATTACGGATAAATCACGCGCTGCCATCAACGAAAATTGTAATGTTCGTGGTATTGGAGTTGCGGTCAATGTCAGTGTATCAACATTGGCAGCTATGGTTTTCAGTTTGTCTTTTACATTAACTCCGAATTTTTGTTCCTCATCCACAATCAACAATCCAAGGTCTTTAAAAACTACATTTTTGTTGACCAGTTGGTGTGTTCCTATCACAATATCGAGTTTCCCTTCGGCTAGTAATTTTAAGGTTTCTGCTTTTTGTTTGGCAGTTCTAAAACGGTTTAAATAGCCAACGGAAACTGGCATATCTTTCAATCGTTCCGTAAAAGTACGGTAATGCTGGTATGCCAAAATAGTTGTAGGCACTAATATCGCCACTTGTTTGCTATTATCCACAGCTTTGAAAGCCGCTCGAATAGCGACTTCTGTTTTACCAAAACCTACATCACCACAAACCAAGCGATCCATTGGACGGTCACTTTCCATATCCGCTTTTACTTCTGCCGTTGATTTAGTTTGGTCCGGCGTATCTTCATAAATAAACGAACTTTCCAGTTCATTTTGTAAATAACTGTCGGGCGCAAACTGAAATCCTTTTTCGAGCCTTCTTTTGGCATACAACTGAATCAAATTGAAGGCAATATGTTTGACACGCGCCTTGGTTTTTTGTTTTAAAATCTTCCAGGCGTTCGAACCCAATTTGTAAATTTTGGGTGGCGTTCCGTCTTTTCCGTTGTATTTTGAAATTTTGTGCAGCGAATGAATACTCACATACACAATATCATTATCGGCATACACGAGCTTGATGGCTTCTTGCGTTTTGCCTTCGACTTGTATTTTTTGCAAACCTCCAAAACGTCCAATTCCGTGATCGATATGCGTCACATAATCCCCAACAGAAAGTGTTGTCAATTCCTTTAACGTAATATTCTGTTTTTTAGAATAGCCATTTTTGATGTTGAATTTATGATACCGTTCAAAAATCTGATGGTCCGTGTAACAGGTAATTTGGTTTTCCTCATCAACAAATCCTTGATACAAAGGAAAAACAACCGTGTGATACTGCTTGCGGATATTCTCGGAATTGGCTTCATCCAAAGTTTTGAAAATATCATGAAATCGTTTGGCTTGGGCGTCATTGGAACAAAACAAATGATTTTTATAGCCATTAAAATGATTTTCATTCAGATTATTCAACAACAAATCAAATTGTTTGTTGAACGACGGCTGTGGTTGAATGTGAAATTCGAATTTTTTGGTGGTTCTAAAAATAGGTTTTGAACTCAATTCTACAATCGAGAAATCCAAGGCTCGTTTTATAAATTCGGCTTGATTCAAGAACAATTGCTCCGGAGATGACCGCTTTATTTCTTGCGATAATTTTGCGAAAGCTTCTTCGGCTTTGCCAAATTGTTTGTCTAATTGTGATAAAAAATCTTCAGTATTCTGGATGAAAATCACCGTTTTCTCTGAAATATAATCCAAGAAACTTTCTCTGTTTTCCTGAAAAACTTTGTTTTCCACATTAGGGATTATCGTAATTTTCTTCTGTTGTACCATTGACAATTGGGTCGCAACATCAAAGGTACGAATGCTCTCCACTTCATCTCCAAAAAACTCAATTCGGTACGGATTATCATTCGAAAACGAAAAGACGTCGACAATGCCGCCACGAACCGAAAATTCTCCGGGTTCAGTAATAAAATCGACTCTTTTGAACTCGTATTCGAACAATACTTCATTGATAAAATCGATAGAAATTTTGTCACCAACAGCAACCTTCAACGTGTTTTTATCTAATTCTTTCCGGGTGACCACTTTCTCGAATAAGGCTTCGGGATAGGTGACAATAACGGCTGGTTTCTTGCGGGAATTGATCCGGTTGAGGACTTCGGCGCGAAGCAAAACATTCGCATTATCCGTATCTTCAATCTCGTATGGACGACGGAATGAACCGGGATAAAAGAGTACATCTTGTTCGCCAATCATTTGTTCCAGATCGTTCAAGTAATACGCTGCTTCTTCTTTATTGTTTAGAACAATTAGAAGAGGAAGTTCGGCTTTCTTAAAAACGGATCGAATTACAAATGAAAGTGCAGAGCCCAAAAGTCCCGACAGCTGTATTTTGATTTGCTTGTTTTCTAATAAACGAGCAACGATTTGCTGGGTTTTTGGCGAATTATCGTAGGTGTTGTATAAGGCTGTTTTACTCAACGCGTGGAATATTTGGGTCGATTATAGGTGTATTGGGAATGGCTCTTGTAGTATCCATCATTTTCATTAACTCAGATTCCCCTTCCTCGATGGGAATCTTACTTTTCTCGGTGATTTTGTCCATCTGTCTTTGAAGCGAAACCAATTCTAAATTGATTTCTGACACTAGCTGCGTTATTTTTTTATCTGGAATAGCATCTAAATTAATAAATAAATCCAACAATCGTACCTTAGTAATTAAGGTCGAAATTCTGCTTTTTATTTGAGGTTTACTGTATTCATAAGGGATATTTTCGTTTAAATCCATTACTTTTTTAGAAAGTGCTTTTGATTTTTGTTGGAACGCTTTAATTGATTTTCTGGGTTTCAGCGCTAATTCAGCCAAAAAAATACGCCAGGCATTCCAAGTAGCCAAACTTTTTTCAGAAGCCTCCGTAACTGGAGTATCATAAAAAACCCAACCCTTCTCTATGTTTTTAAAAATAATTTCTCTTCGCTGCATCTCTTTTTTATTTTCGGAAAGGCGTTTTTGATTATTATCCTGACAGGAAAACAAGAGCAAAGCAAGAGCAAAGAAGATTGCTGTTTTATATTTCATGTGTGGCAATTTGTTGTTTTTTACTGGCTGAATGCAATCGCTATACGCTCTTACTTTTGCAAACGAAAACCCATTATGCTCGTTTAAAAATCGCCATTAATTTAGGTGCAAAGTTACAAAGTAAATTTACAATTACGAATTACGGCATCGGAATAACTATCTAATATCCCTAAAGCAGTTTTTATATTTAAAACCTATAAAATTAAGAAACATAGCTTGTTTTTAATTACAACTTTAAGAATTTAACAGTATTTTTTATCAAAATTATGTTATTTACGAAAACGTTATCTTTGTTTTTTAAAACAGACAAAAATGAGTACTAAAATATTAATTATTGGCGCTTGCGGCCAGATAGGAACGGAACTTACCCAAAAATTACGAAAAATATACGGAACAGAAAATGTAATTGCTTCGGATATTCGAAAGTTAAATATTGACGTTGTCAATTCCGGTCCATTTGAAGTGGTAAATGCCTTGGATTTCAATCAAATTGAACATCTGGTGGAATTGCATCAGATTGACGAGGTCTATTTGATGGCAGCACTTTTATCAGCTACAGCAGAAAAAAACCCAGCTTTTGCTTGGGATTTGAATATGAATTCGTTATTTCACGTTTTGAATTTGGCGAAAGCCGGAAAAATAAAAAAAATATTCTGGCCTTCGAGTATTGCTGTTTTTGGTCCAACAACACCCAGAGAAAATACGCCGCAATACACAATCATGGAACCTTCAACGGTGTACGGAATCAGTAAACAAGCTGGCGAAAGATGGTGCGAATACTACCATAATATTTTTGGTGTAGATGTAAGAAGCATTCGTTATCCTGGTTTAATTAGCTGGTCATCGCCTCCTGGTGGCGGTACAACGGATTATGCGGTAGATATTTTTCACAAGGCGATTTCGGATAAAACATACGAATGTTTTTTATCTTCCGAAACAAAAATGCCCATGATGTACATGGACGATGCCATTGCTGCGACCATCCAAATTATGCAAGCTCCGGTAGAACAAATAAAAATTCATTCTTCATATAATTTGGCGGCAATGAGCTTTACACCAACGCAGATTGCTGCCGAAATCCAGAAACACATTCCTGAATTTACCATCACTTATGAGCCAGACTTCCGTCAAAAAATAGCCGACAGCTGGCCGGCGAGTATTGATGACGCTGAGGCTAGAAAGGACTGGGGATGGAAACATGAGTTTAATTTAGAAACGATGACTGCCGATATGTTGGAGCATTTGAAGTAAATCATTTAACAATATAAAAAATGCCGAAAAATGGATGTTTTGCGGCATTTTTTATATTCATTTTTTATTTTTTGCAAGTAGCACTTGCAGCTTCTTGTGCTCGCTTTCCGATTGAATGTCGCTAATTGTAAAAGATTAGCTTAATTGAATTAGAATTAGTTAATGTTGTTGTATTCCTATTCAATAACGTACATTGGTTGCACTTGAATGTAATCACAATCATTCTCTTTTTTATTAACAAAGAACAATACATAATTACTCAAAAATGACCCAAGATTCCGTTTATCTAAAGTTTTATCCTTTATATTAAAAAAAATTGATTGACGAATATACTTCTCGAAATCTAAAACAATTGGATGATTGACAGGCTTTTCATTATCTATTCTTTGAAAATATAACACTCCCAAACCTTCGTTTCCCCCATCTTTAATTAAAAAAGTAGTTTTATCGTATTTTTAAGAGTATAAATACACATTGTCTACGTTGAAACACAAGGTTCGAAACCCTGATAGGATTGTAATTATTATTTAACCTCAAATTCTAATTTTTCTCTTATTCTTTGTTCCTGTTATCTGTATAAACGTACCTTATCGAAGCATATCAATCATAAATTACAGTAGTTGTATTTACATGAAGATATTCACTATTATTTTTAATCAAAAATACTTCATAATTATTAAGATATTGACTGAGTCCAAAATAATCTAATTTAACAAATTTATTTTCATCAAAAAAATTTGAGTGTCTTACAAATTCTTTAAGATGCAGTATTTTTTTTGGCTTTAGACCAAATATGGTTTTCATTTTCTCGAAGAAAATGATTTCACTCCCTTTACTATCTTCAATTAAATAACTCCCAGGAGTAATCTTTGATTCATAAACATAATCATTATCCAACTTAAAAAAAAGTGTATCTTTTATTTTATTGGTAATGGCATTTTCTCCTTTACCAATTGGATAGTAAGAATGATACTCTAAATATCTAGGCTGAATAAATTCATTGCCATTGACAAAGTATATTATGTATTTATCGGTCAATGAATCTTTTAGTTTCCATTTGTCTATTATTCGGTTATATTTTCCATCAAAATAGAATTTTCTGTTTTCAATGTAGTTTTTTATATATAGGATTTTTTTTGGCTTTAGTCCTTTTGTTAAAAAACCATTACCAACAAAGAATATATAGCCATTTGTTTTTGTATGATTCATTTGCTGTTTTTCAATTATCATCCTTTCAAGATAAGTTTGTTTCGAAAGATTTGGAATTATTGTAGGAGATATTGTGTAATATTTATCTATATTAAAAAAAAGCGTATCTTTTTTTCTTTCTTGTGCCTTTAGGACAGCAATAGAAAAGAAAGTTAGCATAAATAAAATATATGTTTTCATAAATAAAATAGTTTTTATAATATACTAATTAGGGCAAAGAACTATTTTGCTTAAACGAGGGACTCTGTCAGCGAGTGCCTCTATTGCAACTCTTTTCTCTGCGGGTAAATCTGTCCAAGCTTTAACAGAATTTTCTCTTAGACCGCCCCAAGCCATAGCCTCATAAAAAGCATCTGTTGGCGTTTCTCCATAATAATTAGTATATTTATTATAATCATCGGTAAGTACATTTTGATGAAACTCTTTTAAAGCTTCTTTCATGCTGTTAAGGTATAGTTCTGCTATAGTCCCGTGTTGATTCCCGTATGCTTCATACGTTTTTTTAAAATCCAAAGTTCCGCTTGCATCGTATATCGTATTTAGCTTTCTAAAAATATCTGCATGTATGTATTCATGTAAAATGGTTCTTGCACCCTCTAGAGCCGCATTATCATTTGTTTTAGAAGTACTAATTTCAATTACTATTACGTTATTGTTTGGAGGTAAAGTTTTCCCGTTAACTTCTAAACCAGTTTCTGTAGAAAACACATTATCTTTAGAAACAATTTTAATATCAAATTCTGATTCTCCTTGAAAATTAGATACTAAATTTTTCACAAAAGAATCTCCGTTTTTGTTTAAAAGATCATTTATACATTTGGCTTTTCCGTTTAACTCATCAGAATTAATTTTAAACTCTAATTCTTCATTGTCGCTTGGGTTTGGATCACCACCACTGCCCAAAGAGTTCCAACTAATAGTTATGGGTACTTCTTTGCCCATCTCGTTTAATGAAACAAAAGCACTAGGGTCTTTATAGCTATTGATTACTATTACTTCGTGTAAGTCGCCACCATCAATAGTCCTACTCGTATTTTGGGTTCCTTTTTGTCCAGATTGATTTTTTTTATTTGGTACCAAATCAACTACATACTTATTGTTTTTTAAACGATATGCTCTAATAAAGTCACCATTTAATCGCGTCATAAGTACAATACCACTAAAAGTATCGTTGGCAAATGAACTTTCTGCAAACTCATGATAAATCATCGATTCAATTTGCGATCCTACCCGTAAAAAAAGAGCACGGCGACGTTGATTTTGTATTTTTGTTTTTATAGGAATGACTGTCAATAACTCAGTGGTACTGGTTAGTTTTTCTTGGGTAATTTTATCAAAGTCAAAATCATCTTGCAAATCAATACTTTTAGCTGTGGTTCTTTGTGCATCATGGAGATTTTTAACGAAAGAAACTGCCTCGTTTTTGGATACGGTTTCAATAGTCGATTGTTGTTCCATTACAAGATCTTCCATACTACAAGACTGCATAAAACACAAGGAAAAACTCATAAAAAGCACAAGGACTTTATGCTTTATTTCGTTTGTTTGTTTGTTTGTTTGTTTGTTTATTTTCATAAAATAATTGGTTCGTTTATATTTCATAAAAATAGAGTATATTTCACAAGCTACAATACCCACTTTTAGGGATATTTTAAAAAATAAAAATAGCCGACAGCTGGCTAGCAAGTATTGATGATGCTGAAGCAAGAAAGGACTGGGGTTGGAAACATGAATTTAATCTTGAAAGCATGACTAAAGATATGCTGGAGCATTTGAGATAGGTTGTTACCACAAAAAAAGCCGCAAAATAGATGTTTTGCAGCTTTTTTTCATTCATTTTTTTTCTTTAATTTATGGCGCTTTTAGCTCTTTGTACTCGTTTTCAGATTGATTGTCGCTAATTATTAGCTTAATTGAAGTAGAATTAGTTGCTGTTGTTATACTCCTATTCAATAACAAACATTGGTCGCACTTGAAAGTAATCACAATCATTCTCTTTTTTAGTAACAAAGAACAATACATAATTACTTAAAAATGATCCAAGATTCCGTTTATCTAAAGTTTTATCATTTTTATTAAAAAAATTTGATTGATTAATGTACCTCTCCAAATCCAAAACAACCAGATTATTAATAGGCTTTTCATTTTCTATTCTTTGAAAATATAGCATTCCCGAACCTTCATTACCCCCATCTTTAATTAAATAAACAGTTTTATCGTATTTTGAAGGGCATACATACTCATTGTCTAAATTGAAATATAAAGTATCCTTTTTTTCGTTTGGATTTGCAATCCAGTCTCCTTTTTTATTACGTCGTGGATAATAGGACTTGTATTCTAAATATCTGGGTTGTATAAACTCATTATCATTAACAAAGTATATCACATATTTGTTAAATAATGAATCTTGGAGTTTGTAATTATCAACTAAATTATTATATCTGCCATCATAATAAAATTTTCGATTTTCGATATACTCTTTCATGGAGCGTATTTTTTTGGGGCGAAGACCGGTTGTTAAATAGCCATTGCCAACGAAATAAATGTAGCCATTAGTATTGGTGTGTTTTATTTGCTCGTTGGTTGCTGTCGTCCATTCTGAGTAATTTTGGTTGGACAAGTTGGGTGTAATGGTTGGGGAGATGGTATAGTATTTATCAATGCTAAAATACAATGTATCTTTTGTCTTTTCCTGCGCGTTTATTGAGATATAGCTAAATAATATACTAAGCGATATGGTTATGAGCTGTTTCATTTTTTTCAAGTTTTAATTTGTACACGGACTGATCTTGCCAAGCTTATCTATCCTACTGCCCATGTTGTTAATCTCCTCTTTTTTCGCCTCTGGTAATTTAACCCAAGCGTCAACATTATTATCTTTTAGACCAACCCAAGCTAAAGCTTCATAAAATGCATCATTAGGCTCTTCCCCATAATAATTTATGTATGCATCATAGTCATTAGGCAATTGCATTTTATGAAATTCTTTTAATGCGGCTAACATGCTATTGATGTATAAATCCGCCATAGCACTATGATCTTTATCTAAGTTGTCAGCGTACAGCTCAAATATTTTTTTAAAATCTTGTATCTGTGGTAATGAAGTATCATTTGTTTTTAGCTTTCTAAAAATATCTGCATGGATGTACTCATGCAAAATTGTTCTAGCAACCACCAAGTTGGGGTTTAGATTGGCTTGCGAAGTACTAATTTTGATCACAATTACGCTGTTGACTGGTTCTGTTGTGCTTCCGTTTATTGGCTTTCCACTTACATTCGAAATTATAACGTCTTGTGAAACAATTTTAATATCAAATTCTGATTCTCCTTGAAAATTAGACAATAAATTTTTGACGTACGAGGAGTCTTTTTTGTTTAAAAGATCATTTATACATTTGGCTTTTCCGTTTAACTCATCAGAATTAATTTTAAACTCTAATTCTTCATTGTCGCTTGGGTTTGGATCACCACCACTGCCCAAAGAGTTCCAACTAATAGTTATGGGTACTTCTTTGCCCATCTCGTTTAATGAAACAAAAGCACTAGGGTCTTTATAGCTATTGATTACTATTACTTCGTGTAAGTCGCCACCATCAATAGTCCTACTCGTATTTTGGGTTCCTTTTTGTCCCGATTGATTTTTTTTATTTGGTGCCAAATCAACTACATACTTATTGTTTTTTAAACGATATGCTCTAATAAAGTCACCATTTAATCGCGTCATAAGTACAATACCACTAAAAGTATCGTTGGTAAATGAACTTTCTGCAAACTCATGATAAATCATCGATTCAATTTGCGATCCTACCCGTAAAAAAAGAGCACGACGGCGCTGCTGTTGTGCTTTTGTTTTTATAGGAATGACTGTCAATAACTCAGTGGTATTGGTTAGTTTTTCTTGGGTAATTTTATCAAAGTCAAAATCATTTTGTAAACCACTACTTTTAGCTGTTGTTCTTTGTTCATCATAGCGATTTTTAACGAAAGAAACTGCCTCGCTTTTAGAAACGGTTTCAATAGTCAATTGTTGTTCAATTACAAGATCTTCCATACTACAAGACTGCATAAAACACAGCGAAAAACTCATAAAAAGCACAAGGACTTTATGCTTTATTTCGTTTGTTTGTTTGTTTGTTTGTTTATTTTCATAAAATAATTGGTTCGTTTATATTTCATAAAAATAGGGTATAATTTACAAGCTACAATACCCACTTTTAGGGATATTTTAAAAAATAAAAATAGCCGACAGCTGGCTAGCAAGTATTGATGATGCTGAAGCAAGAAAGGACTGGGGTTGGAAACATGAATTTAATCTTGAAAGCATGACTAAAGATATGCTGGAGCATTTGAAATAATTTTTTTAGGTTTATAGCATACAGTAGTACTGTTACTGCTTAATCATTAAGTATTCGCCGGTATTTATACTGGCAGGAGTAGGCGCAGGATCTCCCTCTTTGCGGGTTATAAATCCATCCCAAAATATTTTTACTAGTAATGCAGCAACACCATTTACCTCTGTTTTACGTATGTCTATACCAGCAATATTTGGCGATTTATTATCTACAAAACTAAGACGTAAACGTTTTTCTGTTGGTGAACAACTAGGACAGCCCAACTGAGTGCCAATGATAATTGTATTTCCTGTTATGATATGATTGATCTCTTCATCAGTATAATTGACATTTATATTGGCTAATGTATTGCCTTTTTCTACTCCATCCTTGATGAATTGAAATTCTCCAACAATAAGGTCAGTATAATAATATCCATATGATTTTATTTTTTTCTTTAATACAAATTTCAAAGAGGTACTCCCACTAGTATATAAATATGTACCGTCATAACCATCAAGTACGCCATTGATGTCTTTATAATAGGCTCCTTGAGGCTTCCCTCTTGTAGGTTCTGAAATATCGTACACTGGCGATTGGGCTGTACAAGCAGTTAAGAAAAGGAAAAATGCGAAATAGTGAATGTATGTTTTCATGATTGTTTATTTATTAGTTACAAGGAGTTTGGGTTATTGTTGAATTGTTTAAGGTAAGTTTATCAAAATTATCGGTTGTAGCATCAGCTTTAAAAAGTACTATACCAAAATCTTTAAATTGCTCTAGGAAACTTTTCTCTAAGTTTCCATTACTTTTGGCATAGATTTTTGCTTGATCTTCGTGAATTTTTTTAATACGTTCATCTTCACTTTGAAATTTGGTATAATTGGGGTCGTTCCAAACAGAATTAATCTGAGTTCGCAGTGATTCAATATTTTCTATTTTTAGCATGTAGGTATTTGTATTTCCTAAAGCGTCTTTGCAAACTAAACCATTAAAAGCTTCTTGTTTTCTGCTAGAGCTGGCCTCATCGTACACGCTTAACAAAAAGCGAATATCTTGAAAAGAAAACATAGCATAACCATCAGAGGGATGAGAATGCAATCCTCCAATGTAACCAAATCCTATTGACATCGGTATTGAAAATTGATCGTTAGACAAAACTTGGGTAAACTCATATTTAAAAGTTTCGTCAGGATTCATTACTTTTTTTACTTCAACTCCTGCTTCTTTATTATTTACGGTTGCGTTAACTTTGTCTTTGAGCCAGTTAATTCCTGCTTTTAAACTGTTAGACGAATTAAGATTATAATTCATTAAATTTGCTAAATCAAGACAAGGATTTGGCAGTTCTTGCTCATTCTTATTCCAAGGCGCATCACCTGTTGTACCGCCACTGCCCAAAGAGTTCCAACTAATAGTTATGGGTACTTCTTTGCCCATCTCGTTTAATGAAACAAAAGCACTAGGGTCTTTATAGCTATTGATTACTATTACTTCGTGTAAGTCGCCACCATCAATAGTCCTACTCGTATTTTGGGTTCCTTTTTGTCCCGATTGATTTTTTTTATTTGGTACCAAATCAACTACATACTTATTGTTTTTTAAACGATATGCTCTAATAAAGTCACCATTTAATCGCGTCATAAGTACAATACCACTAAAAGTATCGTTGGTAAATGAACTTTCTGCAAACTCATGATAAATCATCGATTCAATTTGCGATCCTACCCGTAAAAAAAGAGCACGACGGCGCTGCTGTTGTGCTTTTGTTTTTATAGGGATGACTGTCAATAACTCAGTGGTATTGGTTAGTTTTTCTTGGGTAATTTTATCAAAGTCAAAATCATTTTGCAAACCACTACTTTTAGCTGTTGTTCTTTGTTCATCATAGCGATTTTTAACGAAAGAAACTGCCTCGTTTTTGGATACGGTTTCAATATTCGATTGTTGTTCCATTACAAGATCTTCCATACTACAAGACTGCATAAAACACAGGGAAAAACTCATAAAAAGTACAAGGACTTTATGCTTTATTTTGTTTGTTTGTTTGTTTGTTTTCATAAAATAATTGGTTCGTTTATATTTCATAAAAATAGGGTATAATTTACAAGCTACAATACCCACTTTTAGGGATATTTTAAAAAATAAAAATAGCCGACAGCTGGCCGGCAAGTATTGATGATGCTGAAGCAAGAAAGGACTGGGGATGGAAACATGAGTTTAATTTAGAAACGATGACTGTCGATATGTTGGAGCATTTGAAGTAAATCATTTAACAATATAAACCAAAAAAAAAGTCTAGTTGTGAAAATTAGACTTTTTTTATAACGTTTCAATAGTAGTTACTTTATCTCGTACGTATTGTTTTCCTTTTTCAAATCAGCCATTAATCCGCTTGGGTCAATGGTAATTTTTTTGATGGAAGTTTTCGATTTAGAAATATCAAATTCAAAGGTTGGGTACGCCCACGCCCAATCATTCAAAACCGTTCTTTTTATGGCGGGATTTGGATTTTCTTTTTCGAAACTCATCATGCGCAACGGAATGTAGAAACTTTCCGTTGTTCCATCTGTGTACTCCACTAATAAATCAATTGGCATTGGCATTCTACCAATTCTTTCTAAAGTAACGGTTGTTTTGTCCCCATTTTCTTTTATATCCTTAATACCATAATCAATAGTATTGGTGGTTTCTGTCCAATCCACTAAGTACCAATCGAGATTTGCTCCAGAAATTCGTTCTGCAGATCTTTTAATGTCATTTGGCGTAGGGTGCTTGAATTTAAAATCGCTGTAATATTTCTTCAATGTTTTCATGACATTATTTTTTCCAATCAAATACATCAATTGAGTCAAGAAAATTTCCCCTTTACTATACGATGTGATGCTGTAGACTCTGTTTTCATCAAAACGATCTGCATGCGTTCCTTGTGGTAATTCTTTTCCCGAATTTGCCATAGAAAAATAACCGGTATAGGCTCCTGTATAAGGGTTTTCTACTTTTTTATTTGCAATTTCATTCAGTCCAAAATCTTCCAGAAATGAGGTAAAACCTTCGTCCATCCATCCGTGTTTTGATTCATTGGAAGCCAAAACATGTTGGAACCAAGAGTGCGCCATTTCGTGTGCGGTTACACCGAGCAAACCTTCAAACGTGCCTTGTCCTAAAATTAACGTACACATGGCATATTCCATTCCGCCATCGCCACCTTGAATTACGGAGTACTGCTTATATGGATAATCGCCAACCGTTTTGTTGTAAATCTCCATTAACTGTACTGTTTTGAGCTGTAAATTTTTCCAGTTCTGAATAAATTGTGGGTTGTTTTTATACAAAAAATGAATGTCGACACCATTAGGTCCTTTCGCCACATCATGAATATAATCCTTATCTGCTGCCCAAGTAAAATCATGAACCATGGGTGCATTAAAATGCCAAGTCAACGTTTTTGCTTTCTTTGGCACATTGACCACAACACCTTGATCTTGGTAACCAAAACCAATTTCATTTTTGTTTAGTAAGTAGCCCGTACCGCCTAGAACGTAGTTTTTATCGATCGTGATTTTGACATCAAAATTTCCCCAAACACCGTGAAATTCTCTGGCGATATACGGATCAGCATGCCAACCTTCAAAATCAAATTCCGCCATTTTTGGATACCATTGCGACATGGATAATGCTACACCTTCAGCATTATTTTTTCCGGAACGACGAATCTGAATGGGAACCTGACCCTCAAAATCTAATGTAAATGTAGTTTTAGTATTCGGTAATATTGGCTTGGCCAAAGTCACTTCAAGAATAGTTCCAACCTCTTTTGCAGTAGCAACTGCTCCATCTTGTTTAAAATTTGAAATTCGCAAAAAACCAATTTCATTTGGTTTCAGGTTTTTAATGCGGCTTTCCTTCACTTCTTTACCGTCTACTTTTATTTTGGTGACCATTCTGCCGTCAGGATCTTTGATACTTTGGATTCTGGCATCCATTTCGCTTCCGGGCTGAAAGGCATTATTAAATAGGTGATAATATACTTTTCTCAAAGTATCCGAAGAATTATTGGTGTATACCAATTCCTGCTTCCCGGTGTACTGGTATGTTTTTACATCCAAGGTAACATCCATTTTGTAATCGACATGTTGTTGCCAATACGAGGAGTTTTGGGCAAAAACAGTTCCGAGACCAAAAACAACAAAAGAAAATAAAAGTAATTTTTTCATATGTAGATAATATTTGTTTTTTATAGGAATATGGTATCGCCAGATCTTCATTGGTGTTTGCGACAGCTTCTGTCATGGCGATTTCATAGGTAGGTTTAAATAAAAATGGAAGGACAAACTGCCCTTCCAAGTACTAAATTCTTAAAATATTATTTTTTAGACATTTTTTCTGCCATGAGTAAAGCATTGTATGCATTTACTATTTTACCAGATTTAGAAAGTGCCGAAAAGGGACGCGTGTCATTTGGTTTTCCTCCCACAATAACAGCTGTTGTAATTGCAATTCCGGAATCCATCAAGATGTGTTTTACTTGTTGCGCGGATAATTTTGGGTAATACGAACGAATCAAAGCCGCTACTCCGGCAACGTTTGGCGCAGCCATTGAAGTTCCTTGCAAGTATTTATAAGTATCGTTTGGAGTTGTAGCATAGATTTTTACGCCAGGCGCAAAAACATCTACATTAATTTTTCCAATGTTAGAAAAACGAGCCACCACTTTGTTTCCATATTCAAAATTTAAAGCCCCAATTGTGATAAAATTATCTGCAAACTCTGTTATTTTATCCTCAGAGTCATTTGGAAAATTGTCTGCATAATCGATGTCTTTTGCGTCATTTCCGGCTGCATGTACAATCAAGACGTCTTTTTTCTCTGCATATTTTATAGCATCGTACACCCATTGCTTGTGAGGAGAAAAGCCTTTTCCAAAACTTCCGTTGATTACTTTGGCTCCATTATCTACTGCGTAACGAATTCCAAGTGCAATATCTTTATCATACTCATCTCCATCCGGCACAGCGCGAACGGTCAGAATTTGAACATTATTAGCCACACCATCACCCCCCAAAGTATTATTTCTGGTTTGAGCAACAATTCCGGCAACGTGAGTCCCATGAAGAATTTCATTCTTGTCTGGTCCCATCACATTATTGTTTCCGTATTTAGTATCCGTAATATCATTTGGATTATCTCCTACTACTTTACGATAATCTGTTTTTAGATTGTCACCGTTTATAAGGGCAACCTGATCGTCTAATTGTTTTTGAATAGCCACTTTTAGTTCCGCAATTGGCAATCCATAAGAAAGCATTTGTTGCATAGCCGCTTTGCTCTTTTGTGTTTCCAGTTCTTGCGAAACAATCGCATTTACCTCTTCAATGGTATAAACTGACTTACCAAAATGTTTCATTAAAATAGCATCACTCGTCATAAGAGCTGCTAACATTTGCTCTGAACGTGTTTTTCCTGCGTCTGCTTCGGCAACTTTTTTGTCATTCAACGCTTTTGCAGCTTGATAGGTAACGTCATCTACCAGGGTTTTATCTTTGATAATTCTTTCGTATTCCAGATTCTCTTTGGTACTATCTCCAAGAAAATTCCAACCGTGAATATCATCAATATATCCATTTTTGTCATCGTCAATTCCGTTTCCGGGAATTTCTTTGGTATTAGTCCAAAGTGCCGATATTAAATCCTCATGTTCAATATCCACACCAGAATCTACGATCCCAACAATCACAGGCACGCCTTTTTTACCCTTCAATAATTCAGCATACGCTTTATCTACGCTCATTCCGGGAATCGTATCAGTAACAATATCTAAATGGCTCCAACGTTTCAAGTCATTTTCAGTTATTGGTGCTTTTTTTGTAATATTCAAAGGAGCGCTTATGGCAACCAGTCCAGAAATTGAAGTATTTGAAACTTGTCTTGAAGCGCCACAACCTGCTAATGCTAATAAAGCAAAAGCAGAAATGCAAATGGGTTTAATGGTATTCATCGAAAATGTTTTTTGTTAATTTTAAAATATTTGTCTAAAATAATTTTTTTTGTTACAACTGAAACTATACTTAACACTACGTTAAGACTTCATCACACGAAAACCGTTCTTTCAAACGCACCCCTTTTTCCGTTTTTTCAACCGTTATGATTTCGTTATGCGCATCATGTTCTAAAAATAAATAGTAATTATTTTCTGCTGCAGCGTTTAGAAATTTCGCTTTTTCAGGCATCGTTAACAAAGGTCTGGTGTCATAACCCATGACATACGCAATGGGAACGTGTCCGGCTGTTGCCAATAAATCAGCGCAAAAAACGATTGTTTTGTCCTTGTATTGTATGTGCGGAATCATTTGCTTTTCCGTATGTCCATCAGCAAAGAAGATGCCAAAACCCAATTCCGATTTTGCCAGAAAATCGCCTTCCGGTCTTTGGATGAAATGCAACTGACCGCTTTCCTGTATCGGCAAAATGTTTTCAGACAAGAACGATGCTTTCTCTCTGGGATTTGGTTTGGTTGCCCATTCCCAGTGATTTTCGTTACTCCAGAATTTAGCGTTTTTAAAAGCCGGTTCATACCCCGTTTTGCCCTTATTCCATTGTACACTGCCCCCACAATGGTCAAAATGCAAATGCGTCATAAAAACATCCGTGACATCATCCCGATGAAAACCGTGTTTAGCTAATGAGTTGTCCATCGAATGGGTACCCCAAAGCGAGTAATACCCAAAAAATTTATCGGATTGTTTGTTTCCCATTCCGGTATCAATCAAAATCAATCGATTGCCCTCTTCAATTAGTAAACAACGAGCAGCAATGTCAATCAGGTTATTCTCATCTGCGGGATTGGTTTTGTTCCAAATGGTTTTTGGCACTACTCCAAACATTGCACCTCCATCTAATTTAAAGTTTCCAGTTTCTATGGGGTATAATTTCATGTTTTTGTGTTTTTTGAGAAGTTTCAAAGTTAAGGAATTCAAATGCTTTTAGTTGTTTAAAATAGCTTTTTTCTATTTTTGTATTGGTTATAAAAATGTTATCAACTATGTAAAAAGCTTTTTATATACTATCTTTGTCTTTAATTTAGACAAAATCAATATAAGCTATGATAAAAGTTTCTGACACAGCAAGAAAAAAAATCATCGATTTAATGCAAGATGATGGTTTTGACGCCTCCATAGACTACGTGAGAGTAGGTGTGAAAAGCGGCGGATGTTCTGGATTGTCTTATGATTTAAAATTTGATAAAACAAAAAGCGACGACGATAAGATTTTTATTGACAACGATATCACTATTGCTGTCGAAAAAAAATCCTTTCTGTACCTAGCCGGAACAGTATTAGAATTTTCAGGAGGAATAAATGGCAAAGGATTTGTTTTTAATAATCCTAATGCCAATAGAACATGTGGTTGCGGTGAGAGTTTCTCTCTTTAATTTAAAGATTGAAAAATTTAAAAATTAAAAGATTAATGATAGTATGACAAAATCATTTGAAGAATTTGATGTCCATAAAAAAGGTATTGTCTTAACTAAATTAGTTTTTGAATTATTAAATAATAAATCCTTGGAAAAAGAATTTGGTTTTAAGGACCAAATAAAAAGAGCAGTAGTTTCAATTACAAATAATATTGCCGAAGGTTCAGAATACAACAGTAATAGACAATTTACAAGATATTTAAAAATCTCCAAAGGCAGTTGTGCTGAGGTTAGAAATATGTTAGTATTATCCAGATAGTTAGGTTTTTGCAATCACGAAGAAATTCAAAAAAGTTATAATTTAACTATTGAGATTTCTCAAAACCTTTCTAATTTTATTAAATATAATTAGACACAAATAATAAAGTTTAATATTCAATAATTGAATCTTTAAATCTTTAAATCTTTAAATCAGAATGAGCAAATATACAGAAGACGACTTAAAAATCGAACTCGAAAATAAAGAATACGAATACGGATTTTACACTGAATTAGAATCAGAAACGTTTCCTATAGGTTTAAATGAAGATATCGTTCGCGCTATTTCGCACAAAAAAGGAGAACCACAATGGATGACTGATTGGCGTCTTGAGGCTTTTCGTGCTTGGGAGCAAATGACAGAGCCAGAATGGGCAAATGTGCATTATATCAAACCTGATTTTCAGGCTATTTCCTATTATTCAGCTCCAAAAGCGGTAGATCCAAATAAAACATTGGATGATGTAGATCCGGAACTTTTAGAAATGTACAAAAAGTTAGGCATCTCTGTCGATGAGCAAAAGATGATGAATAATGTAGCTATGGATATCGTTGTGGATTCCGTTTCAGTAGCAACGACTTTCAAAAAAACATTAGGCGAAAAAGGAATTATCTTCATGAGTATTTCTGAAGCCATCAAAGAACATCCCGAATTAGTTCGTAAATATTTAGGGACAGTTGTACCGCAAAAAGACAACTTTTATGCGGCGCTGAATTCGGCAGTTTTCTCTGACGGATCTTTCTGTTATATTCCAAAAGGCATTCGTTGTCCAATGGAACTATCTACTTATTTTAGAATTAATCAAGCAGGAACAGGACAATTTGAAAGAACATTATTAATTGCTGACGAAGGTAGCTATGTGTCTTACTTAGAAGGCTGCACCGCTCCAAGTCGTGATGAAAATCAATTGCACGCTGCAGTAGTAGAATTAATCGCTTTGGACGATGCCGAAATAAAATATTCAACCGTACAAAACTGGTATCCGGGAAACAAAGAAGGAAAAGGCGGCGTTTTCAACTTTGTAACCAAAAGAGGAATTTGCGAGAAAAACGCAAAAATTTCCTGGACACAAGTGGAGACCGGCTCTGCAATAACATGGAAATATCCTTCGGTTATTTTAAAAGGAGACAATTCAACCGGCGAATTTTATTCGATTGCGGTGACCAATAATTTCCAACAAGCCGATACAGGAACTAAGATGGTGCATCTAGGTAAAAACACTAAATCTACTATTATATCTAAAGGGATTTCTGCCGGAAGATCACAAAATAGTTACAGAGGTTTAGTGCGCATTTCAGCAAACGCAGAGAACGCTAGAAACTTTTCACAATGTGATTCCTTATTAATGGGAAACAATTGTGGCGCGCATACCTTTCCTTATATCGAAAGCAAAAATCCATCGGCAAAAATCGAACATGAGGCTACGACAAGTAAAATTGGCGAAGACCAAGTTTTCTATTGCAACCAACGTGGAATTCCAACCGAAAAAGCTATTGCTTTAATCGTAAACGGTTTCAGTAAAGATGTATTGAATAAGTTACCAATGGAATTCGCCGTAGAAGCACAAAAATTATTAGAAATTTCGTTAGAAGGTTCTGTAGGGTAATTTTTTAAATCTAAATATTATGGATATAATTTTAAAAAATGTAAAGAAAAAAGATTTTCCATTGTTAAAATCGTTGGCGAAATCACTTGGATTTGAAATTGTAAAAGAAGAAAATCCATATAACCCTGAGTTTGTAAAAGAAATTTTGGAAGCAGAACAAAGTATTAAAAACGGGAAAGGGATAAAAATGACGATGGAAGAAATACGTGCTTTATGCAAATAGTATTTACGACTAAAGCTAGAAAAGATTTAGATTTTTGGATTAAATCTGGAAATAAAAATATTTTAAATAAAATTACAGATTTAATAGAAGACATTCAACTACATCCTTTTGAAGGAATTGGAAAGCCGGAACAATTGAAATACCAGCTTTCTGGAAAATGGTCAAGAAGAATAAATCAAGAACATCGCATTATATATAAAGTTACCGAAAAAATACAATTGAAATATTAGACATTTTATCACTAAAAGGTCATTACGAATAAACAAAGAAACAAATGTTAAGTATAAAAAATTTACACGCCTCCATTGGGGACAAAGAAATATTAAAAGGAATCAACCTTGAAGTAAAAGCGGGAGAAATTCACGCAATAATGGGACCAAATGGTGCTGGAAAAAGCACTCTTGCCTCCATCATTGCAGGAAACGAAAACTACGAAGTAACCGAAGGCGAAATCACTTTAGACGGAGAAGACCTTTCGGAATTGGCACCAGAAGAAAGAGCGCACAAAGGCGTTTTTCTTTCGTTCCAATATCCAGTGGAAATTCCAGGAGTTTCAGTTACCAACTTCATGAGAACAGCAATCAACGAAACCCGTAAAGCTAAAGGATTAGAAGAAATGCCTTCTAATGAAATGCTAAAAGTGATTCGGGAGAAATCAGAATTATTAGAAATTGACCGTAAATTTTTGTCTCGCTCTTTAAACGAAGGTTTTTCTGGTGGTGAGAAAAAAAGGAATGAAATTTTCCAAATGGCAATGCTAGAACCAAAATTGGCTATTCTTGATGAAACTGATTCTGGACTTGATATTGATGCCTTGCGTATTGTTGCAAATGGGGTAAACAAACTAAAAAGCGACAAAAATGCAATTGTAGTGATCACACACTACCAAAGATTGTTAGACTATATCGTTCCTGATTTTGTTCACGTATTGTACAATGGAAAAATTGTAAAATCTGGCGGAAAAGAACTGGCACACGAACTGGAAGAAAAAGGATACGATTGGATCAAACAAGAACAAGAAGCTTAAAATTAAAATAGTCTAAAGTCGAAGGTCATAAAGTCAAAAGAAAAAAGTAATGGGAAAATTTAATTCTTTCGAAGAAATTAATTCTTGGCAAAAAGCAAGAGTTTTTAACAAAAAAGTTTACCTAGTTACCGAAAACACAAATTTCAAGAAAGACTTTGATTTCACTAGACAAATTAGGCGAGCATCAATTTCTATATCATCAAATATCGCTGAAGGCTTTGAGAGAAATACAGACAAAGAGTTTATTTACTTTTTATATGTTGCAAAAGCTTCCGCTGGAGAAGTTCGTTCTCAATTATATTTAGCATTTGATTTAGATTATATTACTAAAGAAGAATTTGAAAAACTTTTAGAATCAGTAACAGAAATATCAAAATTGTTAAGTGGTTTTATTAAATACCTAGAATCTAGTCGTAAAGTTTAAAAATCGAAAGTCGAAAGTCTAAAATAGTTGAATCAGCTATTTTATGCTTATACCGACTTTAAGACATTTGACTTTCGACTTTAAGACTTAAATAAAAATGGAATTAAAAGAAAAATTACTATCGTCTTTTATGGCTTTCGAAGAACGCATTGATGTACATTCTGAACTTCATGACGTGAGAACTGCTGCCATAAAAAACTTCGAAAATAAAGGTTTCCCAACAAAAAAAGAGGAGTCTTGGAAATACACATCGCTAAACGCCATCCTGAAAAATGACTTTACCGTTTTTTCAAAACAGGAAAATGCAGTTGAATTCAACCATGTAAAAAAATATTTCTTACACGAAATAGACACCTACAAAGTAGTATTTATCGACGGAGTTTTCAGTTCTAATTTATCGTCAACCACACACGAAGGGATTGATGTTTGCTTAATGTCATCGGCATTGACCAAACCAAAATACAAAATGGTTATTGATACTTATTTTAATCAAATTGCCAGCAAAGAGGAAAGTCTAACGTCATTGAATACGGCTTTCGCCAATGAAGGAGCGTATATCAATATCCCAAAAAGTAAAGTAGCTGACAAGCCTATTGAAATCATGTATTTCTCTACAGGGAATGAAGCAGCACTAATGGTTCAACCTAGAAATTTGATTATTGTAGGGGAGAATTCCCATGTACAAATTATTGAACGGCATCAAAGCTTAACCGAAAATCCCGTATTAACGAATTCTGTGACTGAGATTTTTGCTCAAAAACGCGCCATCGTTGATTATTATAAAATTCAAAACGATACGCTTGAAGCCAATCTCATTGACAATACCTACGTTTCTCAAAAACAAGAAAGCAGTGTGTCCGTTAATACGTTTTGTTTTGGCGGAAACCTCACCAGAAACAACTTGAACTTTTATCATTTTGGAGAAAGAATCGTAAGTTATCTTAACGGAATAACAATAATTGGGGAGAAACAACACGTAGATCATTACACTCTAGTGCAGCACTCTACTCCTAATTGCGAAAGTCATCAAGATTATAAAGGAATCTATTCTGATCGCTCGACGGGCGTTTTCAACGGAAAGATTTTTGTAGAAAGAGAAGCCCAAAAAACCAATGCCTTTCAGAAAAGCAATAATATACTCTTGAGTGATAAAGCAACAATCAACGCCAAACCGCAACTAGAAATTTTTGCTGATGATGTAAAATGTTCTCATGGCTGTACTATTGGACAATTGGACGAAACCGCAATGTTCTACATGCAAGCGCGTGGAATTCCTAAAAAAGAAGCCAAAGCGTTATTAATGTATGCCTTCTCCAATGCAGTTATTGAAAGCATTAAAATACCGGAACTCAAAAAACGAATTACTACGATTATTGCAACTAAATTAGGTGTAAAAATGGGATTCGATTTGTAATCAACACTAAAAAGAAGTTATAATAGTAACCCTGTCAGAGTTTAAAACTCTAACAGGGTTTTTTATCCAATCATTTTTTCACACTCTCCACAATCCCACGCAACATTCCATTAAAATCAAAATTAGGATTTTCCTTCAAACCCATTCGTACAATCACTAAATCCAGTGATGGAATAATCGCTACCATCTGACCTTGAAAACCGCTGCAGTAATACATATCTCTGGGAACATCAGGGAAGTGTCCGCCGGCATTGAGCCAAAAGTGTCCACCATATCTTCCATTGGAAGTGTTTGTAGGAGTTGCGGTGTATTTTGCCCAACTTTCGTTGAAAATTTGTTCACCATTCCAGTTGCCTTTATGCAAATACAACAACCCAAATTTAGACCAATCACGTGTGGTAGCCCAACCGTAAGATGAACCCACATAATTTCCTGCCATATCCGTTTCGATTACCATCGAGTACATTCCTATTTTATCTATCAAGGCACTGTACCAGAAGTCTAAATATTCCTGATGCGTTTTGAACTGCTTCCGTAAAATTCCCGAAAGCAAATTCGTGGTCCCCGAAGAATAATTCCAATGCGTATTCGTCCGGAATACCATTGATTTTTTCCGTTGTACAAGAGTCATGTCTTCGGCTTGGAAAAGCATTTTGGTGGCATCAGAAATTTTATCGTATTGCTCCTCCCATTCTAAACCGGAATTCATGTGCAATAAATCATTGGTAGTAATACCTTTTCGATGATCATTTTTCCATTCTGGAATTGGAGCAGGTTTGTAAATATCGTATTTGCCTTGTTTTTCCAAAATTCCAAACATGGCGCTGGTAATACTTTTTGTCATCGACCAACCCAATATTTTACTGTTTTTATCAAAACCGCTATCGTATTTTTCGGCAATAATTTTATCTTTATAAATCACTAAAAGGGAACGGGTTCTTTTTTTGATTGCCTCTTTTTCATCAAAAGCATTGGCAACAGCTGCATTTAATTTAGTGTAATCAACATCTGAAAAAATAGTGTCTTTTGGCTCGTTATTCCCGTATGGAAAAGGCATATTAATATTCAATCTCGTTCTTTTAGGAACCAAATACGGCTTTGAAACATCAAAATCATCGTTGATTAAAGTGGCCCCCAAGCCTTCACGATAAATCGCTTTTCGTTCTTTCAACCCATAAACCGAAGCAATCGCAAATTTTCCGGTAGCTTCTATTTTGTTTTTGGCTAAGTCAATCATATCGATGTCATTGTCGCCTTTTTCTATCATTTTCTGCGAACGATTATCAATAAAATGTCCCGAGGCTACACTTTTGGCTGAAAAGCCAGAAATTAAATCCAATTTTGGATAGGTTATTAAACCAACATAAAAGATTCCGATAAAAGAGACAAAACCAACGAACTTGAATACTTTTTTCATAGAGGCTTAATTTGAAGCAATTTAATAAAAAAGAACCACATTATTGGAACAGTATCGGATTGAGAAAATGAGGTATTATTAACAAGTGTTTGCTATAAATTAATTCCAATTTCACTACTTTTGTATGTAGAAAAATTCTAAATAAGAAAAGACCAATACTAAATTGGATTGTCTAAAAAATTGTTGACTATTGGCGTTCTATCTTACCAATAAAAACAATAAAAACAAGCAGATAAAATGTTAGATGTAAATAAAATTAGAGCCGACTTCCCTATTCTTTCTCAGAAAGTAAACGGGAAAGCATTGGTTTATTTTGACAACGGAGCCACTTCGCAAAAGCCACAAGTTGTGATTGATGCGATCTCTAAATACTACCAGGAAATCAATGCTAATATTCATCGTGGTGTTCATACGCTGAGCCAACTGGCCACCGATGCTTATGAGATTTCACGCGGTAAATTACAAAATCACATCAATGCAAAATTTCCCCATGAAGTGCTTTTTACTTCGGGGACTACTCATGGAATTAATTTAGTGGCCAATGGATTTGCTTCGATTTTGAAACCCGGTGATGAAATTTTAGTTTCGGCAATGGAACACCACAGCAATATTGTGCCTTGGCAAATGTTGTGTGAGAAAACCGGAGCAATTTTGCGGGTCATTCCAATGAATCTGAATGGCGAACTGATCATGTCCGAATATGACAAATTACTTTCGGACAAAACGAAGATTGTAACAGTAAATCATATTTCGAATGCTCTTGGAACTGTCAATCCTATCAAATACATGATTGACAAAGCACATGAGGCAGGAGCCGCAATTTTGATTGATGGCGCACAAGCCGTTCCACACCTGAAACCAGATGTACAAGAATTAAATTGTGATTTTTATGTTTTTTCAGGACATAAAATATGTGGTCCAACAGGCGTCGGAATTTTATACGGAAAAGAAGCGTGGTTGAATAAATTACCCCCGTATCAAGGCGGAGGCGAAATGATCAAAGAAGTAACTTTCGAAAAAACTACTTATGCGGAATTGCCCCATAAATTTGAGGCCGGAACACCAAATATTGCCGGAGGAATTGTTCTGGGAACTGCGGTTGATTATATGAACGAAGTGGGTTTTGACAACATTCAACAACAGGAATTAGAATTATTGGAATATGGAACCAAACGGTTATTGGAAATTGAAGGGTTGAAAATTTTTGGCACCGCAGCAGCAAAGACTTCCGTAATATCCTTTAATATTGAAGGCATTCATCCGTACGATATTGGCACTATAATTGACAAGCTAGGAATAGCCGTACGAACAGGCCATCATTGTGCGCAACCCATCATGGATTTCTTTAAGATTCCAGGTACGATACGAGCATCATTTGCTTTTTATAATACCCCCGAAGAAATTGATGTTATGGTTGAAGCTATTAAAAAAGCAAAAGTCATGCTGTCCTAAAATTTAAAATTATCTTCATATGAAATCGCCATGACAGAAGCTGTCTCAAACACCAATGAAGATCTGGCGATACCATATTCCTATAAAAAACAAATATTATCTACATATGAAAATACTATCTATTATATTCCTGACTATTTTTATGGGCAACGGTTGCAATAGTGCCAAAGCGCAAGATATGGAAACTACTGTTATTGAATACACGGCCAACACCAGAGGTTTTTATCAAAAAATAACGCTGAAAAATCAGATACTGACAGTTTCAAAAGACAGAGACGGAAATGACAAACCAATACCCAAAAAAGTATCGGATGCCGACTGGAAAGAGTTAGTAGATTGTTTTAAAACAGTGAAATTGGATAGTTTGTCTAAGCTCAAAGCGCCCAGCGAAAAACGTTTTCATGACGGTGCCGCTATAGCCAAACTGAAAATTACCCTTAAGGAGAAAGCCTATGAAACCACTAGTTTTGATCACGGTTTTCCACCAAAAGAAATTAAGAAGTTTGTGAATACGATAACTTCATTAGCTAAAGAATAAAACTGAAATAAATTCAGCAGAATATGAAAATTAAAGAAATACAAGATGAAATTGTTGATGAGTTCTCCATGTTTGACGACTGGATGGAGCGTTATGAATACATCATCGAATTAGGAAGAAAGCTTCCTTTAATCAAAGAAGAATTCAAGACAGAGAACAACATTATCAAAGGCTGCCAGTCCAAAGTGTGGTTGCAAGGAGAGCAAACGGATGATAAAATTATTTTCACTGCTGACAGTGATGCCATTTTGACCAAAGGAATTATTGCGATATTAATTCGTACTTTTTCCAATCAAAAAGCATCTGATATTCTGGAAGCAGATCTACATTTTATTGACGAAATAGGTTTGAAAGAACACTTGTCGCCAACTCGAGCCAACGGATTGGTATCTATGATAAAAAATATAAAAATGTATGCTTTGGCATTCAATTCGCAGAATTAATTGCGAACTAATTCGTTTAACCATATAAGACATTTAAGGTCATATAAGTCAGAATAAAAAATGGAAATTTATGACCAAAACATATTTAAAAGATTTAATTTATCAGGTTAATGGTTGTGCCATAGAAGTACATAAACATCTTGGTCCCGGTCTTTTAGAAAGTGTTTATCATACTTGTTTAAAAAAAGAATTGACAATAAGAGGTTTTGAATTTCAAACTGAACTTACAATTCCTGTTTATTATAAAGGTTTAGAACTTGAAACAGGATTAAGATGTGACTTATTGGTTGAAAAAAGTTTGGTTGTTGAACTGAAAGCAATAGAAAAAGTTTTACCAATACATGAAGCTCAAATTTTAACCTATATGAACCTTTTAGAAATTCCTATAGGATTAATGATAAATTTCAATGTAACACATATTTTTAAAGAAGGACAAAAAACATATGTCAACGAAAGATATAGATATCTGGAAGAATAAAAAACAAACATAGCAGACTTTAAATATGATTTAATCAAGCTAAATAATAATAAAAAGTACAAATATAATATTCAAAACAAAAACCTTAAATGACCTTCAATGTCTTATATGGTTAAAACACTCAAATAATGGAACAAGAAATAGACACAACTGAATTAGGAGAATCGATCGTAAAAATATTAAAGACTATTTACGATCCGGAGATTCCTGTAGACATTTACGAATTAGGATTAATTTATGACGTGATGGTCAATACGGATTATGAAGTAAAAATCCTGATGACCCTTACTTCGCCCAACTGCCCCGTTGCAGAAAGCTTACCAAGAGAAGTGGAAGAAAAAGTGAAATCGATCGAACATGTAAAAGACGCTGAAGTAGAAATTACTTTTGATCCGCCTTGGAGCAAAGATTTAATGAGCGAAGAAGCTAAATTAGAATTGGGAATGCTTTAAATTAGTCCTAATGTCGAAAGTCATAAAGTCTCTAAGTAATTGACCTTATGGCTTTCGATATTCGACTTTATGATTTTTAAAATGGAAATAATAAATAAAGTTGCGAATAGTGTTTTGGAAGTTTTCGATCTTGAAGACTATTATCCAAAAGGGATTCGTACGCAAATCGATATTTCAAAATGGCTTTTAGAAGGATTTTTATTGAAAGAAAAAGACTTTAGAGAGGAACTGAAAAATCACGATTGGTCACAATATCAAGATCACTATGTGGCAATTCACTGCAGCACTGATGCTATTGTTCCTGCCTGGGCTTCGATTTTGGTTGCCATTCAATTGGCGCCGTTTGCAAAGAAAATTATCAATGGAACCTTGGAAGATTTAGACGCATCCTTGTATGAAGAATTACTGCCTAAAATTGACTACTCAGCGTATGAAAACAAGCCTATTATTATAAAAGGATGCTCCAGAAAACCGGTTCCGATGCGGGCTTATGTATTGGCCGCGCATTACTTGTACCCTTTTGCACGAAGTATCATGTATGGTGAAGCCTGCTCTGCCGTTCCATTATACAAAGCGCCTAAAAAAGGATAATACCATTACGGAAACTAAAAGCGCCATGAAAGGAAAGCCGGTATTAGTATCTGTGAATATTTCTAATCCAATGGTTTTTGGGGAATTTAAAAAAGAAGTAGATGCCATCGTGGGAGAATTTGGTGTTCAAATGGAAGCTTTATTGGATATTGTTTCGGGTAAAACAGAACCTTCCGGATTATTGCCTTTGTAAATGCCATTGAATATGACAACCGTTGAAAAACAATTAGAAGACGTTCCTCTTGACATGATTCCATACACAGATGCATCTGGTAATGTGAATGATTTTGGTTTTGGATTGAACTGGAAAGGGGTAATCAACAACGCCAAGAACTGCAAAATACAGCGCTAAGAAATAATTTTTTTTCAAGAAGATTAAATGTAACCTCCTGATTTTTAGGTGGTTTTTTTATGCCCAATTCTAAATTTTAATTTAAATATGGCTCTAAAAAAAGGAATTCAATCGCTTCCTTTTGTTAATTCTAAGCAAAATCAAATACTTATTTGCCTTTTTAAATCCTCTTTTACTATCTTTAAAAGATTTCTTTTTTTTAAAGACCAAAAATGATACTCATGAAAAAAATTAAATTAGTTTCACTTTCAATTATATCCTTTCTTTCTTTAAGTTGTAACGCTCAAGTAAAATCTGATGACATTCCTATTAAAGACGAGGTAAAAAACTATACGCTTGAAACCGTGGTTGCAGATATTGTTGTTCCGTGGGGGATGACTTGGTTGCCAGACGGTGCAATGTTGGTTACTGACAAAAGTGGTATTCTATATCACATTAAAAACGGAACAAAAACAGAAATCAAAAATGTTCCAAAAGTATACGCACGCGGACAAGGCGGGTTATTAGACATCGCTTTACACCCTGATTATGCTAAAAATGGTTGGATTTATATGACCTTCGCTTCCGATGAAGGGGAAGGTACCGGCGGTCACACAAAACTCATTCGAGCCAAATTATTGGACGGAGCGCTGACACAAATCGAATCACTTTACAAAGCCACTCCAAACACTACAAAAGGACAACATTTTGGTTCCCGAATTCTATTTGACGACGATGGTTATTTATATTTCTCCATCGGAGAGCGGGGCGAACATTTTGTAAATCCGCAAGACATTACGCGTGATGGCGGAAAAATATACCGATTAAATGATGATGGAAGCATTCCTAAAGACAATCCATTTGTAGGTCAAACCGGAGCCAAAGAAGCAATTTACACTTATGGAAATCGGAATCCGCAAGGAATGGCCAAAAACCCCGTAACAGGAGCCATTTGGGAACATGAACATGGTCCACAAGGTGGAGACGAAATCAATATCATAAAAAAAGGAATCAATTATGGATGGCCTGTGGTTACTTATGGTATCGATTATGACGGAACCACCATTAGTAAAGAAAATGAAAAACCAGGCATCCAAAAACCTATTTATTATTGGTTGCCGTCCATCGCTCCAAGCGGAATGGCCTTTGTCACCAGCGACAAATATCCAGACTGGAAAGGACATTTATTGGTGGGCTCTTTGAAATTCCAATATCTTGAATTGCTAAAGTTAAAAGGAAATGAAGTGATCGGCAGACAAAAAATTGCAACCGGAATTGGTCGCGTGCGTAATGTGGCACAAGGTCCGGATGGCTATATTTATATGGGCGTGGAAGGAAAAGGAATTATTAAAATTATACCAAATTAAACGATGTTGATAACGAAATTATTTTTAGGATTTGGAGTGTTTGTATTGGGAAGCTTCTCTTTTGCAAATCCATTTTCCGCAGACAACTATATTGACTTGAATACTGAAACCGCAGTTACTGCAAAACTTCAGTCACCCGGAAAAGAAATTTATGCAGATTTTTGCATGCAATGCCATGGCGCAAATGGAAAAGGAGATGGTAAGAACTTCCCGCCTCTAGACGGTTCGGACTGGTTGAAAACTAAGAGAAATCAAAGTATCGCTGCCGTAAAATTTGGACAAAGTGGCGAAATTGCTGTCAATAAAATCAAGTACAATAGCAGCATGCCGGCCATGGGACTTACGGATCAGGAAGTAGCTGATGTGATGAATTACATTATGACATCTTGGAGCAATAAACAAACCAAAATCGTTACCGAGAAAGAAGTCGCGGGCATTAAAAAATAAAATATCGGCTAAGGATTCCTATCTAAAAAAGAAACGCTACCGAAAAACCACCGTAAAAATTGACGGGATTTCCTGGATAAAAATAACGTGGCGTAGCAGTGCCAAAACCAACTGCGTTTGGCAAAATATTAGCCGCATATTTAGTACCCAAAGCGTTATTGATTCCAGCATTCAGCTCTGTTTTCAGGATTTTAAAAATCGTGAAAACAGAGGTCGTTTTAATATCAAGCAACGAATACCGCTCACTGTATTTTGTATTGGAATCATTTAACGAAATTTTACTAATCGTTCGGAAAGAAGTGTTGACACCAAATCCATTTTTTGTGGTTAAATCTACTCCAAAATTAAATTGCTTTTCAGGAACGCCCGTCAATTGATTTCCCGAATAATCAGCATCACCATCCAAGAATTCTTTGAATTTAAAGGTATTCACCGCACCTGAAAAATAAGAAGTCATTTGAAATTGGGTAAGTTCGAAAAGTTTGTAATTAACCAAGAATTCTAATCCTGAATGTGAACTGCTTCCCGCATTAATCCCAACAAATTGATCATTGGCGGTGCGTCGTGCCACTAATAAATTTTCAATTTGTGTGCTGTAAAACGTTACTTCGGTGTATATTTTATTTTTAAGCCAGTTTCCTTTGAAACCCAGTTCATAATTCCAACCCACTTCTGGTTTCAAATTGGTGTTTATTTGCCCTTCTGGAGTCAGTGTTTCAGCAACTGATGGCACCGAAAATCCTTTACTCACCGATGTAAATATATTTTTTCCTTTGCTTACTTTATACGAGAAACCAATTCTTGGTGACCACACATTTCCAAAAGTAAAGGGCATTTTTTGAGCCTCAGAATTATTTTCGAAAATATCTTTTAACGAATATTTGGTTGTGTTAAATGCTACTCCGGTTTCCAGATGCAGTTTTTCTGAAATCCACAATTCCATTTGTAAAAAGTAGTTGCTGTAGTTCCGGTTTTGTTTGACAGAGCTGAATTCGTCGCCTTTTAAACTACCTTGACCAGGTTGCGATTTGTACAAATTTTTAAAAAGGGAATACGCGTATTTTTCCGTTAATAATTCGGTGCCAAAACTCAGTTCAAAGGGCAAAGAAAACAATTGGTCTTTGTAATTCACATTCGAACGAAGGCCTAGCGAACTTGTTTTTTCGTCCAAAATATCAAAAGGTCTGGGTTCGTACGCGTCTTTAAAATTAGAAAAAATACTGGTTTGTAGCGACCATTTTTCAGAAAATTGATGGTCGTATCCTAAACCCAGCATGAATTTATCATACGACTCAAAACCTTGTGCGGCTGCCCATGTAGCGGCTGCTTTCTCTGGATTATTTTTTAAATCCGTCTCATTAATAGAACTTGGAATAAAAGCTTTCAATCGGGTGAATGTTCCCAAAAAGGAAAAACTACCCTTTGAATTAATTTTTTGTTTGGCATGCAGGTTAAATGATTTTCTGTCATAGGAACTATTTTCCCTGAATCCCTCACTTTGTAAATCCGTAAAACTCGCAAATACATTCGTTTTGGAATCGCTGTATCCTGCCGAGAGTCGGTTTTGTAGCAACCCAAAACTCCCAAAAGTTACTGTTGATTTTCCAAACGATTCCAATAATGGAGTTTCTCTTGAAAACAACTGAATCACGCCACCCAAACCGGATCCAAAACTCGTAGAATTTGGTCCTTTTATGATTTCTATTTTTTCGATTGACGCTAAATCAATATCGTCAATAGTGGTTTCACCATCACCGGAACTCAATGGTATACCATCAAAATAGGCTTTTATTTTATTGGTTCCGTATTGAGATCTGGCGCCAATGCCACGAATCGTAATCCTGTTGGTGTTCAACGCACCTTGTTGCATGGTAACCCCGGGAATTTTGTTTAGTACAGGGGTCAGTATAATGCCATCACTTTTATTGATGTCGGCAGTAGTAATCACTGAAACGGAAGAAGCAGTGTTTTGAGGTGCATTTTTAATTGGCGAACCCTTCAAAGTGATTTCTGAAAGGGCTATGGTATCTTTTTTTATTTGTCCAAAAACAGTGAAAACACTACATAAAAAAAGAAGAAAGGAAAGGCTGTTTTTGAACAATTTTTGTTGTGTTTAAGGGAATGAAAACGTTTATAAAGTTAGTATTTTCTTTTTGTTCCAAAAAACCCTTTTAAATAAAATATGGATTAAATAAAAATGCTCCCTACAATTATAAGTTGCAATTTACATTCTGTTTCATATTGTTTTGAATTCGATTAAAGATTATTGTAAAATTACACAAAAGTCTAGTTTAAACGGAAATTATATAAAAAACACCATTTTAAAAACACTAGTTTAACCAAAATGACGTTCTTTAAAAATCATATCTTTGTGATTAATCCCAGAATTAAATTATCTTTAAACTTGGACCTTCATTTTAAATAAAAAGTAGTAGCTACCTATGAAAAAATCAACAATTGCATATATCACACTTCCCGTATTATTGTTAAGTACGCTAGCCTGTAATCGGAATAAAGCCGCTGATAATGAAAGTGAAACAGAAAAACCGGCCACCGTAAAAGTAGATTCGATAGAAAAGAAAATATCCCTTACCATCGACACGCTTGATTTTAATACCAGAATGATTGCCTTAAGCAACAATGACACCACGGGCAGATGGCCTGTAAAAGCCCCTTATCCTTTACCGGGCGCACTCTTACCCTACAATAGAATCATTGCTTATTACGGCAACTTATATTCCACCAGAATGGGAATATTAGGTGAAATTCCCCGAAAAGAAATGTTGGCAAAATTACAAGGTGAAGTGGCCAAGTGGCAAGCAGCGGATTCTACTGTAAAAGCAATTCCGGCTTTGCATTATATTGCCGTTACCGCTCAAGGCGCTCCGGGAAAAAATAATATGCACCGCATGCGTATGCCATTTAAGCAAATAGACACTATTATAAGTTGGGCAAAACCTATAAATGCGCTGGTATTTCTAGACATTCAGGTGGGACACAGCACCGTTAAGGCAGAAGTGGCAGAACTGGAACAATACCTTTCAATGCCTAATGTACACCTTGGAATTGATCCGGAGTTTTCTATGAAAAATGGAGAGCGCCCAGGTTCAAAAATCGGGCATTTCACTGCCGCTGATATTAACGATGCCATTGACATATTGGCAAATATTGTGCGCAAAAATAAACTGACTCCAAAAGTGCTTGTAATACACCGTTTTACTCAGGGCATGGTAAAAAACTATAAAGAAATCAAGACCGTTCCTGAAGTTCAAATCGTTATGGACATGGATGGTTTTGGAAGTAAAATTCTAAAAAAGTCCACGTATATGAGTTATATTTATAGAGAACCGGTACAATTCACTGGTTTTAAATTATTTTATAAAAATGACAATAAAAACGATTGGAAGATGTACAGCCCAGAGGAATTAGTAAAATTTACTCCAAAACCAATTTACATTCAGTACCAATAATTTACCAATTGATTTATGAAGAATATTCTTTATTCCCTTTCTGTTGGGCTTTTTTTAGTAGTTGGATGCCAATCAGAACCTCGTAAAATAATACCGGAAATCCCGCTTATAACTGTTCCTGCAAAAATTATTGCACCAAAAAAAGTAGCGGCTGATGCTGCGACTATTCTTTCAAAAAAAGAAGTACCCGTTTTATGTTATCATAATATCCGAGATTTTAGTGCCAGTGCGAGTGGAAACATGAAAGTGTACACCGTAAAACCTGATGCTTTTGCAGCACAAATGAAAGCCTTAGCCGATGCAGGATATAAAACCATTTTACCACAACAACTCTATGATTATTTAGTATTTGATGGTCCCTTACCGGAAAAACCAATCATGATTACTTTTGATGATACCAGAGAAGAACAATTTAGCATTGGCGCAGCCGAAATGAAAAAACAGGGTTTCAAAGGCGTGTTTTATATTATGACTGTCTCAATTAATCGTCCCGGATATATGAGCAAAGAGCAAATTAAAAGCTTATCTGATGACGGACATGCGGTAGGCGCACATACTTGGGATCACCACATGGTTACAAAATATATGGGCGACGACTGGAATTTACAATTGGTAAAACCAAAAGCAAAATTAGAAGAAATCATAGGAAAACCGGTGACGGATTTTGCCTATCCGTTTGGATTATGGAATACTGCAGCTATTCCTGAAATTAAGAAAAGTGGTTATGAAATGGCTTATATTTTATCAACCAAAAGAGATCCTGCAGATCCATTGTACACTATCAGACGTATTATAGTTTCCGGAACCTGGTCTACTGAAGGAATGATGAAAGCTGTACATTCTTCTTTTAATAAAGCAGAATAACCCATTAAAAGGTTCTAAATTCGTTAATTTATTCAAAAATCAAACAGCTATCTATACTAACACTACAGCAATGGAGCACAACCGTCAAAAAGGTTTCGTCAACAGACCTTTTATCCATTAATACTAAAGAATTCCTTAACTAAAAAAAGCACTATCAATTCGATTGAATTGATAGTGCTTTTTTTATCAGACAACTATTTTCTATCTTGGGGACAACCAGCTTGAAGGATTATTATAGGTTGTATTTTGTAGGATTAAAAATTTAATTATCGTTTTTCCGGTCTCGCCATTCGTTCTTACTTTTCCAAGACTTTGCTTTATACTCACTTTATCTCCTTTATTGACTGACACTGAGCTTAAATTTTGATAGACCGTAAAGAAATCTCCGTGCTGTATCATTACGGCTTTGTTTACTGGTGACAAAACGATGACACTGGTTACTTCTCCTCCAAAAACAGCTCTGGCACTTGCGCCATTGTCCGTAGTGATTTCTACACCGCTGTTGTGAACCGTAATTGTATTGAACAAAGGATGGGTTTGGTTTCCATATCCTAATGATATATATCCTTTTTCAACAGGATACGGCAATCTTCCTCTATTCGCTCTAAAATTATCAGCAACTATTTTAGCTTCGGGAGTTAACTCAATTTTAGAGGATGACACTGCACCTCTGGAAACCGGAGCACTTGGATTGGCTTTCGCTTTTTCTAAGGCGGCTTTCCTATTGGCTGCCGCAATGGCTTCCCGAATTAATTTATTGATTTGTCTGTCAATTGATTTGTACTCTTGTTGTCTTTTCTTAAGCTCTTTGGCAATCATATTTTTATCTTTTTTGATAAAATTTACTACCTTTTGCTGTTCTTTCTTTTCCTTTTCCAGAGCCAATCGTTCCTTTTCGTTTTCGGCAATCAGTTTTTGTTTTTCCTTTTTTTGAATGTTTAATTTATCATTATAGTCCAATAACTTGGTCGACTTAGATTTAATTTCCTCGCCCTGTGCTTTTCTATAACTGGTGTACTGCTTCATGTACTGCGCTCTTTTGTATGCCTGTAAAAAATTTTCAGAAGACAATAAAAACATCGCTCTACTTTCTGACGAACGGCTTTTATATGATTTTAAAATCATTTCGGCATAATCCTCCTTCAGTTCCCCCAATTCTTTTTTTAATTTATTGATCTGAACCTGATTAATGTACATATCGTTGTTAAGCAACTTGGTTTGCTTTTCAGTGGTATTTATTAATTTTTCTTTAAGCCTTATTTTAGTACTTTGAATAATCACCACATTGAGAGCGGATTTCTCTTTTTTCTTTACATTCTGCAGTAATCTTTCATTTTCTCGAATTTCTTTTTGAATTTGAGCTTTACGTTCTTCTAATTTTTCTTGTTGGGATTCCTGACTCCATAGTAATGAAGTGGTACAAATTAAAATTAGGCTTAGGAGAAATTTTGGCATATCGGAAAAATATTTTTGCTAATTTACTTAATTATAATTCTTTTGTACCCATTTGGAACACTATAAGGAAAAGAAAGTTCTTCATTGAAAGTTACCGTATTGTAATCTAAACTGATTTCGGTAGTTCCTTTCTTCTGAAACGTATTAATTAAAACACTTGTAGGCAATGTTGTCTCGTTGTATACTTTGTTGTCTGTGTATGTAACTTTGATCGTTCGCTCTTCGGCAGTTTGTGTAATTTCTTGCTTTTGAACTAAAAATTTATCGGCATCTAAAAAGAATGATTTTTTTGTGTTTTTGTTCGATGTATCATCTAATCGATAGGTTTGTTCCAATAATGTTTCTAGATATTTTCCTTTAGTCAAATCATCAATAGCCTGACCTAATAACATGTTCTGGATTTTATTATAATCCAAATCCGTTCCTAACCACTGGCTTAAACTGCTGAAATCCCCTTCAAAATAGTTTCCGTTGATTTTTTCGTAATAGCTCACCGTGGAAGGCGTAATCAATGCTTTTGCCATTGTAATTCCAAGAAAACGAATGCTTACTAAAATTTGTTCGTCTTTCTTGATTTTAATTTCTGCGGTAACGTTTTGGGTCTGCTTGTCATCCGCATAACGCGCGCTTGACTTAATGTATAATGTAGAAAATTCATTTTTATTGTTATAATGATTTTCTATTATTTTTTTGGCTGACATATACCCCGCTTCAGCAACGGGCTCATTACTGGCAGCAACCACAATGGCTTTAGATTTACAAGAAATCATAAAAACAGTAAGTAGAACTACTATTGAAATTTTTTTCATTATTTTTTTTCTTTTAATAATTGATTGGCTTTAGAGAAAAACGAGTCTTTTTTCTTGAAATCTCCCAAACCATTATACGCTTCTCCAAGTTGAATATTGAAATTGATTTCCAACTCTTTATTCTCCACTACATAATCCATGCCCATTTCTAAAAAACCCTTCGCCTTTTTAAATTGTTGCAGCTGATTGTTGGCTAAACCCGCATAATAATAAAACTGAGGCTGCGTTGGAAAAGTCTCCATAAGTGCCGAAGCTTTCCTAGCTACTGTATCAAATTGTTTCATCTCCGTATGCGCTTGAAGCAAAAGTAAATTCGTTCCGACGGCATCATCAGATTCCTTATTTGCTGATTTTTCATAATACATAATTGCTTTGTTCCATTGTTTTTTAGCATGGAAAAACTTCCCAATTTCTTTGGCAACATCAACGGAAGTATCCTTGTCAAAATAGCCGACAGCCTTCTCTAAATCAGCCGAATATTGCGGATTTTTATCGGTAAAAACCAGAAACTCATTCAGAATTCGGTGTTTAATTTTCGAATCAATTTTGGCACTGGCCAAAACAATATTCATTGCTTTAATGGCTTTTGGTGCGTCATTAGCATCCAAGTAATTTTTGAATACACTTACTTGTGCCCACTCCGAATCTGGGATTGCTTTTTCGAGTTTTTTGACGGTTTCAAACGCTTTTGACTCTTCATTATTTTTCGAATACAAAAAAATTAAACTGATATAATTGAACTCATCCTGTGGGTTTTTAGCAATCAGATCTTCCAGATTGGTAATCTCCATATTCTGAAATTTTCCTACAGACAGAATCTGGCTTTTGTATAATTCCCTTCTATCTGTTTTTCCGATGGTTTCATTAAGTTCCTGAATCAGTGCCAAAGCTTTCTCATACTGATTAGTCCCCATATAAAGTGAGGTCAAATCTTCTTTGTACTTGGGATCAAATTCAATCAACTTATTGATGACGGTAATTCCCTGAGTAAAATTTTTAGTTTCGTAACTCACATCATACATTCCTATCCAGAACCACTTGTTTTTAGGATCAATTTTAGTGGCGTTTTCAAAGTAATTATAAGCACTTTTATACTCTTTTAATGCTAAATAATTCTTCCCTAACTCATAATATACGGCGGCATCATTGGGTTTAATTTTATTGGCTTTATCCAAAGCTACAATTGCTTTATCATAGTTCTCAATCCCTTTTTGCAACAACGATTCATAAAAAAGTTCCTGAAACTGATCCGTATCGAGCTTTATTTCCTCAGGTTCTGTTTGTGCCCACAGCAAAGCCGAATTGCATTGCAAAACGAGAAATAAAATTATGAAAGCGCTTTTTTTCATGCTGTATTTTTAATCCTGAATCTTTTTTATATAATACCACTTAACATTACAAATAATAACATTTCGTCGCATACTTGTTTAAACATATAAGTCATATAAGTTTTGAATTAATTCAAGTAAAACCAATAGTTCATTTAAGCGAAGCCACATAGCCTTGCAAGACTCGTATGTTTAAAATTAAATATTTTTATTTTTGATTATAGCATTTAAGTAGTTGGACCTATTTAATGTCATACTAAAAAATGAGTGAAATACTATTTGATATATAAGTCATATAAGAATTAAACCTTAAATGACCTTATGATTGTTTAAGTTACATAAGGCCAACACAATTGAAACTTAAACTTACATGACTTATATGGTAAAAAAATGCAACATTGTTTTATTCTTATTGCTTAGTGCATTAATTGAATCCTTTTACTCCAATACCGAATAATCCCCAATGCTAATACTGGAAAAATTCCCATCAAAACTAACGTGATTCCCAATCATTGCATTGTCTAAATTCGCATTTTTGATATGAGAGTGCGTTTGTACTAAACTGTTTTTTATCGTGCTGTTTTGAACATGACATCCATCACCTAAAGATACATTCGGTCCAACAGTTGCGTTTATCAAAATTACATTTTTACCGATATAACAAGGCGGAATTATAGTCGAATTCTCTAATTTGACATCAAAATCCACTAAATGTTCGCCATCATTGTGCAAGAATCCTAACATTCTGGAATTGGTTTCCACGGTTACATTCTTGTTGCCACAATCCATCCATTCGTCCACTTTACCGGGAACAAATTTCATGCCTTTAGCCATCATTTGTTTGATACCATCATTTATTTGATATTCACCACCGTGGATAATATTGTTATCTAATACTAATTGTAATTCGTTTTTCAGCACGGCCACATCTTTAAAATAGTAAATTCCGATAACGGCAAGATCTGAGACAAAAGTTACCGGTTTCTCTACTAATTCTACTATTTCATTTGCTTCATTCAGTTTTACAACACCAAAAGCTTCCGGCTGATCTACTTGTTTCACCCAAATCACGCTGTCGGCATTTTGGTCCAAATCGAAATCAGCCCGAATCAACGTATCTGCGTAAGCGATAACTGCTGGTCCACTCAAAGAATCTTTGGCACACATAATGGCGTGACCGGTTCCTAAAGCTTCGTTTTGGTAATAAATAGTGCCTTTGGCGCCTAATTTTTGTGCGATAGCAATTAGTTCCTCTTCTACTTTTTTGCCAAAACTTTCATGAATAATAAAGGCTACTTCCTCAATTTCTTGATTCAATACGCCAGCGATATCCTCAACTAGGCGGTGTACAATTGGTTTTCCTACAATAGGAATTAATGGTTTAGGAATGGTTAATGTATGTGGGCGAAGGCGTGAACCACGACCAGCCATTGGGACAATTATTTTCATGTTTTTTTATTGAAAGATTAAACGATTGAAAAATTTAAAGATTATCGCAAATCTTTAAATTTTTCAATCTTTAAATTATTAAATTTATTTCACTCCCGTACTACCAAAACCACCTTCTCCTCTGGAGGTTTCTGTCAGCTCTTGTACTTGAATCCACTCTGCACGTTCGTGTTTTGCGATGATGAGTTGCGCAATGCGTTCTCCGTTTTGGATAACAAAATCTTCATTGGATAAATTTACTAAAATAACTCCGATTTCACCCCGATAATCAGCATCTACTGTTCCAGGAGCGTTCAACACCGTAATTCCGTTTTTAGCAGCGAGACCGCTTCGAGGTCTTACTTGCGCTTCGTACCCTATGGGCAATTCGATGAAAAGACCTGTTTTTACAATCGCTCTTTCCAGTGGCTTTAATGTTATGGGTTCCGTTAAATTGGCACGTAAATCCATTCCTGCTGAGGCTATGGTTTCATAGTTAGGCAAGGCATGTTGTGATTTGTTGATTATGTTTATTGTCATTGTTTTTTTCGATTAATAATTTTGATTAATAATTCTTTTTCATTGTGGTATATAAAATACATAAACACCAGTAATAACGTGATTCCTACGTAATAATTTTCTCTGAAACCATAAAATGAAACTGCCGAAAATCCTACTGAAATCAATAGATACATGAAGATTTTATTGGTATCATACGGAATAGGATAATATTTATTCCCAAAATAGTAGGAAATACACATCATACTTCCATAAGCCGCAATGGTGGCAATTGCCGACCCATAATAACTCATTGTTGGGATCAGCAGGTAATTTAACACGAGTGTGATTATGGCTCCCACTATGGAAATATAGGCGCCAATATGGGTTTTGTCGATCAGTTTGTACCAAACGGAAAGATTGGTGTAAATTCCTAAGAAAAAGTTGGCCAAAATAATTAATGGTACTACTTTCATGGCTTCCCAATAGGAATCATCTCGGATCATAATAACTTTGAGCACATCGGCAAAAACGATGACGGACAGTAATATAAACGACCCGAAAATGACAAAATATTTGGTAATTGTAGCGTAGGTTTGTGGCGCATCCTGACTATTAGAATGGCTAAAAAAGAAGGGTTCGATTCCCAAAGTATAGGCCGTACGGTACAAGACCATGAACAAACCGAGTTTGTAGCAGGCGGAATAAACGCCCACTTCGGCATCAGCAATGTCAGGAGGCAATAAGTATCCCAGTAAAATTTTGTCGAATTGTTCGTTGATGGCAAATGCGATTCCAGCGACCATTATGGGCATACCGTATTGCATCATGCGTTTCCAAAGCGAATAATCAAACTGCCATTTGAGTTTGAAATAATTGGGGGACAGCAGTATAAATGTAAGTAAGCTCGCCGCGATATTGGACACAAAAATATATCCTATTTGGAAATCTTCCAGGTACAAAGAGCGTAAAATACTGTCCGGATTTGATTCTGCAATCGCGGGTAAATAACTCAAAAAGAAAAGGTTCAGAAAAAGATTGACGGCTACATTTCCTATTTTGATTATGGCATATCTTACGGGTTGCTGGTTGACCCTTAATTTAGAGAACGGAACAATAACCAATGCATCGAGCACTAAAATCCAAATGGTGTATGTAATATATTGTTCATCAATTCCTGACCAAAGCGCTAATGTGTTTCGAAAAAGTAATGCTATGAATAAAAAGGTAAGTGAAGTCCAGAAGATCGACACTGAGGTTGTTTCAACTACTGAATTTTTGTTGGTTTCTTTATTATAAAACCTAAAAAAAGCGGTTTCCATTCCGTACGCAAGAATGACATTAAAAAAAATCATGCCGGCAAAAATGATCGAAACCTTTCCGTATGCTGCTTTTGGAAGTAAATCAGTGTATAAGGGCACCAAAAAAAAACTGAACATTCGCGGGACAACCGTTGCTAACCCGTAAATCGCAGTCTGTTTAAAAAGATTTTTATATAATCCCAAAATGGTGTATTTGTTTAAATTGATATCGACAAAAATAACCAATTCTTTGGTTTAAATGACCTCAGTACCTTTTTGTTTTTACTGCTGTTTCGTCTTAGAAATATTTGATTTGAAGATTTTAATTAGAGCGGTTTTTCGAAGACATTGGAGATTTTCAAATAATACGTTTTGTTTTTTAGCTTGTATTTTAATACTGCTTCAGTGGATTTGATATCGAATTTGGTCTTTGAAATTATAGGTGCTTTGTTGCAATATTCTTTGGTGGGATTTATATCCATAATCAAATCTTCTTTTTTATTGCTTTGTAAAAATGAAGATTTAAAGTCTTTTGGTGTAATTTCCTGAACTAGAGATTCTTGATTGTGAAAATAGATTTTCTCCAATTTGATGTTTGCCGCAAGCGGTTTTTTGAATTCGATATAAAAATTGATCACGCTGCTTTCCGTATCTTTTTTCACTTTTTGGTAGAATACTGATTGTATTTCTTGAGGGAATTCCGTTTGAAGTTCGTGTTTCATAGCACAAAAAGTAAGGCTGATAGCGGTAATCACAGAGAAAAAAATTATTTTATATCCTTTCATAATTTTCTCTTTAACTTAGACCTTCTTCGTTTAAAATTTTAAGAAAGTGAAACCCTTTGGGTACGTAACCTTGGTTGTAATAAAAGCGATGTGCGGTGAAATTTCCGGTAAAGGCATCTAAAACGATCATCGTACAGCCCGTTTTTTTTGCCAAAGCATCAACATAATCCGTCAACATTTTGCCAATTCCTTTTTTGCGGTGATCTGGGTGTACAATAAAATTATCAATTTCTAAATACTTGCCAGACCAGAGTTTAGTTCCTGACCACAATCCAGAGAGTCCAACACATACATCACCTTCAAAAACGGCAATTTGCTTGTAGTTGTGTGGGATCATCTCTGTGAGATACGCATCGTATTTGTCTAAAGTGAAATTCGTATATAAATGTAGCATAACTTCATATTGAGCTAACATTTCCTGTTTAGTGGTCAGTTCTCTAATTTCTAATTTCATATTTGCTTTTCAAAAATGTAAAATTAGAGAAAAAGGAATGAGATTGAAAGTGATGATAGGGTAAATTTTTGAGAAATCTAATTGAAAATTTTGAAGTTTAATAAGTGTCATTTATCGCGCAACACCTAAAATTAGAGCTTATAGCTTAAATTCATAGAAAAAATCATGTTTTCAAATTATTGATGTTCAGGTATTTTAAAAAAATATTCACGGAATTAAGACACGGAATTCCGCGAATTCCAATAACAAGTGTTTGTATGTTAAAATATATGAGGGTAGTTTTGGAGTCAAGAAAAACAAATAAGTTCTTAGTAAGACGTTATTTAGAATTAAGTTTTTTTTCTAAAATGATATTGTAGCTACTTATCTAAAATTTATCAATTTAAAACAATTAAAACAATCTTAAATGAGAACAAAATTTATAATGAGAAAAAGTATATTCCTACTTTCCTTCTGCCTCTTGGTAATCAGTTGTTCTACTGAAAACAATAGTGAAACACTAGAAAAAACAAATTTAAATTCAAAACAGAAGTTAGTACAAGAAACTGCTATTTTGTTAGGCAAGTTATTAACTGACTCTGAAGTCAAAAACGCTTTAAATAACAAAATGAAAGAAGTTGACAAAGATGCAAATATTGTATCTTTTGCATACTTACTTGAACAAGAAGAAGGTTTAAGAAAAAATGAACAAGCTACGTTCAAAAACCAAATAAATAATTTAAGAAAGCAAAATATTTTTAAAAATGCTTTAAGAAAAGAGTTTGAAAATAATTCTAATGATTATAAAACAATTAAAGAAATTTTGGACAAAAACTTAACTTCTAAGAACAATTTTAGATCTACAGCGTTTATTGCAGATGAATTAACTAATCTTCTTGTTTCACAGGAATTACAAATTTTTTTTCCATTTGATCCTGAATATGAAAATGATGATCAAAATGCACAAGAATATTATGTTTCATTCGATCCGCTAAACAATTCGCAAACAAACATCGGATTTCAATTTAATACAGGCTACAGTGATTATGAAATTATTAATAATCTTGATAACAATTTTTTAGATAACAATCCCGTTTATGTAATCGTACCTATAGATCCATGTGATATTGCTGGTAGACCTTGTAATTTTATAGAACTGTTACCTACACCTTTAGACCAAAATAATGAACTGATAACTAGTGAGAATCAATTCATGGTTTACAATCCTAGTGGATTTACTAATAATAACAATACAATACCAACAACAACATTACTGACAACAAATACCAATCATAATAATATTCCCGAAACAGATGGTATCAGTTCCTATATCCCAAGAATAAGAATAAATGGAACTGGTTACATGGGGTTTGGTGGCACACATCAAAAGTTGAGATTTTACCGCGGCACAACTGATGGTTCTGTCACACAAAACGCAGATGGCACAATAACAGCTTCTCCAAAAGATTATATTGTAAAAGAATTCAGATGTAAAAGAAAACATGTCAAAGATAAAAATTGGGTTGATTTTGGTGCTGAATTTGACCAAGATTGGAACATGAGCGAAAATACACAGGATTTCGCTATTTTTTCCATACATAACTTGAAGGCTACAGCATCTTTTGAACTTTCCATGAAGTCAGGTTTTAAACTTGAAGATGGTAAAATTAAACCAAATGCCGAGGCAAGCGGTTCAGCTAAAATTAATGTTTCAGTCGGTAATGCAAAGTTTAGGACAAATGCAGAAATCTCACGTAGAATTGTTTTAGCAACTATTGTAGGTCTTGGCGCTACTGGTGAAACAGTCAGTGATGGTGGTGTGGATTATAATGTGAAGAAAAATGGCATTGTAGATTACTACTTTAAACACTATTATACCGACCTTTAATTATTAATTAGATGCTGTATCTTTGGTACAGCATCTACATTTATGTTGTTATGAAAAAAAATTTTACAGTTTTATTTATCTTTATTTTTACAATCTCATCTGCTCAAAACGAAAGCGTTTATGTGTCAATTGGCAAACCTTGGTTTCCTGATAAAGAAAGCAACTTAAATAATTTTTCACTAGGTTTAAATTATCAAAATAGATTTTCTCAGTCTTTTGCATTTGATTTGTATTTAGAATACAATCAAAGTAATGATTTTCCTCGTTTTTTTGATGATGCAACAGCAGTCGATAATTATTTAATGGATCAAACCTACTCAGGTGTATATTTTAATTCGCTTTGGTCAAAAATAAATACTGTTACTGTAGGAACTAAGATAGATTATCTATTTGTTAATAATGATCGGTTTTTATTTAATTTTAATTTAGGTGCTGGCTATTTGTTTTCATATTCTAGAGCGCATGATGTAAAAAATTGGACTTATGATTTTAATAATGGACAGATACTTACTTATGAAAATGGAACCACTTCAGGTAATTTAAATACTTTTTATTATACCTTAGGATTACAATTTCAATGTACATTTTATAAGAATTACTTTGTTGGTATCAGTCCGTACTATTTAATGCCTATTGGCGAAAAAAAAATTAACTCAATTCCGGTGTATCCTAACCACTATAACCTTACTTTAAATATTGGTAAAAGATTCTAATTATCATAAAATTATTTTTAGAAAAATGATTCAATAAAACATTCATTAAAATTAAAAAACAGTTACTTATAAAATCTAATCCTATGAAAAATAGACTACTATTAACTATATTTTTTCTTTCAACTTCTTTATTTGCTCAAGAAAACAAAGAACAAAAAATTGAAATTTCGTTCTCTTATGGTCTATCCTACATCGAGTACTCCAAATCCTTTTTAGATGATCCCGTACCTTTTGAATTGCCAAATATTGGCTCGTTTTATGAAATAAATTTTGATTTTAAATTACCTAAAGACCGCTACATTGGATTAGGTTATTCTAGGTTACAGCATGCAAAAAATATAGATGATGGTGTAATACTTACTTCAACCAATACTGGTTTGGTTTTACAAAACTATAGAAACATTCATACCAAAGACTTTTATGATGTTCATTTTAGAACCGTTTTTAAAAACAATTTGCAGTTTACGCTTGGAGCATACTATTTTATTGAAAATATGAACAGAAGCGATATTACTAATATTGATAACAATACTGTGTTTGTGTTAATAAACGAAAAAAATCGAGCAGACAATTTGGGTTTATTTGGATCTTTAGAATATTATTTCAAACTCAATAGTTATGCTGAACTTGGTTTAAAAAGCAAGTTGTATTATTCATTAAATGGTGTTGAAACCATAGCTATATTACCTACTTTAAGAGTAAAATTATAACGTAATGATTGTTACTTGTTATGTAGCAAATCGAATAGAAATGTTCAGTAATTTTGCTATTTTCCAACATAAAAAATGATGGTGCTAAAGTCAATTTTTAAAGGATGCTTACAATGTTTGGGAAGGTACTGCATCAGAGGGTTGGCAAAGAGACAACATCTATTATGGATTGACTCCTAGCAAGCAAAAAGGAGCAATTAGTGGTGGGAAGTATAGAGAATACATAACCTCTTTCAAAATGTCGGGAAATGATGCACAAGGAGCATTTAATACTATTTCAAACACAGATGACCCAAAACAAGTAACTGATTATAGACTCAATAGCTCCTCCGGATGGACAGACGGACAATTTGAATTTATGATTTATTGCTTTTATGGATCAAAAGCATCAAACACTGGTGAATCAGATAAAAAAGGCTTTTTTGCTAAACCGTCTGATTTATTTGAATTAAAACATGAAGCATACAGCAGATTTAATTGGCCTTTCAAAAAAACTTACATTCGTACAACTATAATTGGCTTAAAAACTATAAATTTTTTGAATAATAATTACGGTACAGTGTTAGAATTTCAAACGTGGGATTTAAATAGATTTTCAAATGAATGGAAATTTTCTTTTGAAGAAGTAGATGATCCATTAATAATTGAAACTAAACAATCAATAAGCTCAAAATTCAATGCTAACTTTTCTACCGAATTAAGCGGGACAATTTTTGAGGTTGTTAAAGTGAACACGAAATATGGAGCGTCAATTGAAGAATCAAAATCAAATGATTATATCGTCAAAAGAACAACGAAAAGCAACAATTTATTCGACTCTGTAATTCCTTTTTACGATAATGTAGTAAATAAAAATCCTAATACTGGGCAATTTGCTACAAGAACATATTATACTGGTAAAGTAGAGTTTCAAGTAAGACCAATTCAAGTTCAATGGTAGGCACAAAAAAAAACATATCCACCTACGGTAAGTACTGTAGGTGGTTTTTAATAAAAGCAAATAGTTTGCTTTTATTCCTTTTTATAGCATCTTGTGAAAGAGAAGAAGTTCTTAAAGAAGAAGTTGTGAATTCTCTAAATATTAAAATTGACAATGAACAGTTAAATTTAATAAATAGTCGCATCGGCTCCAACGAAAGTTGTGAAAGTTTATTTTTTAGTTGTAGCTATCAAAACAATAAAAATCCAGGTTTTAGAATTGAATTCTCGCTATTGAAAAATGGTACGTTAAAAAATATTACACTTTTTGACTATAGAAATCAAAATGCACATTTTGAATCTGCCGATTTTAACCCTAAAGGCTTAATGACAATATCAAATTTCAACTACGATGAAACAAAAAAGTACCTTCATTTTGATTTTAAAGGATATCTATTAGAACAATCTTACTATGATGAATTAGACATTGATAAAAAAAGAAAATATATCGAAGGGTCGGTAACTAGTAATAATGTAAGAACTACCGAGTGCCCATATACTTTTACAAATATGAATTTTAAAGGAACTGCTTTAAGTTTTTTTACCGCATTTCATTTTGGCGAATATGATCCGAAACTATTAAATAATCCATATCAAATGTACTTTTACACAGATAACGGATTTAGAGCTTTAATTAAATCTAAAATTAAATTGCCAAATTTAGCAGTAGGCACGTATAAATTTGACCAAAATACAATAGAGAACAGAATTGATTTTGATCAATATGTTGGCATATTTAGAGCTACCCAGTTATTGTGGATTAGAGATATTGATTGGAAAAAATACCAAACAGCTGGCAGTTACACAATTCTTGAGCATACAACTATAAATGAAGAAAAAGTAACTAGAGGCGAAATGAATCTGCAAGTTTATAATAAAGGCGCTTTGATTCACAATATTACAAATGGTAAATTTGTTGTCACTGATTTTTAACTAAAACATTCTATTGTATTATAGAGCAAAAGGGCTTAACTCAAAAGTCAATCCCAATTTTTAATGCCTTCTGAGCTCCTGAGTTTTATAAAACCGATACAAATGGTCGTATATCAGGAGCTCATATTGTCGTTGGCGGGAGGTAAACTGACGATTAACCATCATGTGAATATGGCTGCTTAAAAAATCAAAAAGAGGAATCTCCAACTGACTTTTTATGTTGGAACTTAACAAAGCAATTTCTGATATTTTAGTTTCTATGAAGGGAGTTAATACTTCAAATGGCAAGTCCGTTTTGCCTAGTAGCAAGGCAGTAATTTCTACTTCACGCTTGCGGTATTGGGTATCTAGTCCCTTATTTGTGGCCGCATCGGCATTAAATTCTTTTTTAAAATTCATTTGTAACCGGCGCATCAATTCATGTTTTTCAGACATTGATAACTGAAAACTTTCTAAAAAATGATGAATTGTAAACAGTCCAAACAATAGCTGTGCTGCTACCTCAAAATTGGATTTATGCTTTAAATAGGCTACAATCAACTCACTATGATACCCAAACAAAGTCTCAGAATCTACCATGGTAGCCTCTCCGTACCGCTCCAATTCTCTCTTATAAGTATCCGTTTGTACTTTCCAAACTAAATGGTTGACCAATAACTTCTCAAAAACAGGATGGAATGAACTGATAATGGTAGCTATTGCTTCTGGTTTGGTTACTAAAAAACGAAGACGAAGATGCGAATCAGGATCGTTATACCGAATAAAAAACCATTTGGCAATTATCTTTTCCTTTTGTAAATCTAAAATTAAGGGATACAACTTTTCAGATAATATAAGATCTGCTGTTTTTACTCCAGTGTATATTTTATAATACAGCCATTCACTTCCTATGCAAAAATCCCTTTTCATACTTTACAATTGGTCTTTATAATAGGATAGAATGAACTGATTGGCAAAATTTTCACCTTTTGCGTTTTTCACCACAGATTCCTCTGTAAATAGAAATTCTTCTAAAGTGATTTTAACATGATTTACAACTGATTTCAAAAATAATTGAATCCCTATATTTGTCTCAAAATCAAGTAACAATGTGTTGTCAAAATGAGCCCAATTTACAAGACTAGGAATGCTTCGTTGTTTTCTCCAAATCGAAAAAGCTTCAAATAATAGAATGCCATCCATTTTATAAAAAGGCATAATTTCAGTTTTACTTACGATCCATTTTGATTTTGAAAGTAGTACTCCGTTATATTCAACCCTTGGAAAAAAATCATAATGCGTTTCTAAAACACCCCAACTGAAACTGTAAATAGGCTTTACATCTTGCGACTGTAAATCACATAAAAAATGATAAACAGGCAGCGATTTAGTAACATAATTATGGGCATTTGACAAACAAGGAATAACTTCTTTATTGTGTTTCTTAGATCGCAAAATAATTTTGTTGTTGCGTATCGAAATCATTAAATCATTTAAGTCAATCGTGTAGTCTTTAGTTGCTGCCGAATTAGCCAAATAGGCAATTTCAAATGCTCTTAAAACAGGTCTTCTTAATATATTACCAGTTCTTGATTCCGGAATATGAACAATCTCTGCTAAAATTTTATCAGAATGATAGGTCGCTTCTTTGGCTACAACTTCATTGGTTAAATTGAAAATAGCATCATTTCCATTACAAAAACGCCCTAATAGTTTGGCGGCACTAACATCCCCCGAAGATTCAATTGATATGATTTCTTTTTCTTGATGCAATGCAATTTCAATCATTACCGAGAAAGTAGCTGGTGCATTATTCCAACTAGGATCAAAATCCGGAAAATCCTTTTCAGAAAGCGATACTGCTTCTTCATTTTTAAGAATACATTGCTGAAGTTTCTTCTCCATTATAAAATCATAAGCCGTCCAAGGTTCGAGGATTGTTTCTTGAACTTTACTTTTAAAAGAAAAATGCTCCAAAATCTCATGCGTATCATTCATTTCAGAATTTTGAAGATACCCAATTCCCGTTTCAGTATCTAAAACAGTTGTCAAAGGCATTTCTCTTGATTCATTCCTTTGTGTGAATGCTTTTATAAAATTAGTATGGTTTTCAGACTTCTTTTGCTTTTGAATTCCGTTTAAAAAACGAACCGCTTGGAAGACTTTATTTTGTGAACTAGTACTCAAAGTATTTACGGAAGCGGTCGTATTTAAATCAGTTTGAAAAAGATATTTTTCATCAAACTCCACACCTGTTTTCTCAATTAAATCCTGTATCGCTTCATAGTCTTTTTCAGAAGGAACAAGCGTTTGGTCTAATACTAAAAATTGAGTTCTTATACTTTGCAAAAGTTGAGAATCTTTTTTTAAGTTCGGAATTTTATCGATGATAGAAAAAACGCGTCCCCATTCATCACTACCTGTAACTGTTGCATCCAATTCACTTACAAGAAACTGAAAATCGATAAGCTGATTAATATATTCTAAAGCTTCTGCGGTTTCAGAATCATCATCGGCAAGAAGACAAACCATTTCATCAACAGTCATCCCTGATGTTGCTTTAAGCACTAATTCACTTAAAAGGGCTGTTTTTCGCAATGCTGAAATGGTATGGACTCTTTTTGTTTTTACATAGTTGTAATCAACATAGCGGTAAAAATCCCCAAGAGCATAGATCGAATTATTAGGATAATATTTAAGATAAGGTATAACTTCTTCTCTTTTAGCAAATTCTCGTAATAATGCCACCCAAAATTGCATGTCAAATTGTGTAAAACGACTAAAATTTTCAGTTGAATTGAGTATAATGTTCGTTTCAGAAGCTATTTTTCCAACTGAACAACCCGCAAATAACCCGAAAGGAGTACAACGAGTTGATATTCGCGCAATGTATTTCAGTAAACTAAGCTGCAAACTCTCCCTTTTTTTAGGTGATACACTGGAAGGATCAGCTTTCCATTTTTTTAAAGCTGTTAGTAGTTCCGGTGAAGCCATACGAATGGCTTCTCTAACATAAGGGTTTTCAAACTGCAGCAATAAGGCCTCTTCGGAATAATTTTCCAATAAATCAAAATAGAAAGGCAATGGAAATAAAGGGGTTCTTAAAACATAGTGCGAGAAAGGACGAACTTGATAGTGGTGCATTATCGTTTCTTTTTACTCACTTTCTCAGCGAGTTGCATCGCGTTATAGACATTTAATACTTTTCCTGATTTAGATAATTCACTAAATTTGATTTTTTTGCCCTCTCCACCAGGGACCAAAACGTCTAAATCGTAAGCCGTTCCTGATTCTAGAATAATTTGTTTAACCTCCTTAGCTGTTAGTTTAGGATAATACGACCATATTAAAGCCGCTGTTCCAGAAACCATGGGTGCTGCAAGTGAAGTACCTGAATCATAGCCATAACTATTGCCTGCGGTTGTGGTATAAATTTTATCTCCAGGAGCAAATAAATCTACATTCTTCTTGCCGTAATTTGAATAAGAGGCCACAAAAGTACTGTCTGCTTTTGCAGTAGTGGCGCCTACATTGATAAAATTATCTACGACTTCTTTTGCATCATCCTTAAATTCTGTATCTGACGGATAATAAGGGTTTTCGTCAATATTGAATTTATTGTTACCCGCAGAATGTACAATCAATACATCCCTTTTCATTGCATACTTTAATGCTTCTATTACCAATTCTTTATATAAAGAAAATTCTTTACCAAATGACATATTGATAACCTTTGCACCATTATCTACTGCATAATATATCGCATTAGCTATATCCTGATCGTATTCATCACCTGATGCCGAAATTACTAACGGCATTATCTTGAAATTATTTTTTGCAATCATCGATACAATACCTGATACCTTAGTTGAATGATTATGCGTAGATCTTTTGCCTGCCTTGTTTTCTGAGATAGTCGCATTTCCATATCCTTTACTAACTAAATAAGGATTGCCTTTAATATATATTCTTTCATCAAAATTTACATTTAGATTTCTGTTGACTATCGAATCTATTCGAACCCTTGTATCTAAAGCTTCCTCAATTGTATTCTCTCCTGCTTGCAATCTTGACTTTATAAAACCTATCATTGCACCAATATCATAATCCTTGTCTTCACGTCTTTGTTTAAAAGTTTTATCATTAATTTTATGCTTGAGATACAAACTATCTAATTCCTTGATTGAATACTTTTCATTAGGAAAATATCTTTTTAAGCTATCTTTTGCTATTTGATAATTATCAACAATGTATTGTTGTGATTTTAACCAGTTGTCATAAGCTCCAAATTGCTTGTTATAAGTGTTGATTATACGTTTATATTCATCACCGCCTAGGTTTTGAATAGTTAATTGAGGATTAGAATTAGCGTTCAAAATTTTCAAAAATCTTACAAATTCAAAATTAACCCAAACTAAATAACCATTATCTCTTGTTCCTATAAAATTCCAACCATTAATATCGTCTACATAGCCATTTTTATCGTCATCTATACCGTTAGAAGGAATTTCATGTTTATTGAACCAAATATTATTCTTTAAATATTCATGATTAGTATCTAATGGAGTGTCAATTATAGCAACCACAACATTATTGTTTCGAACTTTACTTTTAGATGTTTTTTTGACTTGAATAAAATCAATGATAAAAGCATTTTGATCTTTATTGACTTTATGAAACCAATTTAAAGAATCTAAACTTCGCCAACCAGAGCTAATTGATTCATTTTTTAAAACATAAACTCCATTTTTTTTTGTGGCACAACTTAAAATTATACAGACTAAAAAAATTAAATAAATATTTTTCATTTTTTTAAGTTAAAGTTATTGGGAGGAGGCATTAAAGAGTCAGTTACAGTTTCAATGTCACCAGTCAATTTTAAAAAACCACCATTTATTAAATGTAAGTTATCCAATTGAGCTACTTTCATTTTTTCTAAATTGAACTTTGATTGCGTTTTTGTTTGTTTTTTTTCTGTTTTCATGTGATAAAATTATTTATTTATTATACAAGTTGCAAAAGTAAAAGCTTGGCCTGATAATAGCTAAAAAAAATTAAAAGTTATTGGCGGAATTCCGTGAATTCCGATAGCGCTATATAAAATAATTAACTGAAAACGAAATAGTTATGAATATTTTTCATTTTCTAGTGCTTTTAGAAAAAAAGTAGGCTTAATCTTGTTTTTCTTATAAAAAGCCGCAGCAAAAGCTTCGGCAGAATTGAATCCAAACTCCTTCGCTAAAAAAGGCATGGTGTAATTTCGTAATTTCGTTTGGGCTTGCAATTGGTCAACCGCATGTGTAATTCTCAAATCGTTAATATAATGCACAAACGTTTTTCCTTTATGTTCATTAATAACATTAGACAAATATTTTGTATTTGTATTTAACTGCAAAGCTACTTTTTGAATGGTAATCGTATTCTCTAAATATTCCTTATTGCGTTCAAAGTAGACTAACTTCTCTAATAATTGCTCCACAACCTCTATTGCTATACCTCGTGATTCTTGTGATTTACTTTCTTGTTTAAAATCATCTTCCTTTTTTATAGCACCAGAAGGCTGAAAATCAACTGATGTAGGACGAATAATTGCTTCAAATCGTTTTTGATATTGTTTTTTTGAATAAAATTGGTAGCCTATTAAGCCTCCAATACCTACTATTAGAATCAAAATCCATATAAAATATCTAGATTCATTGTTTTGCAAGGATTGTACAAGGGATTCTTTTTCTGCAAGTAAACGAGGAGTGTCATATTCTTTGACTAAAACTTTATTTAAATGCTTATAGTTTCTTTGTAATATGCTATCAATACTCATAAACTTATTCAAGAATTTTAATTGATTTTCTTTGTCTCCAGTTTTTTTGTAATATTCAATTAAATAGGAATACCCACTTATAAACTCTGGTGTAATTCTTTTATTTAATAAATACATGGAATCTACTTTGATAAAATTTTGAATCGCTTTCTTTTCACTACTCATACCAGCGTACGACTTTCCTAAATAAAAATAAGACGCCAGTATATTACCAAAATTTTTATCTAATATTATTTGAGGCAATGCCTTATTTATACTATCTAAAGATGCTTTGTAATTTTTCTTTAACATTTCATTTGCACCTTCATTTAAAATAAAATATGGTATATAAAACTTATCGTTGGTTATAATCGATTCTTTGTACCCTAATTTGTTATAAAAACTAGCAGAGTCTAAATTCTTTAATGATTTGTGCGCATCGGCAATCACAAATAAAAGATTGTGATAATCGCTACTGTATTTTAAAGATGATATGTCTTTTTTTCTTATGTAACTTAAACATTCACGATATAGTAGCAATGCCTCCTCTACTTCACCTAATTCCTCTGACCTTAAAACACCAATTGACCGCTTGATATAAAAATTTAAATCTTCATTATTGTCTTTAGCATATTTTTCTGCTTTGAAATAATTAGCTAAAGCCTTGCTATACTTAAATTGCATTCTTAACTCATATGCCTTTCTAGAATAAGACAATGCTGGAAAATTATAATCATTTTGATTAGTTGAATAGGCAATAGATGAATCAAGGTATTGTATTGCTTTATTTCCTTTGTATAATGTTGATAAAAGATAAAAACCCCGTGAAAGACTTAAATTATTTTTTCTAGAATAAGATTTAGAAATGATTTCCGAAATAAATGTTTTCTTATTATTATCACTTTTCTGTAAAATAAACTCTTTTTTTAAATCTTCATACGAATCTTTTCCGATAAATTTATCAGCCGTTTGCGCCAATAAACAATAAGGAAACAGTATTAAAAGCACTATTTTAATAAAACGTTGGTTAGTCATTACAGTAGATTTTGCACAAAAATACAGCAACATCACTAAAATAATCTTAAAAATAATGATTTTTTTACATTATTTAAATAGCATATTTTCAGTGATTTATAAAATACAATTTGTGGAATTCCGTGAATTCAGTATCGGAATTCAGGAATTCCGATAACAACAGTTTGCTTAGAACCTCTTCTTACTCTAGTTTTGGCACAAAGAAAGTGAAAGCGTTTGGAGTAAGACGTTACTTTTAAATGTAGATTACTTTCCTAAATCAATTGGCCAATTACAAGGGAATAATTCAGCTGTACTGTAACCCTTTCAAAAAAAACAGAGCATGAGGTTTTATGTAAAGGTATTTGTTCCTCAAAAAACAAAGCATAAGGGAATAATTCAGCTGTACTGTAACCCTTTCAAAAAAAACAGAGCAAGGAGTTTGAAAGCTATGGTCTCTAAAAAAAACCAAGCACAAAAGTTCTCGAGAAACTTTTTATTGAAATGAAATGTGTAATTTTAAAAACTTAAAAAATGAATTTAGATAATTTGAATTTAGTGGAGCTTAATGCTCAAGAAGTTAAAGGAACAGAAGGTGGGTTTATACCTCTTCTAATATGGGGAATAGCAATATCTGCTGAAACTGTAGCTACTGCATTTTGGGTAGGAGTTGGTGTAGGTGCAGCAGTTGCTCAAGGACAAAAATAATGTTAAATATCAAAAAATTAAAATATGAATTTAGAAGCGTTGAATTTAAAGGAAATTAGTATCCAAGAGTCCAAAGAGACTGAAGGAGGTTATCTTGCTCCAGCAGTGATAGCCGTGGCTGCTGCAGGGGCTACAGTTGTTGGCGTTGTTGTTGTAGGTGCTTTAGTTGGATATGGCGTCTATAAATTTGTAGACTGGGCAACATCATAAAATTAACACAATGACTTATCATAAAATAATGCAATACTTAGCTCCTTATTGGTTTAAGATATTTATCATAGGTATTGCTTTAGGAGCGTTAATTGCTCATATTCAAAAGTTAAAAAATAACTTTTAAATCAAGATTTTTATTGTGAGACTGCCTATTTTATTAGGCAGTCTTTTTAGTATTGAAATAGTAATCAGTTAAAGGAAATTTGTTTGTTGGATTGCAGGTTCTCCATGTTTTTATTATCTATACAAACGTGTCTTATAAATTCACTAAAAAAAATGAACTTCAGTCAAGATCCCATAAACACTCTCGAAAACCTTATCGCAAAAAACAAAACCAAGAGTATTTCTATTTACTTGGTCTTGATTCTGGCTATACTTATTTTTCTGGCACTATTGCCTGTCATCAAAATAGACATTAGCAGTCAGAGTCGCGGTATCGTGCGAAGTACTACTGACAATGTTCCAGTAAGTAGCTTAGTGAATGGCAAAGTAACTTTTATAAAAATAAAGAATAACCAAGTAGTGCAACAAGGAGATACCCTGATTGCCATTACCCAAGAAAATTTAAATACCGAGAAAGCCAATAATCAAGTGACGGCGGCTACTATTCAGGATCAAATTCATGATTTAACTCAAGTTACACAAGGCAGGGCTACGGGTTTTAAAACACTTGCTATGCAGCAAGAGTGGCAGAGTTACAATAATAAAAGAGAGGAATTGCAAAGCAAAATTGCCCAATCAAAAATAGTATATGACCGAAACAAACAGTTGCATGATAAGGGCATAATTGCCAAAGCTGAATTTGAGAAATATAGTTTTGATTATACGTATGCTCAGCAAGCACTTTCTGGTTTAGAAAAAAACCAACGTAGCCTTTGGCAAAACAGCAAACGAGAGCTACAAATGCAACTTCAAAACCTAAACGGCACCCTAGAAAAAATAAAAGTAGAAGCGCAAAACTATTATATAACAGCACCATTATCTGGAACTATAGAAAATTTCTCAGGAATTCAAGCTGGTTCTTTCTTGAACGCCTCTCAACCTATAGCCTCTATTTCGGCAATAGATCAATTGATTGTAGAAAGCACCGTTTCACCAAACGACATTGGAATGATACAGAAAAACCAAAAAGTAAAATTCCAATTGGATGCTTTCAATTACAACCAATGGGGATTACTGGAAGGAAAAGTGATCGATATTGACCGTAATATTACCATTCAAGGGGAACAAGCTTTTTTTAAAGTACGCTGTGGGTTGAATACTACCGCAATGCAATTGCAATCCGGTTACAAAACCCAAATTACAAAAGGAATGACCCTCACTACACGCTACATCATTACAAGAAGAAGCTTATTTGATTTATTGTTTGACAAAGTCGATGATTGGCTCAACCCGAAACAATTAGAAATTAGCAAGTAGTAATTAGCAATTGCTGAAATTTCTACTTTCTACTTACTAATTACTAGTTCTCTAAGCTTTCTTTCAATTTTTTAGTTATGGCGACCAAAAGCTTTAGTATTTCAATACAATCCGTAGACAATGAATCAAATTCCATTTTTGTAATGTATTCCGTTTCAAACAATAGTTCAATCCAATATTGGGTTTCGTTTGCTTCCTTTAAAGCAATGTACAATTTGTTCAGAAAATCTTTTCTGCTTTGGGCAAATTCACTTTCTTTAATTAAAGCACCAATTGCTGTTCCACTTCGAAGCATTTGTTTAGACAAAACAAATTCTTTTTTCTCTGTTTGTAAATACTTAAAAGTATTGATAATTCTAATTGCAAATTTTTTTGACTTTACATGGATAAGATTATCGTTTTTCATAAAAAAATTAATTTATAGAAAATCAAAATTACTAATTTCCAACTACTAATTTCTAATTGTATAATGGCCTCTATAAAAATAAAACAACATGATATCAAAGATTGTGGCGCTGCTTGTCTCGCTTCTATTGGCAATCATTACAAAGTTAATCTGCCTATAGCCCGAATTCGTCAATTTGCCAATACCGATAAACGAGGTACCAATGTGCTGGGGATAATTGAAGCTGCAGAAAAAATGGGCTTTTGTGCCAAAGGAGTAAAAGGAGGTATCGATGCTATTGATAAAATTCCGCTCCCAGCTATTGCTCACGTGGTGGTAAAAGAACAATTGCATCATTATATTGTGATTTATTCTGTCTCCTCACCCTCTGGGAGGTCGGGAGGGGAAATTACAGCAATGGATCCTGCTTTTGGTAAAATGGAGACCTACACGTATGAAGAATTTCAAAAAATTTGGTCAGGAGTATTGATTCTTTTTGCACCGAATGATGATTTTAAGGAATACAACGAAAAAGTTACTCCCTTAAAACGCTTTTGGCATTTGGTACAGCCACACAAAACCATCTTAGTTCAAGCTTTGGTCGGTGCCATACTTTTTACCGTTTTAGGATTGGCCATGTCCATTTATATCCAAAAAATTACTGATTATGTTTTGGTGGAAGGCAACAGAAATTTGCTGAATCTGCTGAGTGTTTCCATGATTATCATCATTATACTGCAAGCCTACATCGGTTCTAAAAAGAGTGTTTTTGTTATGAAAACGGGGCAATTGATTGATGCCAAATTAATTTTGGGATACTACAAACATTTGCTCCATCTGCCGCAACGTTTTTTTGACACGATGCAAGTGGGAGAAATCACATCCCGGATTGGCGACGCGGTAAAAATTAGATCCTTTATCAATGAAGTGGCGATTGATATGATTGTCAATATCTTCATTGTGATTTTTTCCTTTACGTTGATGTTTACCTACTATTGGAAATTGGCTTTGGTGATTCTTTTGGTAATTCCATTTTATGGAGCTATTTATTTTATTTTAAATAAATTCAATAAAAAAGTAGAACGTGTTATCATGGAGAATGCCGCCGAATTACAAACACAATTAGTTGAAAGTGTAACGCATATCAGAACCGTAAAAGAATTTGGGATCGAAGAATTTTCGAATCTAAAGACAGAAAATAAATTTGTAAAATTATTGTTCACCACCTACAAATCAGGCTTAAACAGTGTTTTTGCAGGGACTTCTACCCAATTTCTGGCTTCGATATTTACTGTTATTCTAATGTGGATTGGTTCGGGTTATGTGATTGACAGAGCCATTACTCCAGGGGAATTATTTTCCTTTTACGCTTTGATTGGGTATTTTACTTCTCCCGTTGCTTCCTTGATTGGGATGAACAAAACGGCACAAAATGCACTCATAGCAGCTGATCGACTTTTTGAAATAATGGATTTAGAACGGGAAGAAACAGAAAACAAAGTCGAATTGCAAAGAGAAAAGATAGGAGATATAAAATTTGAAAATGTAACGTTCCGTTATGGCTCGCGCACAGAAGTTTTCAAAAATTTTAATGCTGTTTTCAAGAAAAATGAAACCACAGCTATAGTTGGCGAAAGCGGAAGTGGTAAAACGACACTGATTTCACTGTTGCAAAACTTATATCCCATAAAAGAAGGGAAAATTTATATTGGAGAATATGATTCTCAATTCATACATTATCAGAGTTTACGGAATTGCATTGGTGTCATTCCGCAACAGCTCAATCTGTTTTCGGGAAATATTATCGAAAACATTGCTTTAGGCGATTCATTTCCAAATATTCAACGCATTTTAGATTTGTCCAAACAATTGGGAATTACAGAGTTTGTGGAGAAATTGCCCAATGGTTTTGAAACTCAAATTGGTGAAAATGGCGCCATGCTCTCTGGAGGACAAAAACAACGTATTGCTATAGCAAGAGCCTTGTACAAAAACCCGGAAGTGTTACTAATGGATGAAGCAACTTCTTCATTAGATACTAATTCAGAGCGCATTGTAAAAGAAGTGATTGATAATTTTAAATCTCAGGGGAAAACAGTTATCGTCATTGCCCATCGATTGAGTACTATAGCTAACGCAGACACTATTTTGGTAATGGAAAATGGCACTATCGTGGAGTCCGGAAATCACACGGATTTATTAGAACAAAAAGGAAAGTATTATGATTTATGGGATAAACAAGGATTGGTTTAAGAAAAAAAAGATTATTAAGCAATTCCCTTAGAAACAAAAAAAGAGTCACGCATAGCGTGACTCTTTATATATTTTGAATCAATACTTTATTACCCATTCAACGCTTCGGCACCACCAACAATCTCTAAGATTTCGTTAGTAATAGAAGCCTGACGTGCCTTATTATATGTTAATTTCAATTGATTTCTCATTTCCGTTGCATTATCAGTTGCTTTATGCATCGCAGTCATACGGGCTCCGTGCTCTGAAGCAAATGAATCCCGAATTCCTTTATACAATTGTGTTTTTAATGATTTTGGAATTAAAGTCAACACGATTTCTTCTTTTGAAGGTTCAAAAATATAATCACCAGTTGAAACTGTAAGATCAGATTTTATAGGTGCCAATGGCAAAAATTGTTCGGTTTGAACGATTTGTGTTGCGGCATTTTTAAATTGGTTATAAATCAACTCAATTTTATCATATTCTCCTGAAACGAATTTCTCCGTTAATGTATCCGCAATTTTAGCTACAGCATCAAAAGTCAAGTCATCAAAAACAACGCTTTGATTATCAACCACTGAATGTGTTTTACTCAAAACATCATTTCCTTTTTTGCCAATAGCAAAAATATCCACTTGCTTCCCTGTATAAAATTCAACACGACTTTTTGCTTCTTTGATTGCATTCGTATTAAAAGCACCCGCTAAACCTCTGTTAGAAGTTATTACAACTAATAATACTTTCTTGATCTCTCGTTGTATGGTAAACTCTCCTCCTATCTCACCATCAAGCGTGGCAGAAAGATTTTGCAATAATTCCGTTAATTTTTCGGCATAAGGGCGCATTGCTGTGATTGCATCTTGTGCTTTCTTTAGCTTTGCTGCAGAAACCATTTTCATTGCCGATGTAATTTGCATCGTAGATGAAACGGAAGTAATTCTATTACGGATTTCCTTTAAATTTGCCATTTTATATTAGTCTAATGTCGTAAAGTCATAAAGTCTAAAGTCCTCAAAAGCAGATAAACTGACTTTAAGACTTTCGACTTTACAACTTTTGACTAGTTTTAGTTATATTTTGCTGATAATTCTTTTGCCACAGATTCAATTACATCTGTAATTTCGTCTGTTAATTTTCCTGCTTTTAAAGCGTCAAGAGTTGCTCTGTGTTTGTTGTTCAAGAATTCCAAGAAATCTTTCTCAAATTCTCTTACTTTGTTCACAGGAACATTTCTCAATAAGTTTTTAGAACCAGCGTAGATAATTGCAACTTGATCTTCAACAGTATATGGATCGTTCAAACCTTGTTTCAAGATTTCAACGTTTCTTCTTCCTTTTTCAATTACATTTAAAGTAACGGCATCAAGATCAGAACCAAATTTAGCAAACGCTTCTAATTCACGGAATTGTGCTTGATCCAGTTTCAATGTACCTGCTACCTTTTTCATTGATTTAATTTGGGCATTTCCTCCAACACGAGATACCGAAATACCTACGTTAATTGCCGGACGAACCCCAGAGTTAAACAAATCTCCATCAAGGAAAATTTGACCATCTGTAATCGAAATTACGTTTGTTGGGATGTATGCAGAAACGTCACCAGCTTGAGTTTCAATAATTGGCAGCGCCGTCAATGAACCACCACCTTTTACAATTGATTTCAATGAATCTGGTAAATCGTTCATGTCTTTAGCAATTCCATCATCTGCAATTACTTTACAAGCACGTTCTAATAATCTACTGTGAAGGTAGAAAACGTCTCCAGGATATGCTTCGCGTCCCGGTGGTCTTCTCAATAACAGAGAAACCTCACGGTATGCAACCGCTTGTTTAGATAAATCATCATAAACAATTAAAGCCGGACGTCCTGAATCTCTAAAATATTCTCCAATTGCAGCACCTGCGAAAGGAGCATACACTTGCATTGGAGCTGGATCAGAAGCATTTGCAGCAACAATAATGGTATATGCCATTGCGCCTTTTTCTTCTAACATTTTAGCAATTCCTGCTACAGTCGAAGCTTTTTGTCCAATAGCAACATAGATACAAAATACTGGTTTCCCAGCATCGTAAAATTCTTTTTGATTTAAGATAGTATCGATACAAACAGTTGATTTACCTGTTTGACGGTCACCAATAACTAGCTCACGTTGTCCACGACCTACTGGAATCATAGCATCTACTGCTTTTATTCCTGTTTGTAATGGCTCAGTAACGGGTTGACGGAAGATAACTCCAGGAGCTTTTCTTTCTAACGGCATTTCGTATAAGTCTCCACCGATTGGTCCTTTTCCATCAATAGGAAAACCAAGTGTGTTTACTACACGACCTACCATTTGTTCTCCTACTTTAAGAGAAGCAATACGTTGTGTTCTTTTAGCAGTTGAACCTTCTTTGATTCCTGTAGATGGTCCTAAAAGAACTACACCTACATTATCTTCTTCAAGATTCAAAACAATAGCTTCTAATCCATTGTCAAATTCAACTAACTCTCCATATTGAACATTCGAAAGCCCGTAAACACGAGCAATACCATCTCCAACTTGAAGTACTGTTCCTACTTCTTCTAGTGTAGCACCAGATTCAAAACCTTCTACTTGCTTTCTTAATATTGCTGAAATTTCAGCAGGTTTGATTTCCGCCATCTTAATTTATAATTTAGACACTTAAATGTGCAATAAAACTAATTACTTAACTCTCTTTTTAATACTTGTAATCTGTTGGCTACTGAAGCATTGTATTGCTTGTCGCCTATTCTAAGAATAAATCCTCCAATGATTGAAGCATCTACTATATTTTCTATTGTGATTTTTTTATCCGAAAGTGTTGCAATTTTAGCCAAAACTTTAGCTTCTAATGCTGCATCCATAAGAATCGCTGTAGTAACCTGCGCTACTTCAATACCATTCATAATATCCGATAATTTACTGTACTCTATGGCAATTGCTTCTAGAATTTCGAATCTTTTGTTTTCAAATAATAAATGAAACAACCCTTGAGTTACGCCATTTATACCGGCAAAAACTTCTAACAGTGCTTTTTCTTTTACCTCCACTTTCATGGTCGGGTTTTGAATAAAAGTACTCAATTCTAAATTACCCTTAATTGTCGAAGCAATCAATTTCATGTCGTTATTTACAACTTCGGCAACACCTTTTGAGTTTGCTAAGTCTAGAATTGCTTTTGCATAGCGAATTGCTGCTCTTGTACTTGCCATAATTGTTAGTTTAACTTTACATCACCTAACATTTTCTCAACTAATTTAGTTTGAGCTTCTTTGTTAGATAATTCGTCTTTCAATATTTTTTCTGCGATATTCAATGACAATGTTGAAACTTGTAATTTCAATTCGGCCATGGCTGCATTTTTTTCACTTTCAATTGCTGCTTTCGCTTGCTCGATCATTTTTAATCCTTGAGCCTGTGCTTCATTTTTTGCATCAGCAACCATTTTCTCTTTTATTTCACGAGCGTCTTTAAGCATGTTGTCACGCTCTAATCTTGCTTCTTGTAAAATACGTTGGTTGTCAGCTTGAAGATTTTGCATTTCTTTTCTAGCGTTTTCAGCAGATAGTAAGGCATTTTTAATTCCTTCTTCTCTATCATTAACTGCATCCAGAATTGGTTTCCAAGCGAATTTTTTTAACAAGAATATCAATCCTACAAATATTACTATTTGCCAAATAAACAAACCAAACGAAAAATCATTTATTAACTTATCCATTATATCTAATTATAAATTTTAAAGTATGAATTGCTTTTAATCGCAATTTGTAATGTTTTAATTTTAAAAACAATAGTTACAACCAACCGTTGTAACTATTGTTTTTTTTAGTTTTAATTAAGATGCGAATAACGCAGCAAAACCAATACCTTCAATAAGTGCAGCTGCGATAAGCATAGCTGTTTGGATTTTTCCAGAAGCTTCTGGTTGACGAGCAATAGCGTCCATTGCTGAACCACCAATTCTACCAATACCTAAACCTGCTCCGATAACAATCAATCCTGCTCCTACAATAGTTGGAATTTCCATAATATATAAATTAAAAATTAAACATTTTTATTAATAGTCTAAAGTTGTAAGGTCGAATGTCATAAAGTCAAGGTGACTTTTAAACTTTCAACGTTTGACTTTCGACTTAATGGTGAGCCTCTTCGTGATGATGCTCTTCGTTTCCTGCTCCAAAATAAAGTGCGGATAACATAGTGAAAATATACGCTTGTAAAAAAGCTACTAATATTTCAAGAATCATAAGCACAAATGCCAATCCAAATGACAAACTGCTTCCAATCCAACTTTTAAAAATAAACATTAAACCAATGATACTCATCAAAACTACGTGTCCTGCTAAAATATTAGCGTACAAACGGATCATTAATGAAAATGGTTTGATGATGGTTCCCAATAATTCAATTGGCGCCAAAATAAATTTCATTGGAGTTGGCACCCCTGGCATCCAGAAAATGTGTGCCCAGTAATTTTTATTGGCTGAGAAAGTGGTAATTACATACGTCAAAATAGCCAGCGATGCTGTTATAGCAATATTTCCCGTTATATTGAATCCCAGTGGCGTTAACCCTAAAATGTTTAGAAATAAAATAAAGAAAAATATCGTTAACAAGTAACTCATGTATTTCTTATATTTTTTTTCTCCAATATTTGGTATGGCAATTTCGTCTCTGACATACAAAACAATCGGTTCAAATATGCGTCCGGCTCCTGAAGCAATTCCTCCGTTTTTAGTATATGATTTTGCTAAACCTTTAAACAAGATAAACATTAAAATGGCGACAAACAAAATACCAACCACACTTTTAGTGATGGATAAATCAAGTGGCGTTACATTAGTAGGATGACCATGTTCGCCTTCTGTTAAAGTTCCGTCCGCCTCTGTTTTGTATATTTTTTCGTGGTGCAATACGTAGAAGTTTCCATTGTGCTCTGCTGTTTCTTCACCATAATGAAATTTTGAAGAAGAAAATACTTGCAAACCATTGTCCCAAAGGATAACAGGCAATGAGAAACCATTATGTGATCCTGATTCTTTATCCGCATTAAAGGTAAAAGAATGTGAATCTAAAAGGTGATGATTGATAAATTCCTTAATTTCAGATTTTACATCTGTTGGTTCAGCATGAGCTCCTTCAGCTGCCTCATGAGCAACTTCTGTTTTTACTTTCACAGAATCCTGTTCCGGATTTGCAAAACTAATTAAAGGAAGACACGCTACTAAAGTCGCTACTATGAATCTAAGTGGTTTGTTTGAAATCACCATAACAGTTAATTATCTTAATTTATTACGTTTCTGAAATTTGGTGCAAATGTACATCTTTTATTAATATGCAAAAGAATATAAAAAATTATTTTTGATGGATTTGTTCCTTAAAAAATATATTTATTGCTTTTCGTTTAAGATACGTATTGTTAATATGGTTTCGATTGCTAAAAAGAGAATAAACATTATAAAAAAATTAATTTTCTCTATTGATTTAATTTCAATTGTAACCCGCAATATAGGCTTTAAAATCAAATAACAAACTATCATTTTGATACTGGTGCTCAAAAGAAATGACATGCCTACATTATCAAAACTTCGTTCTTTCACTTTCAGCAAAACCACAAATACCATAATTGACAACGCCAAGAACAGCAGGTATAGGGTTTCTATCGAATAGTAAAAAGTGGAGTCATTTATGTGCAAAACATAAAAAACAACTCTATGAATACCGTAAGCCAATCCCGCAAGCACCAATAAAGGCAGCAGTGGTTTGTATTTTTTTAAATTCATTGTATTTGTTTTTTGCCGCAAAGGCACTCAGGCGCAACGTTATTTTAATTTGTAAAATCGGAACGTGTTACGATTGGTTTTTACGCTTTTTATTTTGAAAAATTACTGCGTTTTATTGATTTCGTTTACCTGACGGATTACATTGTACAATGCCAAAACCACGCCAACCATCACTACAATTTTACTGTAATATACTCTTGGATGGGGATAATTCTCGTCTAACCACTCCCCAAGATAGGAAAACAAAAATATGATAACTCCCATTTGAATTGGAATATTAATGAACTGCAGCCATTTATTCGCTCTTTTCGGGGGTGGTTTGTTGTCCATCGTTTTGCATTACATTTTTAATATTTGTTTTCATGGCACAAGATGCACTAAAATCAGCGCCTGGCTCTACTGCTAATTTCCCTACAATAACTTCTCCATGAATACTGGCCTTTGATTTTACATTCAATACTTCGGTTACCTGAATTTTACCTTCAAATTTTCCTTCGATGTCCGCATTTTTGCATACAATATCTCCAGTGACACTTCCTGCGGGTCCAATCACTATTTTTCCTTCTGACTGAAAATTACCAATTAAATTTCCGTCTAATCTAAAATCAGCCTGCGAAATAATATCGCCTTTTATCGTAGTTCCTTCAACAATCCGATTCGTTTTTCCTAAAAGATCGGTATAGGATTTTGCTTTTTTATCAAACATAATTATTGCTTTTTTGGTACCAAATACGTTTCGAGATTTTTCTTGATTTGGATTACTTTGTAGTTTTCACCTGAAACCACTATTGCGGCATCCGTGATTTTATATTTTATGTTCTCTGCTAAAACCAATGTTATGTCAGTTGCATAAACCCGTGATTTTATACCGTGAATGGTAATGAAATTTTCTTTCTCCGTATAAATATCATAGGAATAATATAGTTTCTGAAGATTTTCACTGGCTATGAACATTTTAATTTTTTCTTCCACTGCTTTTGTATTTTTATCGTCACGAGAACCTACTTGATATAGAATTTTCCAATTATTTGAATCCGTTGTATTCAACTCCATTTTCTCTAAAAACGGGATTTGGTCATTCAAAATAACCTGTGCTCCTTTGCCTTCTTCGCTATTTGGATAATTATCAGCCACCTCTTGTAATGCGTTTTTGTAGGCCGTCACACCTTTTAGTTTTCCAATGGCACTTGCTTTGAGCAATTCGAATTTAGATACAATATCCTCGCCTGAAAATTGAGTAATCAAGCTGTCTGAATGCTCTATAACGGCAATAAATTGCTCTTCTTGGAATGCTTTATACCACTTAGCATAGACGCTTTCCGGGGTTTCGGTTTGAGAAATTGCATCCGGATTGGTGTTGTTAATTATTTGTGCATAACGCGAATCCGGAAACCGAATTGTTATCTTCTTTTTCATCGCAGTTGCCATGTTTACATCGGTGATTTGATATAATTTATACAAATTATACATCGCTGGAAGTACCAGCTTTTCCTCTGGATTATTGTTTAATAATTGTTCCAGTTTTGCAATAGCCAAACTATTTTCTTTGAATTTTTCCTTATAAATAATACCCAATTGATAGTAAGCAAAATTACGTTCTTTGGCTATACTGTCTAACTCGATTTGTGCCGTAGGAAGCTGTTTCAGGTAAAAATCTGGTGTATGTTCTTCTATAATTTTATTTGATTCCGTTTTCTTTTCAACGGATTGACTGTCCTCAACCGAAGCAGCAGCCAAAGTTGGGTTAGCATTTCCTGATGAAAGTCTCCAATTCCCATTTAAAGTCCTTTCTCCCCAATTTTTCTTGAAGTCTACTTTTCCAAAAGCAACTGTTGTAGGATTATAAAAATAGAAACTACCCGCTGATTGGGTCGTCGCGCTGGGAATGGTTGGTGGCATCATGGGTGATTTCCGAATGGGTTTTGCGGACTCTTGATCTGAAGCCGAACCTGCCGATCCAATCGAATTATTCCGCTCTATGTTTTCCTGTTTTGCTTTATTTTGCTCCGCTAAAAGTCTTTTGGCCTCCTCTTTTTCTTTTAGTTGAACGATATACTTTTCAAAATAAGTTTGACGATCCGCAGGGTTCATCGCCACCACATTCAGAATGCTGTCATTTCGCTTTGCAAGCGCTTCATACAAAATCACCTCATCGAGATTGCTTCTTATTTTTTGTATTTTATTAAACTCCCTTGATTTTGTATTCAATTTAACCAAGGTACTGTCATAATATTTTGCCGCCACAGGATAATCCGCATTTCTAAAATACAGGTTTCCTAAATTTCTATAATTTGAAGCTACTAAATAGGTGTCTTTTGAACTGGTCTTTAACGAGGCGTTATAAAAATCTAAGGCTTGTTCCTGTCTGTTTTGTTTATCATAAAACACTGCCATTTGATGAAAAATCATATCTTTATAAGGCCTGTTCTCTCTGTCTTCTATTAATTCATCGTAGGTTTCAACAAAAGAATTAAAATCTCCCTTTTCATAATCAAACAATTCGGCTTTTTTGGCATGCGCCTGAATGACAAATCTTCTTTCGGATTTTCGGTTCATGTCAATCACGGATTGATAGGATGCAACCGCGCTGTCTTTGTATCCTAATCCCTGATATAGTTGTCCCAAAACAAAACGGTATCGTGCTTTTTCCTGATTTATTTTAGTGAATTCAATCGCGTTTTTGATCTTAGCAACAGCGCTGTCTTTTTCTTCTAAATTAAAAAAAGAAGCGGCCAAAAGGGCATTTGCATCCGCAAAAACTTGATTTTTCAGGTCGTGATCTTCTACTAATTTACTGATGTTTTTTATGACCAAAGCATCATTTCCCAGACGCATGTTTGTTTTTTCCCGCCAAATTTTGGCTTCATAAATCTTGCTGCTGTTTGGATATTTGTAGAGAATGTAATTGAAAGCATCGAGTGCCGGAACAAATCGCTGGTCGTAATACCTGGCTTTTCCAAGCATCAGATACGCTTCGTCTATTTGACTGTTTTTTTCTCTGCCACCAATGTTCATCGAATGTTTTTGAATGGCTTTGGTCGCTTTGGCTTCTGCCAATTCAAAATCGGTATTTTTAGGTTTTGTTGTGGAAGTAAAATCTTCTACAATTTGCATTTTTTCTACCGGCAGAAGTTGCCAAAAATCATCATCGCTATTGGCATTTACCGCCAGAACTCCTTTCTCCAATCCTACTTGACCGTTATATAAAATATTATACTTGGTACTTAACGCGTGTGAATTTCTTGCCATAAAAGTATCTCTCTTGGTAGAACAGGCTGCCAAAAAAGAAAAAAAGAAAAAGAAAAATAACTGCTTGAATCTATTGATTTTCAATGGAAAACGTTTTTTATCAATTAACTAGTAAATACCCGTTTTAGTATATTTAGTGGTAAAAATACATTTCTTTTTGCTATCGTGAAAATTATGGTGTTATATTTCGGTTTTCCTATCGTGCGTAAGGGATGGAAGCGGCATCCCTCGCTTTTTAGCGTGGATACAGCGTACAGCCCGACCCGAAGTTGCGAGGAGGAACGACGAAGCAATCACGGAGGGTTACGCCCAAAAAAAACCGCTAATTCGCAAACTGAACATTTAAATTAATAAATGCAATTAGCAAATTAGCGGTAAAAGTTTAGTCTACGACTGTTGCGTTGAATTTTAAACGGCAAAAAATAGTTCTAATTCCTTTAAGGTTTCCTCCGAAGTTTGAATGTCTTTGACCACTTCGCCTTTGTGCAGCGCAACAATCCTGTTGCTGACCTCAACGGTGTGCAGTAAATCGTGGCTAGAAACCAGAACGGTTACTTCCGGATTATCCGCTAAATCCTTGATGATTTTTTTTAATCGAAATTGGGTCGTGGGATCTAAATTGGCAAACGGCTCATCCAGAATAATGACTTCCGGATTCCCAATTAAAGTGGCGATGATGCCTACTTTTTTCTGGTTCCCCTTGGATAAATCGCGTAAATATTTCTTGTTATTGAGGATTTCTCCGTTGAAAAACTCTTCGTGTGTTGCCAGTAAAGCATCCACATCGGCTTTGTTTTGTCCGCGTAAATCGCCAATGAAATAAAAATATTCTTCGGGCGTTAAGTACCCAATAAGAAAGCTTTCGTCCAAGAAAGAAGCGGTGAACGGTTTCCAGTTTTCGCTGGTGTTTACCTGAATGTCATTATTGATAATATTTCCCGTTGATGGCTGAATTAAATCTAATAAAAGACTGAAAAAAGTGGTTTTTCCGGCACCGTTATTCCCTACTAATCCAAAGCTTTCGCCTTTTTTTATTTCTAAAGTATCTATTTTTAATACGGTTGTTCCGTTGTATGTTTTCGAAAGGTTGTTTACTTGTATCATTTTTTGAAGTTTAGTCGGTTAACTGGTTATTTGGATAATGTGATTGCTATTTATCCTTTTTGTTTGTAAGCCGCAATGGTTGCGTATTTCTCTGATTTATAGATTTTTTCAATCAAGGTGAAAACTTTGTCTTTGAATGCAAAACCTATTACTCCTGCCGAAGCCACTATGGCTAATCCCACATTAGCACTAGCTAGAGTAGAACCGGCCCAATACAGTAAAACGGGCAATCCTAATTGCGGCAGTGAAATTAGCATCGTTTTTACATTGAATGCTTTTTTATCTCCAAAAGCGCCTTTCCCGGAACTCAAATCGATTGGTGTTTTAGTGTACGCGCCACCCAATAAAACTAAATGAGAATTGACTCCAATGTTATAAATGGCACCCACAACAATGGTTAAATATACCTGCCATCCAAAGTAAAGATAGAACGAAGCAATGGTTGTAGTCACAATTGTAGCAATTACCATCAGCCACCACTTTGAACTCAAATAGCCTTTGTACGGAATGTTTTGCGTCATCATTAATTGGTAATACGCGCTGTCCCAACTCGGTACAAATTGTCCGAAAGTGATTAAGAATCCACCCGAAACGAATATCCCTGCAAAAATATGCATTATAGGATTATTATACGCTTCAATCCCATTAGTAAAGAAAAGAAAGCCATAAAAAAGGAACATGACGCTCAGTCCCACAGTGGTTTTTGACCGTTTGTTTCTTTTGATTAATTTAATGTCATTTTTCAAAAAGGTTCCTATGGTTCCAAATTGGTTTAACCAAGTCAGCTCTTCCGTTTTAGCAACATCATGTTTGTTTGACAATCCCGCGTCGAGGTATAAATTCTTTTTGAAATACTGAAAAGTAATATAATATAGCACGATTAAAACCAAAACCGGAATAGCGAAAGCCCAGTACGTATTGAAAATAGCATTAAAAAATGGCGCTGTAAACTCCGTAATATTAAAGAGTCCGTAATAGTGTAATCCTCCTAAAATAGCAGCTATTGCCAAGAAAATCGCAAATAAATTATCTTTATTACTCAATAGAATATTCAGAAAATTATTGCTGAACAGCAAAGAAAAGATCGCAGTGTACCAAAGCATTACGGAAACTACATCGTATCCTTCGATAATTAAAACAACACAAAACGGAATCAGGAAAAAACAGTGCACCAAATTGAAGAAGGACAAAACCGTCTTCCCTAGTGAGAAATGAACAATTGTTGATTTTTTTATGGGGAAAATCAACATGGGGCGAATGTTCATCACAGGAATTTTTTGCAACAGCAATCGGATGATTAAATCCATCAATACATAATAAATCATGAATTGATTTACAGTTGCGATGGGATCTAAATTCATTTTCTTCAGAATATAAAAAGCCCCGACTCCTAATGCTAGGAAAATTAAAATGAAATAAATGGCGACAAAACCCATCAGGATTTTCAAAGCCAAATTAGTTGCGAAGGAAGCTGACCTAAAAAATGCTTTCCATTCGAGATAAAGAAATTTTTGAATCATAGTTTGGTTCTTTTGGTTTTATAGTAGGTAGTCAAAATGAGAAAACGTTACAAATTTTCTAATTTATATTCCGGATAGGTTTGTTTTAAATAGGCCTCAGCTTTAGATGGGATTATTTTTAATACAATGAAAATCGCCAAAGACATTGAGACTATAAACAAGGTCATGCAAAATAGTGCCAAGTCACTTGGATTTGAAATTCGATCAATTCTAATGATATTAAAAAAATGAATGGGCAAAATCATTAACCACGGAAAAGTTCCATAATTAGATAGTATCTTTTCAAAAAGCCAAATTTTTCCCGTTTCCTGCTTGCGCTTCTTCATTTTTCTGTTTTCAAAAAACAAAAAAGGCAGCATACTACTAATTAAAAAAAGCATCGTTGCGGTAAAAATCTCTTTTGTATAATATTCTTTAAGAAAATAAAACACTGCTAAAATCAAAAACCCTGTCACTATAGTTTTAGGTATCGTAAAAAACCCTTTGAAATGACTCCATACAATACGATTGTATTTTTTCCCTAGAGCTGTTTGCCGACTTTCTACCACATCCATAAAACCAAAAACGCCAAACTTCCTGAACTCTTTATGTAGAACTTCGTCAAAAGTTGGTCTAGGATTTTGTTCCCATTCAGTTTCAATAGCGTTTGCTAAATGATCGACCAATTCCGTTTGTAGATCGTAATATTCCACATAATGCTGACGGGTAAAAAGGTAAAGTTGGTCTATTTGTTGGTGGGTTAGTTTCATGTGAAATTAATTCAGTTGGTATTGTTTTTTGACATTTTCCTTTGTTTCTTTTTGAAGGTGAATTGCTGTAATTATAAATAATATTCCCATTACCCAAGCACAACAAAAAGGTAACATTATAATTGGATGTCTTTGAATTGACTCCTTAAAAGTGTTTAATAGAAACACTATCCAGTACATAAATACAAAGATCCCTGTGAAAGTACTATGACTAATATTCAATTCTAAAAAACGCTTCCCCTTGATTTTTCTATTTGCATAAAAAAAATAGAATGCTGGAATAAAAAGTATTGCTAATAAAACGAATGAATTTTTAACAAACTTAATTGGTTCATCAAAATAAAAAGTTGCTTTAAAGATTAAAAGGGCAAGCAAAATGCCTAAAATAATTTTAGGAAACCTCAAATACTCAGTAATCATATTCCACTGTGCTTTTCTAAACTCTTTTCTCAAAATTTGTGTGCGGTCCTCTTCAATGACTTTAAAACCATTGCGACCAAAACGATCTTCGGCATACTGTTTCACTTGATGAAAAGTAAGTTCTGGATCTTTCTCCCAAATTTCCTCCATACTGGTTACCATGTGATCCGTCAATTCTACTTGTAATTCATACCATTTGATATCAAAGGATCTGACATAATTGGATACATATTCTATTTGTTCGGTAGTTAATTTCATTTTCAAAAAATTAAAATTCTAATTTTGGACTTGGATTCACTAAACTCTGCATGTTTCGGATGAAATCTTCAAGTTCTGAGAGTCGGTTTACGGTTTCTTTCTGGCCGCTTTCCGTGAGTTTGTAATATTTACGCATGCGGTTATCCACTTTTTCAATTTCCACATCCAGCAAACCTTCGGCTTCCAGTTTGTGCAAGGCCGGATACAAAGCGCCTTCGGTGATGTTGAGTTCGCCTTGGGTAATTAACTTTACTTTCTGAGTGATTTCATATCCGTACATCTTGCCGTTTTCTTCGAGCAATTTCATGATAATCGTATTCAGACTTCCTTTGTATAATTGTGAGTTTTTCATTTTTTTGTCATTGAGCGTTTTGGAATCATCTCGATTGTACCTAACAAATATACATAAGAAACTTATACATAACTTAATGATGTATGTTAAATTTCAAATATTTTGAATTCAAAAAACCTATTCTGTTTACTATATTTGCAAAAAAAACAACATGTCGTCATTCTATAAATTAAACATTAAAGAAGTTAAACGAGAAACCACAGACTCGGTTTCGGTCTTATTTAACGTCCCATTAGAATTTAAAGCTTTTTACACCTATCTGGCTGGTCAATACACCACCTTGAAATTGAAACTTGACGGTGAAGAGATCCGTCGTGCGTATTCCATTTGTTCTTCTCCGGAAAGCGGCGAATTGCGAATTGCGGTAAAAGCCGTAAAAGGTGGTGCATTTTCTCAATTGGCTAATACAAAACTAAAAGCGGGAGATACCCTGGAAGTAGGAACTCCAGAAGGAAAATTTACCTTTGTTGCTGATGCGGATCGCGCCAGAAATTATGCAGCTTTTGTAGCCGGAAGCGGAATTACTCCGGTTTTATCCATCATTCAAAGTGTTCTCAGCAGCGAACCAAAAAGCAGTTTTATCTTGGTTTACGGAAATAAAACTCCAGAAGAAACCATGTTTCACCAACTATTACATGATTTACAACAAAAATATGTGGCCCGTTTCTTTGTTCACTATGTATACAGTCAGTCCAAAATTGAAGGTGAATTATTCGGCAGAATTGAAAAATCTACCGTCAACTTCATTTTGAAAAACAAACACAAAGAATTAGAATTCGAAAAATTCTATTTGTGTGGTCCGGAAACAATGATCAATACGGTTTCGGATGTTTTAAAAGAAAATAATGTCAAGGAATCGGCTATAAAATTTGAACTTTTCACTCCGTCTGCCGAAGAAAATCAAATAAAAAAATCATTGGGTGGACATACCAAAATCACCATTATGGTAGATGATGAGGAAACGACTTTTGAAATGTCACAAAAACAAACCGTTCTTGATGCCGCTTTAAAACAAGGACTTGATGCTCCGTACTCCTGCCAAGGCGGAATTTGCAGCAGCTGTCTGGCTCGCATTACCTCCGGAACTGCCGAAATGACGAAAAATTCCATCCTTACCGATAAAGAAATCGCCGATGGTTTGATTCTTACCTGTCAAGCACATCCAACTTCTGAAACTATTTATGTGGATTATGATGATGTTTAGGAAAACTGTTCCCTTTACGGTAGCTTTGTTAAATTAAAAAAAAGAGTTTGCAATGTGCAAACTCTTTTTTTATAATTAAATGTTGTAAAACATCTTGTGAGGAATAATTGAGATGTAATTTTTCTAAATACCTTAATGGTTCAAAACATTTTTAATTTTTTCAACTACATCTTCAACAGCAATCGTTCGCATGGAATCTTCATAACCTGCAACTTTTTTATTTCCATAGACTGAAGTCGGTAATTTTGGAAACTGATTCCTATCCGGAACCAAAGAATTTTCCAATGGCTGATTAAACGGTGAAAATCCTGCATACGGATGCGTCGCGCCCCACAGTGTAATCACTTTTACGCCTAGCATTGCTGCAATATGTGCATTCCCAGAATCCATGGAAAGCATTACATCAAGATTGCTAATGAGTTGTAATTCCTGTCGCAATTTGAGTTGCCCCGCAACAACAATCATGTTTTCTTTATTAGCAGCAAGCGAATCTAAGATTTCGATTTCCTTTTTTCCACCGCCAAAAAGCAAAATGGTATTGGTTGTGTCCAGAGCTAATTTGTCAATTACTTCCTGCATTAAATCCAACGGATACACTTTAGAATCGTATTGTGCAAAAGGAGCAATTCCAATCCATTTTTGATTTTTTTCTCCAATTATCGCTAGAATGGCTGGACTCAAAACTGCTTTTTGAGGAAATTCAGGTTGTGATAAATTAATTGTAAAACCGAGTTGTTCAAATACTTTAACGTGTCTTTCGAACATCGTAGGGAGTTGCTGGAACACTTTGTTTTCTGGCTGGGTCAGCGCTTTTTTCTCGGCTCTTCCTTTATCCGCAGAAGCTACTTTTTTTCCGCTTAAAGCAAAAAGGTTTCGGATGATTTTAGAGCGCAAGACATTGTGTAAATCGGCAAAAGCATCAATGTTTAAACCTTTTAAATCTTGGAACAAACGCAACAATCCTGCAACCCCTTTGTGTCGTACTTTTTCATCGAAAGCAAAAAAAGAAAGATTCGGAATTCCTTCAAAAAAAGGTTCGAAAAACGGTCTGGAAATCACTGTGATTTTAACATTCGGATGCTGGTTTACAAAAGCGCGTAAAACAGGAACCGTCATGGCGACATCTCCCATTGCGGAAAGTCTCATGACGGCTATATGATTTATAGTAGTTGACATTTTTTAACCAGAATAATTTTTATTTCCTATTACTTCTTTATTTGATTTCGAGCCATTCTAAAGTTAAAAATTCCGAAGAGAATAAAAATTACTCCTTTCAAGTGCTTCGTTTGATCTATGTAATCCAGAAAAATAACTTCGTACATTACATATAAAAACCCTAAAAAAGTTATGCTGTATATCAGTTGAAAAAACAAAGGTTCTGATCTAAAAAAAGTTTTTTTAAACATCTTATTTCTTGTTTTGGTACAAAACAGGATTCAAATCATCATCGTTGTACATTTTCATTTGTTTGTACACTTTCATGAATTTATTGCCATTTTCAATGTCTGTTAATAAATCATCAATGGCAGTTGACAAATCTGTTCTTTGTTCCAATAAAATATTCAACTTAGCCTGACATTTATCTCTGTGCTCTTGTGAAGCTTCTGTACGACTAGCTTCTTCATTCATGTGATAAATTTTTAAGGCTAAAATCGACAATCGATCAAAAGCCCAAGCCGGACTTTCGGAGTTGATTTTTGCTTGGTCTTTTACTTTTACAGCACTGTATTTTTGAAGAAAATAACTGTCAATATATTCCACCATATCGGTACGTTCCTGATTAGAAGCATCGATTCTTCTTTTTAAGGTCAAAGCGGCAACCGGATCAATATTTGGATCCCGAATAATATCCTCAAAATGCCATTGCACGGTGTCAATCCAGTTTTTGTGATACAACAAATGTTCAAATTTATCCTTTGGGAAAGGATTATTTATGGGCTGATCCACATTATCAAATTGATGATAATCGTTGATACTTTGTTCGAATACGGAGTACGCTAATTTTGAAAACATATCTTTAAATATTAAAAGACAAAGATACTTTTTATACTTTTATACCATATAAAAATAACTATAAGTTTAATTACAAAAATACGACCATGCAAATCCATTATTTATCAGAGGAAAACAGCGTCCTAAATCATTTTTTAGGGCAGATTAGAAATGTGAACGTTCACAATGACAGCATGCGCTTCCGAAGAAACATTGAACGTATTGGTGAAATAATGGCGTATGAATTGAGTAAAGAATTACAGTATAAAAGTGTAGAAATCAAAACACCATTAGGCCTTAAAAAAACCACTGAAATCAAGGATCAATTGGTTTTATGTTCCATTCTACGGGCCGGATTGCCATTACATTTGGGTTTTCTGAATTATTTTGACTATGCCGAAAATGGTTTCGTTTCTGCTTTTAGGCACCATCCAAACCATGATGATTCCTTTGATATACTTGTGCAATACGAGGCCATTTCTGACATCAACAACAAAAATTTAGTACTAGTAGATCCTATGCTTGCCACCGGTCAATCTATCGTTGCGGTTTACAATAAATTGATGGAGAGAGGCACACCTAAAGAGATTCACATTGCGGTCGTTATTGCTGCTCCTGAAGGTATCGCACATCTGGAAGCACATTTGCCGGAAAATTGTCATCTTTGGGTCGCTACATTAGATGAAAAGCTAAATGAGCACAGTTATATTGTTCCCGGTTTAGGAGATGCAGGTGATTTAGCCTACGGTGAAAAGCTATAATTGCGTAAAAAAAGCAAACAAGCTGCAGGCAATAAGCACAAATAGTACCATTTCCTGTTTTAGTTTAAGTTGAGGCAGTTCAATGTGACTGGTTGCCATAATGGCCAAAGGAGCAAATGTAAACACTAATAAGTCGCTGCTTTTATTTGATGAAATCAGAAAAATAAGTACCCCAATAAAAAACGAAGCAACAATTTTTTTGAAAGAAGTGTGCACCAATTGTGGCCTGTTAGATAATGTGGCAAACATCGAAACCAGAAAAAATAGCGCGATTGTTGCATAAATAGACAAGGCGCCGTTTTGATAATTGGTAGTGAAATAATCAATTTTAAAATTAATTTTTACACTTTTCAAAACGTAATCAACCACATTCAGGTTGAAAACTGTTGCAAAAAGCAGAAACATAATTCCTGCAATAAAAAAAGCAATAAAAGGCAACATCCAGTTTCTATAATCTCTGGAAACATGAAAAATTATAGATATAAAAACCAATACGATAAAGATTATGCTCCAAAAATGAAATAAAGCAGCCAGAAAAATCCACAATGAGGCATCAAATATTTTTTCTTTAGAAGCTTTCAGGGACTGCAATGAAATCAATCGACGTAGGGCTAATAAAATGAAGAAATTCGAAATAATCAGATTTGTATTGTCGAATATAGTTGGGGAAAAAAGCAACAACAAAAAGTAAAAAAAAATCGTGTAGGTACTGTCTTTGCTCAATCCATTTTTTTTGGCCACAAAATCGGTAATAAAAACAGAAGCCACTACAAAACAGAACAATCCTGCTTTATTTAGGATCGAAAAAAAGGAATTCACCCACGATAAATCTTGAAATTGGTATATAGAAAAGAAAACCAGCATCAAAATTACGACCAATGAAAAATTTAATGGTGTAGATTTTCTAAAAACACTTGTTATCATACGGATATTTTATACTTTTGTGTTCGTAAATATAATACTTGTTTAAAAAGCAAACCCTGCAAGTTCAAAAAGATTCTTCTAAATAAGAATTTTTACCCGTCAGAGTTCCCAAAAGACAACTACTAAAATTAATTTTATACATTATGAAAGCATTTTTCGAAGGAATACAATACTTATTTGTAAATATTTTATTTGCTCCTCTAGACTTTTTACGCTCACTAGAGCTTACCTCTTGGTTTGCTGCAAACACAATTAACTGGATTTTCATGATTATTTGTGCCTCAGCAATGGTATATTGGATCAAACAATTGAAAATTTTTGAAGAAGCAGGAACAGAAAAACAAGATACTACCGCTCACTCTTTCTTAAAATAAGAATTAAAAATGAGCGATAACTGGAAACTATTTTAAGTCGTTTCCAATGTCTTTCCTAAAATACATCTTATCAAAATGTAGCTTGTCTATGTTTTGGTAGGATTTTTTTATGGCTTCTTCAAAATCATTTCCATACGAAGTTACGGTCAAAACCCTTCCTCCGTTAGAAACTACATTTCCGTTATCGAGTGTAGTTCCTGCGTGAAAAACAATCGAATCTTCAATGGTTTCTAATCCTGAAATTACTTTTCCTTTTTCGAATTCCTCCGGATATCCACCGGAAACAACCATAATGGTAGTAGCACTTCTTTCATCAATTTCCAGATTAATTTCGTCTAGTTTTTCATTGGCTACAGCCAAAAATAATTCTACTAAATCCGTTTTCAATCTCGGTATAACCACCTCAGTTTCCGGATCACCCATTCTCACATTATATTCTATTACGATTGGCTCATTTTTTACATTAATCAATCCAATAAAAACAAAGCCTTTATATGCAATTCCGTCTTTCTGGAAACCGTCAATTGTAGGTTTTACAATGCGTGTTTCTATTTTTTCCATCAAAACAGCATCAACATAAGGAACTGGAGAAACGGCTCCCATTCCGCCTGTATTTAAACCTGTATCACCATCACCTATGCGCTTATAATCTTTGGCAGTTGGCAGGATTTTATAGTTTTTTCCATCCGTAAGAACGAAACAGCTTAATTCTATACCATCCAGAAATTCTTCGATAACGACTTTAGAACTGGCGGCACCAAATTTTTGATGCACGAGCATATTTCTTAATTCTTCTTTGGCTTCTGCCAAATCTTGAATAATCAACACCCCTTTTCCGGCAGCTAAACCATCTGCTTTCAAAACATACGGCGGTTGCAATGTTTCTAGGAATTTACATCCTTTTTCTACTGTTTCAGCAGTAAAACTATCGTAAGCAGCCGTTGGAATATTATGTTTTATTAGAAATTCTTTGGCAAATTCTTTACTTCCTTCGAGTTGTGCCCCCATTTTTGATGGACCGATAACCGGAATATGACTTAATCTAGCATCGTTTAGAAAGAAATCATAAATCCCTTTTACCAAAGGATCTTCTGGTCCTACCACAACCATTGCTACTTTTTCCTGAAGAACAAACGTTTTTATAGCTTCAAAATCAGTTGGGCTAATAGCCACATTAGTAGCTATTGAAGCTGTCCCAGCATTTCCTGGTGCTACAAAAAGTGTATCACAAAGCGGACTTTGAATCATTTTCCACGCAAAAGCATGTTCTCTTCCGCCCGAACCCAGTAGTAAAATTGTCATGTGTAGTTGTGTTTAGTTGTAGTGCAAAAATAATTGCTTTTGTACGTAAAAAATAATTAATTTTTAAAAAGTTGTTCGTTGTCTGTCATTAGTTGTTGGTAAATATTATTTTTGATGAATTATCACTTTAAAATGCTCCCACTTTTCGACTTATCGCTGCAGCTAAATAATTTTCCAATGAAGGAGGCTAAATCCGAATTGCGAAAAATTGTAGCTTTTTCTGAAAAAGAACATGACGTTTTTATTGAAAATAAAAAACAAGAAATTGTCCATTTTCATTTGCAAAATAATCCTTTTTATCGCGAATTAGTCGGTTCAAAAAATCATAAAATCTGGGAAAATTTACCTGTTTTAAACAAACAAAATTTACAAAAACCTTTACTGGAAAGGCTTTCTAAAAATCACTCTCTTAAAAACAGTTACGTCAATAAAACATCAGGTTCTAGCGGAACTCCATTTACTTTTGCCAAAGACAAATACTCCCATGCGTTGACTTGGGCTTCAAACATGTATCGTTTTGGCTGGTATGAAATTGATTTTAATACTTCCTATCAAGCGCGTTTTTATGGAATTCCAATGAACTTTATTGGCAACAAAAAAGAACGTTTCAAGGATTTTTTGAGCCATCGGTTTCGGTTCTCCATTTTTGATTTATCAGATGCTGTTTTAGAAGGATTTTTGAATCATTTTCGAACAAAAAAATTCGATTATATCAATGGGTATACAAGTTCCATTGTTTTGTTTGCTAAATTTTTACAAAAGAAAAACATCGTATTATCAGCAATTTGTCCGAGTTTGAAAGTGTGTATGGTAACTTCAGAAATGCTTTTTGAAGAAGACAAACTCCTATTGGAAAAACAATTTGGCATTCCTATTGTCAATGAATACGGTGCATCAGAACTTGATTTGATTGCTTTTCAGAATAAGGAAGGAGAATGGCAAGTGAATTCAGAAACGTTATTTGTGGAAATTTTGGATGAAAATAATCGAGATGTTCCAAATGGTACTTCAGGCCGAATCGTTATTACTTCCTTGTTCAACAAAGCGCATCCGTTTATTCGCTATGACATTGGCGATCTTGGAATTCTAGACGAAAAAAGCACATTACAGAAACCGATTCTCAAGCAATTAATAGGCCGGACCAATGATGTTGCCATTTTACCCAGCGGGAAAAAATCACCTGGACTTACCTTTTATTATGTTACAAAAAGCATCATCGAAGACGACGGAAACGTGAAAGAATTTCTGATAAAACAAACCAAAATAGATACTTTTGAAATTGAATATGTCAGTGAAACCGAATTAAATTTGGAACAAATTGAAAAAATTAAAAAGGCGATTGAACAATATCTCGAACCGAATTTGAATTTTATATTTATCCGAAAAAAAAGTTTAGAAAGAAGCAATCGAGGCAAATTGAAGCAATTTAAATCGATGCTTTAATGGTCTTGGAATACCGTGGTTTGAGAATTAACTGCGTAAATAAAAACCCAACCATGCAAAGTGTTGCGCTAATTAAATTCAAATGATGATGCGTTCTGTACACGGCAAAATTATGCTTTACTAACTCCATTTTAGAAGCCGAAATAGAATTTTCTCGGATGCGATAAAAAGCTAAACTTTCCGGAACGGGCTGTGCAGTTTTTATTTTTTTGAGTACTGTAAGCCATTGTATCCAATCCTGACGCTTTCGAATGGGGGAAACAGCGATTTTTCCAAAGTAATTAGCTTCATAGATTCCCGTTAGATTCCCTATATAATTACAAAAAAATAACTGTTGGTAGGAAAGATCCAATGGCGCTTCAATTCTTTTGTTTAACGGGTTTCCCCCTTCGTTTATGCAATCATAAAAAGAAAATGTGAAAGGAAGCTTATTCACTTTCATAAAATCAAGTTGTTTGTCTAGTTTTTCGGGTTTCCACAAATCATCTGCGTCTAAAAAAGCAATAAATTTCCCGCTAGCTTGGGCCAAAGCGGTACTTCTGGCAATTCCTGTTCCGGAGTTTTTTATAAGTTTAAAAAGGTGGATTCTGCTATCTTTTTTTGTGATTTCTTCAACTATAGATACCGTTTGATCCGTAGAGCAATCGTCTACAATAATCATTTCCCAGTTTTTATAGGTTTGATTTTGCACGGATTGAATGGTTTCAGTGATGAATTTTTCCGAATTAAAAGAAGGCGTAATTATGGATACAAGTGGTTTTTCCATTATTAATACGCTTTTTCATCACCTTTTATGGTGTTGTATATTGTGTTAAAAACAATCTTAATATCTAATAAAATAGACCAATTTTCTAAATAAAAAATATCAAATTTTACTCTGTTGATAATATCTTTATCTGTTTCGACTTCACCACGAAATCCTTTGGTTTGAGCAAGTCCGGTTATTCCTGGCTTTACAAAGTGGCGTACCATGAACTTATCCACCTTCAGCGCATACATTTCGGTATGACTTACCATGTGGGGTCTGGGACCTACAACGGACATATCGCCAAATAGTACATTTAAAAACTGTGGCAGCTCATCAATACTTGTTTTCCGTATAAACTGACCTACTGTAGTTACCCGAATATCATTTTTAGAAACCTGATTTATATCAGCTTCATCGTTTAATTCCATCGATCTGAATTTGTAGCAATTGAATTCTTTATAATTTAATCCGTTCCTTTTTTGGATAAAAAATAAAGGCCCTTTGGATTCCCATTTTATAAAAATTGCGAGAATTATGGTAAGCCAAGATAACAACCCTAGAATCACCACAACCGAAAATAAAATATCAAAAACCCGTTTGATCACCTTGTTCAAGCTATCGTCTAACAAGATATTTCTCAAGGAAATTACTGGAATGTAATTGTAATATTCAAAAGTAAAATTCCGGGAAAGAATCTGCTTTTTGTCCGGAATAAATTTTAATGTTTTTAGGTTATTGTCAGCAAAATATACAATTTCATTAATTTGACTTTGCGTCAAATCACTCATCGAACAATACATTTCATCTATTTTGTGTTCCAAAACAAAGGCAAAACTCTCCCTAAGCTTTCGCACTTTATCTTTTTTCAAGTCAAAAACTTTTTCTAATTTGTATCCATAATCTGGATTTTTAGTAAAAAACTGTTGTAATGGCTCCACACTTTTAGAATTTCCTAACAGTATTACAGTTCTAAAATTACCGCCAAAAAGCACTCTGTACCTTTTTAGAAAATAATAAATACACAGTTTAATGATTAGAATTAAGAACAGCGAAACTGAAGTGAAGAGAACGATTCTTTGAAAACTGGAGTTTTCAGAGTCAAAAAAAGCGAAGACGAGACAAAAAAGGGTAAATAAAACACCTTGTTTTAAAGCACAGTTTAATATAGATATCAATTTTGTGTATCTGTATACTTCATAAAACCCAAGATTGGCCGCTATAATAAACCAGCTGGCACTTATAAATAAGGAATAAAAAACCTTATTTACAGGAAAGTCAGTCAAGTATACTGAAAGCATATTGATAAAGATCAAGTCTATTACAAATGAAAAAGGGCGAATGCAACCTGAATACCTTCCCGTTTTGGTTTTCACAAATTTATCTGATTAGAAAAAGTGTAATACTCTTCTTTTACTACTATAATCCATAATTACTCTGATGCTGAATTTTCATACCTAAATTTAGGTTTTTTAAACTGTTTTAAAATCGTTAAATTAAAAGATATATTTTGAGAAATCTTTATGCTCCTCTTTAGAAAGTTCTTCTTTAGATAACGATTTGAAATAATCATAGGTGATTTTCATTCCTTCGGTGCGACCCACTTTAGCTTCCCATCCCAACAAGTTTTTAGCTTTTGTGATGTCTGGCTGACGCTGCAACGGATCGTTTATGGGTAAGGGATGATACACCACTTTTTGATTGGTTCCGGTTAGTTTTATGATTTCCTCGGCAAAATCTTTGATCGTAATTTCGTCCGGATTTCCAATGTTGACCGGATAAACATAATCCGAATGCAGCAATCTGTAGATTCCTTCGACTTGATCGTCTACATAACAAAACGAACGCGTTTGCATCCCGTCACCAAAAATGGTTAAATCTTCTCCGCGAATCGCCTGACCTATGAATGCTGGAATAACACGACCATCATTAAGTCTCATTCTTGGCCCATACGTATTAAAGATTCTAACGATTCTAATTTCGACGCCATGAAACGTATGATATGCCATAGTGATTGATTCTTGAAAACGTTTTGCTTCGTCATAAACCCCTCTTGGTCCAATGGTATTCACATTACCATAATATTCTTCGGTTTGCGGATGAACCAATGGATCTCCGTACACTTCAGAAGTGGATGCGATAAGAATTCGTGCATTTTTTACTCTGGCCAATCCCAACAAATTGTGCGTTCCCAAAGAACCCACTTTCAGGGTTTGAATTGGAATTTTTAGATAATCTATAGGACTTGCCGGGGAGGCAAAATGAAGGATGTAGTCTAAATTTCCCGGTACATGGACAAACTTAGTGATGTCATGATGGTAAAATTCGAATTGTTCTAATTTAAAAAGATGCTCAATATTTTTTAAATCTCCCGTTATGAGATTGTCCATTCCAATAACAAAATAGCCTTCCTTGATAAAACGGTCACATAAATGTGATCCTAAAAATCCTGCGGCTCCGGTGATAAGTATTCTTTTCATAGTAATTATTTAAACGTAACAAATGTAATTGATTTGAAGAAAACTCACCCACAAACCGCATCTTTCTTTTTAAATTCGAAGGAGGAAATACAAGGTTTTCTAGGGCATATCGTACCGTGATCTACTATATCTTTGCTTTTTAAAAGAAAAAACAAAGGATACCGCTCCTCCCGGGGCTAAGGAACAACAAATTGCTTTTTCGGATTTGATTTTACATCAATTCTATCTCCGTTTATTGTAAAAGTGCAAAAGAATACTTTATTTTTGTTTCCCACGCAAAAAACAAACATTTGAAAGTTGTACATATAATTGAAGCATTAGGCGGAGGCATTTATACCTATTTTGAAGATCTAACCCATCATTTCGAAAAAGAAATCATTCTTCAAAAAGTACAAACTTCCATCCTATACAGTGACAATCGCAAAGAGATTGACCCAGAAAAAGTAACCCAATTATTTGCTACTATTCCAACTGTCAAAATTGAGATGAGGCGAGAAATAAACTTCATTTCAGACCTTAAAGCATTACAAAAATTAGTCTTTGAACTTCAAAAAATCAAACCTGATATAGTCCATTTACATTCTTCTAAAGCAGGAGTTTTAGGGAGAATCGCTTGCAGTTTTTTGAACCCAAAACCAAACGTTTTTTATACACCTCACGGATATGCGTTTTTGCGTACCGATATTTCTACTATGGCCAAAAAAGGATATTGGTACATCGAGAAATTCTTTCAGAAAATTTTCGGAGGAATCACCATCGCTTGTGGTGACTCGGAGTTTGAAATGGCAAAACAACTAGGAAAAGCCGAAATGATTAGAAATGGAATAGATATTTCTGCCATCGAAAACTATTCACAAGCCGTTGATAATACAAAACTAACCATAGGAATTGCAGGTCGGATTACTGCGGCTAGAAATCCAAGACAATTCAATGCCATTGCTTTGCAATTTCCAGAGTATCAATTTGTATGGATTGGCGATGGAGAAGAACGCGATAAAATTACTGCCCCAAATATCAAAATTACAGGTTGGTTTATAGAAAAAAAACAGGTGTACGAGCAAATAAATGCTTTAGATATCTATCTTCAAACCTCACTTTGGGAAGGATTACCTATCGCGGTTCTTGAGGCTATGGCATTACAAAAACCAATAATTGCGACTAAAATAAATGGCAATAAAGATACCGTTGTTCACAAAGAGACTGGCTTTTTATACCAAGAATTATCGGAGTTATCGCTCTATTTCAAAATCCTTGAAGATTCAAAAGTTAGAGCTCAATTTGGCAACAATGGCAAAACAAGATGTAAAGATTTATTTAATACAACAATTAATTTTACTGCACTTCAGAAGTTGTATGAACGTTACTTTTTTGCTGCAGCCAAAAACTTCCAAAAATAGAAAACCAAAAGCCGCTAAACGTAATTCCGTCGAAACGCAATAAAAAATCATCAGTCAAATTCGAAGTAAAAAAAAGAAAAAAGAAAGCAAAAATTAATGCGTTTTTTAAATCGATTCCCAGATAACCAATCGTTCCAATAAAAAGCAAAACCACTAGCGGCCCTAAAACACCAAACTTCAACAAAGAGTCTAAAAATTGATTGTGTGTAGGAAAAGCATATTTTGCTAAAAAATACTGATTCGTTTGTTTATAATAATTTACTAATTCTGGTTTTCCATCCGAAGCTCCAACGCCAAAAGGCAAATGTTGCAAAGATAATTCCCAAACCGATTGCCAGATAGAAACTCTGGTTACGAGAGAATTAAAAACCTTTATTTCGGGATGATCAATTTCGTCAAGCTTCCCCACTTTGTCCATGTAAGCAAAAGTTACCGTGCTATATTTTTCTTTCATATAAGGATTTTTTTGAATAAAGAGAAAAAGAACCCCACACACTACACCACCAATAACTGCAGTATAAAGCAATACCTTTTTTAGGTCAAATTGTACTGCAAAAAACGAAAACAATACCAATAAATACCCAACTAAAACATTGAATAAAGCCATTCGAGTATTAACTAAAAGCACAACAAAAAAAGAGATTACAAATATCAAAAAGGATAAAAACACAAGTCCAATCTTCTTTTTCGTTTGGCAACTTTGCAATAACAAATACAAGGCTGAAATACTCACAAAAACCAAGTGCATATTGAGCGCTGGAGCATGAATTTCGATAGAATTTGCAAAAACATAGCCCATTTCCCATAGGTGAATTCCATGCCAATACTTAGTGATATGCTCCGGAAAAACAAATACAAAACGCAACACAAAAACAATCATTAATAACGTGGTACTATTTACATAAAATTGTAACAATTTTTGAAATGAAATGCGTTTGTAATTTCCCAAAATAATTAGTGGAAATAAGACTAAAGAGACTGTCTTTTCCAAAGATTTAATACCTTGCGCAAAAGAATCATTGTTCCAAAATAGCAATAATTCTAACAAAAAAGGCGATGCGATTGTACTGGCTAAAATCAATGCCTTTCTAGATAACTTTATTTTCTTGAAATAGAACATATTAAAAATAGCGAAAGCAAAAATTAACCAAGTACAAGGCTTCCTGAAAATTAGCGTACAAGCTATCGCCACCAAAAAAAAAGAGAAAACTTTATTGAATTGCTTTTCGGAAATGGTCATAATAAAGAGCATAATAAATTAATGGGAAAACACCCATTTTGTGACGAATCGCTGATCCTAAGTCAGGTTCAAAAACCCCTTGAATGATAAAAAAAGAAAATATAAAAAGAAGCATCCATAACTCGTAAACATATTCTTTTTTATCTTTTATGCAACGTGCCAATCGAACCAATAAAATATAAAACAGAAATAATTGCCAAATTACGAATAACAAAATTTGTGGAGAAAAAATATGCTTCAACCCGTTAAGGGGGACATTTACAGTAAAAAAACCATACAAAATTCCTATGATTTCACCATACCAAGTGTCTGTTTTTACAGGTGAAACAATACTTGAATTAGCATCAACAGATCCTAATCGGGCGCTATTTATAAGCTCTCTGCTTTGCTCTGAAAAAAATTCTCCTTGTACAAAGCCATAACTCAATGACAAAAAAATTACAATTACAATTCCGTAAAAAAGAGTTGCAAAAGTACGATTCGGAATCTTGACACAAGTAACCCAATACATTCCCATGGCTACGATAGGAAGTAGCGCAAAATAAGGCCTGTAGATAACTCCAAAAAACACAAAAAGAGACAAGGCTATAAATAAGGTAGTCTGAAAAGTAAAATGCTTATTTTGAAATAAGAAAACGATCACGGAGAGGTACAAAAAAGTAATAAACTCCTTGGAAGGCATTGCCATAAAAATCGCAATCATGATGAAAGCAAAATACACCAAAATATTCTTAATTGTAACTTTCTCAAACGTACTTGGAATTCCTATTTTATACAAAATACCCATTAAAATGGAAAACTGAATTAATGCAATTATTGAAAAGGGCAAATAACGCAAACCTGATATTTTATAAAATAGAATAGTTAATGGGTAACTTCCAAAATAACCAATTTCGTTACCATTATCATAAGCAATTATAGCAGCATCATAAAAAAACCGTTTCGGTAAAATAAAACTCGCAGCAAAGGCCACAAATAGATTGAGTCCCACAAGGATTAAAAAAGCTACTTTATTTTTTTTTATGAGTAAAGACATTTAGGTCTGATTGAAAATAGAAGTGACAAACTTAACTCAAAAACAACTTAATCCCGTCTTTGTAATACACAAAAAGAGCTGTTCCAAAATTCCAAAAAATTGCACTCGCCGAAAAGGCGATTGCCCCACCTAACATTCCATAGGAAGGAATTAACCAGTAATTGAGAATAAAATTAAGACCAAGAGCGCCCAAAACAATACGTTGAAAAATTCGTTGCCGCCCAGTCATGTTTAAATAAACAGGAGCCGACCCAAAAAAGGCACAAAAACCTTGTCCCAAAACCAATACTACTAATGCCTCTTTCGCTGCTAAATAATTGGGGCCAAAAAAATTCAAAACAAACTCCGGAAAAATAAGCAATCCAATAACTGCGGGCAGCGTAATCGCTACAATTAATCGGGAACTATTTTGAACTATTTGCTGTACTTTTTCAATTTCTTTATTCGAAAAACTTGCTGCAATAGATGCCGAAACGGTAATGTTTATTGTTAAAATAATAACAGACAACAATGTCATTAACTTGACCGCCACCGAATAAAAAGCAACTGCTGCGTCACCTTGGTATTTTTTTAAAAACAAGATGTCAAAACTCATCATCAAAAAAATAGCCATTCCGCTTACAGCTATGGGAAAAGATTGAGTGATAATCTCTCGAGCTGAGAAACAATCTGTAGTGCAAATAGCTGTTTTTTTTGTAAAAAAATAAAAAGTTAGAACTGTAGTAACAATTCCCAAAAAAACAAAACTCAACAATAAAGCATCTACTAAATACAATTCTAATTGCCATTGAACTAATAAAACAGCCAGAACAATAATAGGCAAGTATTTAAAAACATTTCGAAATAATTCAGCTACTACTATTTCCTCTAATGCTCTAAAAACCTCAACGTTTAGAATAGCAAGTCCATAAAAAAACATAACTGCGGAGGCTTTGAATAGAAGGAAATAAGTTGCATTATCAGCAAAAAATTGTGTAATAACAGAAGCATCTAATAGTACAAAAAAAAGAAATAAAAGTAAGGATGCTAAAAACAGCATCAAAACCATTTTTAAATATACTTTCTTCAAATGGCCTAAAGAATAATTAGGATACAAACGCCCTTTAAAATACAATATGGATTGGTCAAATCCTAGCAAACAAATACTACCGATTGCAAAAAGAAACGTACGCACAAAATCATATTGCCCAACTAGTTTAGGATCAAATTTTTGAGTTAAAAACAAAGTAAAACCAAATAAAAGAACCACACCAAAAACCCGAATCAATAAGGTTAGTAAACTTTGCCGAACTACAGGATTTTGGACTGTTGTAAGTAAGTAGTATCGAATTGTTTTTAACACATTGGCTCTGTTTTGCAAAAGAAAAATATTTTTTTTAAGAAGCAATTACTTTTGATTTTGTTAATTGCTTTTGATAAAATCGAATGAACAAATGAATAAAAACAAATAATAATACTAGCAATACTGGCAATACAAACTTCATAACGCCATTTACTGCTTTTGAAGTATCACTATTCAATGTGAATGTTACCTCTTTAATCGTTTTTTGAAAATTGATTAATTTTAATCGGTTTAGCCCTTGAATGTATAACAATTCCTGTTTGGTTTTAATAATATCATTCAGTTGTGTATTTTCATTATAATACATGAGCTTATCATTTTTTAATGCACTTTTCACATTGGCCGTAAACCCATTAAGAACTCCATTTATTTGTTGAATAATCGTGTCATTTTGAGTAAGATCCTGTTTTAAATTTGCTAATCCTACCTTTTGTATGGCGGTAAAATATTCAGATTGATTTAGATAGTTCAATAATGGTGTAATCAATTTTTTCTCACTAGTAGTTCCATTGGTAACAACCGCAATCGTATGGTACGTATAATTTTTACTAGTAATATTGTCTTCAAGTACTTTTTTTACCTCTCCAACTTCTGCCATTAACTTAATCAACTCAAAGTTTCGCTCTTTATCTTCAATGAATTTATAAACATCAGCTATGGGCTTAATTTCAATTTTTATTAGATCTTCAGGTTGGGACAATCCTATTTCATTTTGTAAAAAAACGATATCGCCAGCATTAATTTTAGATTGAATCAAATTGATTTTTGCATACAAATAATCCACACTCCCAAAATTAGGAATCACAGTAATTTCAGTAGTATACAATTTATTATTCTTATCCAAAAACAATCCCAAACTAAAACCGATGATTAGTAATACTAAAACAACCTTCCATTGATTTACAAAAAACTGAATACAATGGAACAACAGGGTATTCAACCTTCCGAACCCTTTTTTTAGCTTACTGGTAATTTGAAATACATCAATTTCTGAATCGCTATGCGCGTTTGAATTCATGAGCTAATTATTTTGCGTTGAAAATTTGTTCCAATATCTTAATAGTAATCAAATAGGTAGGTTTTACTCCTGTGGTTCCCAATCCGCCTGACGCTAAAGTACTTCCGGTTTCAAGTGGATTATCTGATGCGTAATACGCATATCTAACTTTGACATCATGCGGCACACTTTTTCTGATTTTTGATGCCGATTGAATCGCTTTTTGGTAATAAGAACCCTCCATTTCCAGTCCGATAATTCCCCAGGTCGATTCGTGGAAAAATTTCAATAAATCTCTGTTTTGCAATGATGTTCCTAAAACCGTAACCATGGGTCCGGCAAAAACAGCAATATCATTGCCTTCAAACATCTCAGCCGACAATTCATTATGGAAAAAATAATTATCTGCCGTTCCTTCATTAATGTGTGCATTCGGAATCATAATGTCCCCTTTTCCACCTTCCAGAATCCCAGCTTTCCCCATGATAGAAACCGATTCCACATTCAATAAAGTGTCTTTTTTAAACGGTTTCAGCAACTCATCAATCGTTTCATACGCCTGTTCCCCAAAAGCATAATCCATAACAATCAGTACTGGTTTTTTATCTCCGGTGTTTGCCTTTGGAAATGAGGTTTTTTCCCAGTCAATTTTGGCAGTATCAAAAATCTGAATATCGATATTCGTTCCTGAGGTATCCGGCAACGAAATCATTCCAAATTTCAAGGCTACTTCTTCCACTTGGTTTCGCACAGCATCTGCTCCGGATTTACTCAATTCCTCGTAAATAAAGAAATCTGATTTGTCTTTGAACTTAGTTTTCAACACTTCCGTAGCAAAAATAGAATTCATCACACTGTGCATGTTCGCACTAATCACGTGAATAGGGCGGTCTAAAAGTTCGTTTTCTTCTAGCACTTCTTTAATTTTGGTAGCCCAAATTTCCCCATGAATGTGGTGTCCCAATCGCTCTCTTAAAATAGGACTAAAGGTGATTGTTCTCTTATTATCGTCTACAATTTCTTCAATGGCGAGTTTCCCCAACCAAAAAATAACGTGCAGGAAACGATCTGGCGCAGCAGCTGAACCAAAAGCATCATAAATATCCAATACTTCCTCAAAAGTTCTTCCCAGAATATTAGCGGCATGCGAAATGGCTTTCTCTTTTTCTACAAGAGTCAGTTTCTTCTTTTGGGAAACTGCTTGTTCCAGTTTGAACCAGTCGCGGGAAACTTCACCGGCGTCATCCAGTAAAACCCTGTTTCTAATTTTGTGTGATTCTATGAAAATAAACGTCAAATGTGTCAGAATATCATAAATATCTGAGCGTCCACGAGTAATCTCCACGTTCATTTGTTCCTCGTCGATACGGTAACAATTGCGTCGCCTTTTTGGCGGTACAATTGCCTGAAAATGCGATTTAGAATACCCTTCATCCGAAGTTAAATTGATAAATCTGCATTCTTCAATTCCAACTGGCAGACGTTCAATTACATATAAAAGTCCGTTCAATTCTACTTTTTCTTCGGCAATATTTCCATAAATTTCTGGTCGTAATGCTAATAATGCTTCGCGCAATGTATCGCCTGAAATTCCCATCGGTTTGTAAAATCCCCTGTTAAAAAGGTGGCGCATCGTGATGTACATTTTTTCAATTGCTGCCGAAGACTCTTGTGCTCTGGAGCGTGATATATTTTTTGTTTCTTTCATTTTCTACTTATTTTCTAACCTTCAAAGGTAAGATATTTATTTACTTCTTAATAAATCCACAATACTTCTGTCATTAGAAAGCCTCGGAATTTTATTTTGTCCGCCCAGTTTGCCAATGGATTTCATATAGTCCTGAAAGCCATTTTTAGCCACTTTGGTAATCACCACTTTTCGCAACACTTTACCAACAATCAAATCATCATAATACATGTTTTGTTTTCGCATGGCATTGTCCAGCGCTTCCGCAAAAGATACGCTGTCTTCCGGGTCGTTTTCAAATTCAATAAACCATTCATGATACGGCAATCCCTCTGCAGGAGTGATTTGTGGTGCCACGGTAAACTCATTGATTCGAATGGTAGTTCCAAGAATTGCTTCCTGTAACGCACTTTCCACTTCTTTCCCAATTACATGTTCTCCAAAAGCCGAAATATAATGTTTGATTCTTCCGGATACTATAATTCTGTAGGGTTTTAAACTGGTAAATTGAACGGTATCGCCTAAATCATATCCCCAAAGTCCTGCATTAGTAGAAATGATTAAAACGTAATTGACGCCCAGTTCCACTTCACCAATCGTAAAACGTCTTGGTCCCGAACCTTCGGGATTCGTATAAAATTCGTCTGATTTAATAAATTCATAAAAAATTCCCGAGTTCAAAAGCAGTAACATTCCTTTTTCTTTTTGTGAATCTTGGTACGCAAAAAATCCTTCCGAAGCCGGAAACAGCTCAATACTGTCTACTTTTCGACCTATCAAATTTTCAAATTTGGCGCGGTACGGTTCATAATTTACACCGCCGTAAATAAACAAATTGAAGTTTTTGAAGATTTCCCCAACAGGCTTCCCTCCTTTTTGATGCAATTTCTCAAAATACATTTGCACCCAGGAAGGAATTCCAGAAATCACAGCCATGTTCTCGTTGATTGTTTCCTCGACAATTGCATTCACTTTAGTATCCCAGTCTTCAATGCAATTGGTTTCCCAAGAGGGCATTCGGTTTTTTTGTAAATATTTTGGAACAAAATGCGCTACAATTCCAGATAAACGACCGAATTTTATTCCATTATTCACCTCCAGAAGTGGGCTTCCCTGCAAGAAAATCATTTTTCCATCTACAAAATCAGCGTTACCGGTTTCATGAATATAATGCAAAATAGCGTTTCTGGCTGCTGTAATGTGAAACGGCATGGATTCTTTTGTCAAAGGAATGTACTTAGCCCCAGATGTTGTTCCAGAAGTCTTGGCAAAATAAAGTGGTTTTCCTTTCCATAGCACATCAACTGACCCCTTGACCACCTTATCAATATAAGGTTTTAACCCTTCATAATCTCGAACAGGAACCTGATTTGTAAAATCATCGTAATTTTTAATTTGGTCAAAATGATGGTCTACGCCAAATTGGGTTTTATTTGCGTCTTTTATTAATTGTAAAAAAACTTTTTTTTGAGTTTCAATAGGATCAGTAGACCAAGCTTGTGTGGTATTGTAAATTTTTTTTGCAAATAATTTTGCTGCAATTGATTTTAGTGACATTTCTTCCTTCTGATTTTAATTGTTTGAGCCGCTGGGCGCACTCCATTTTATTGTAATAAAAACTATTTTACTTTATTGGAGGTTGACCCTTACCTTTGTTGGAGGATCGCAGGGAATTTACATTTTTCTCTTCCTGCGCAACCTGTTGCCTCAATTCTAATTCTTGTTTTGATGCAGACATATCAACCTGTGAAGGCGCTTCCTCTGCCTCCGCGAGTATTGAATCTTTATTGAATTTTGCATATTCTAATTCTCCGGTCAGCACTTTTTGAATCGATTGGATATAGGCTTCGTTTTGTTTTAATGCGCGTGACAAAGAATCCGATTTTAAAGACAGTTCCATTGCATCCTTTTTCAATTTTGAAGAAGAATAGCCCGGTATAAATTCTCGTAAAGGAGTGAATGCAATGATAAAGGTGGTGACAAATGTAATGATTATAGCGCCCAAAGTTGCTACCACAAAAACGTTCATTAGGGTAAGTTTCAATGAAAAAGTTTCTTCAAAAGTATCTTCGTTTAGTATGATTAAACGTCTTTTATTAAATAAATTTTCCTTTAATTTCTGTCTTTTTAATCCTTTGTCGGGCATCTTTTTTGATTATTTAACAAATATAACAATTATTGTCGTTGATTGTATTCGCTTTTCTAGGATCATATTTCTTAATCTTGCATTCGTTTTTAATAAATTTTTAACGTTTTTAAAATTAAAATAAATGAATTTAAATGAGTTTCTATTAATTAATTCTCTATACCTTTGCTGATAGGTTTATTACAAACTTGCTTCGGCAATAAATTATCGTATTATGAGTAGTATAGGTGTTACAGAAATCCTTATTATATTGGCGGTTGTTTTATTACTTTTTGGAGGTAAAAAAATCCCGGAACTGATGAAAGGCTTAGGAAGCGGAATCAAAGAATTCAAAAACGCAGCCAAAGAAGATCCGTCAGCTGATAAAAAAGTAGACGAAACAAAATAAAAAAAGGCTTTTCATACTTGAAAAGCCTTTTTTTATAATTTAAATAACCATCGTCAACTGAATTCTCTTTCTTTCCTCATCTACTTCGGTCACTTTGACTTGAACATGTTGGTGCAATTTAACCACTTCATTTACATCACTAACAAAACCGGCTTTGAGTTGCGAGATGTGAACCAACCCGCTTTCTTTGACTCCAATATCCACAAAACAACCAAAATTAGTAATGTTATTGACAATTCCCGGCAAAACCATTCCTGTTTTTATATCTTTTATCATTTTTACATTCGGATCAAATTCAAATACTTTAGCTGATTGTCTGGGGTCTAATCCTGGTTTCTCTAATTCCTTGATAATGTCTTTCAATCCCAATAAACCTATTTCTGGTGTACTATAGTTTTCTGGTTTTATCAAAGCGATTTTCTCTTTGTTGGCAATCAAATCATGCACCGTCAATTTCAAATCTTTAGCCATTTTTTCTACAATTCCATAGGCTTCCGGATGAACCGCTGAATTATCCAATGGGTTTTTTGCATTCGAAATTCGGATAAAAGCAACGCCTTGTTGGTACGCTTTTTCACCCAAACGCGGCACTTTTTTAAGTTGTTTTCTATCTGTAAAAGGACCGTTATCCGAGCGGTATTGTATTATATTTTCAGCCAGCTTCTCTCCTATTCCGCTCACGTAACTCAATAAATGCTTGCTCGCAGTGTTTATGTTTATCCCAACTGAATTCACGCAACGAACCACTGTATTATCCAATTCTTCTTTCAACTTGTTTTGGTCCACATCATGTTGGTATTGGCCTACGCCAATGGCTTTCGGGTCAATTTTTACTAATTCGGCCAATGGATCACTTAATCGTCTACCTATAGAAACCGAACCTCGAACGGTGGCATCATAATTCGGAAATTCATCTCTAGCAATTTTTGAGGCAGAATACACCGATGCTCCCGCTTCTGAAACGATAAAAACCTGGACCGGTTTGTCGAAAGCTATTTTCTTGATGAAGAATTCGGTTTCCCGCGAAGCCGTTCCGTTTCCTATTGAAATAGCATCAATTTTATACGAATTTACCATCGAACGAATTTTTTTCATCGCCATCGCTTCCTCTTTTTGAGGCGCATGCGGATAAATGGTTTCATTGTATAACAAATCTCCTTTTTCGTCCAAGCAAACAATTTTACATCCGCTTCTAAAACCGGGATCAATCGCCAGAATTCGTTTTTCACCCAACGGCGGCGCCAGTAATAACTGTCCAAGATTGTTCGCAAAAACCTGAATAGAATTGGCATCAGCCTTCACTTTAGCTTCTTGCAAAGTTTCATTTGAAATCGCCGGATTCAGCAATCGTTTGTAACTATCTTCGATAGCTAATTGAACGTGCGGCGTGGTTTTATTTTCACTTTTTAAAACTAACGCATCAATAATAACATACGCTTCATCAATATCAACTTCTACTTTAACCTTAATAAAACCTTCATTTTCGGCACGGAGCATGGCTAATAATCTGTGTGAAGGTGTTTTAGTCAACGGCTCAGACCAATCGAAATATTGATTAAATTTTTGTGCTTTTTCATCTTCTTTCTTTGTTTTTACCACTTTAGTCGTAATAATGGCTTTGCGTTCGTACAATCGTCGGAGTTGCTTTCGAACATAACTATTTTCATTAATCCATTCAGCAATAATATCTCTGGCGCCTTGCAGAGCTGCTGCTTCATTGCTTACTTTGTCGTTCAAATATTTTGTCGAAATAAAATTGACATCATCATTATTTTGCGCCATAATGATTTTGGCTAGTGGTTCCAATCCATTTTCTCTAGCCACATTGGCTTTGGTTTTTTTCTTCTTTTTGAATGGGAGATAAAAATCCTCCAATTCCTGTAAATCGAAACTTTGTTGTGTTTTTTTTTCTAATTCTGGACTGAGCGCATTTTGTTCCTGAATCGATTTTAAAATCGCTTCTTTACGTTTTACAATCACTTCGTATTCTTTTTGAAGCTTTGCAATTTGTTCTATTTGTACCTCATCCAGATTTCCTGTTGTATCTTTTCGATAGCGAGAAATGAAAGGAATAGTACAATCTTCTTGTAATAATTGTACTGTTTTTTGAATGTTTATTGCTGCAGTCGCAACGACTTTTGATATGAATTGTATGTTAGTCATTTTAAATTTAAGATTATAAAATCATGTTGCTAAAATAGTATCTTTGAGTCAAAATTTCTTATTTATGTCTTTTTTATTCTGGTATTTTGCACTCATTAATTTGGTTGCTTTTTCAATAATAGCAGTTGACAAACAGCTAGCAGTAAATCAAAAAAGACGCATTTCAGAACTTAATTTGTTGCTGCCAAGCGTTATTGGCGGTGCACTTGGTTCCGGTTTAGCAATGCTTCTATTTAGACATAAAACCTCAAAAGAAAGCTTCCTTTTGAGGTTTTACGGAATTATAGTAATTCAAATTTTAATCTTTTTTGGACTGTATAATTTTGGAATAATTAAATTCTAGCAAGAAATTTTATCTACTCTATTTTGGTGTCTTCCACCTTCAAATTCAGTACTTAAAAATGCTTCAACCATTTCTACTGCTTGTGGAATTGAAGTGTACCGAGCGGGAATACTAATAATATTAGCATCATTATGTTGACGAGCTAAAACTGCTATTTCTTTCATCCAGCATAAAGCCGCACGAACTTTAGATTGTTTATTGACTGTCATAGAAATTCCGTTGCCACTCCCGCAAATAACAATTCCAAAATCAGCTTTTCCCTCTGCAACATCTGTGGCAACAGGATGACCAAAATCTGGATAATCTACACTTGCTGCTGAATCTGTTCCGTAATTAGTTACTTCATGTCCTTTTGCTTGAAGCATTTCCACAATTGCTTTTTTGTATTCCGGACCTGCATGATCGTTTCCTATGGAGATTTTCATATACTATGTATTAAATAATGTTGTGCAAATTTAAATAAAGTAATCTATTCTGATGAATTAAATAAGTCCTATTTATTTGATAAATTCAATTTAAATATACCTTTAAAATTGAATTTAATATTTTATTTTGTAACTATCAGATCCTTATTTAATTAACAGTTATTAACAATTCCTTTTAATCCATAAATAGTTGTAAATCAATATAAATTTTGTATTATAAATGTTAAAATTTTACATTGTTAATAACGAAATGCAATTGCTTGATATTCAGTTAACTTTAAATTAACGTACTATGTTCATAACTTAAGATAGAATCTTAGAACTATTTTTGGGTAATATCTAAAAAATAAGTAATCCAAAACCTAGTTTTTAAATCCTAATTTAGTTTCGTTAATTTTTAGAATAGTTATTAATATTAAAAAGTGGGTTATCAACAAAATAGTGTTGTGTGAGTTATTTACAAAACCACTAGTTTTTATATTATCAACCATTGTTAATTAAAATATAAAAAGACTTTAAAATTAATACTTTATCTTAAAATAAGTATGTTAATAACTCTTAATAACATCTTTAAACTTGATTTCAACCATTTTTAAAATAAATTTATTGCCACTATTAACATGCTATAATAACAACCAAAAAATAATTTAAATTTAATTTTTCTTTTTATTTAAAATAATAGATGTTGACAACTTTCAAAAAAAGTACTGTTTTAGATTTAAACAATAGTCAGTTTTGTATTCAGGTTATCTAATAATTCCTGAACCTTTTCAAAATCATTAATATGAACTTTAAGTTTAATTCCACCATAAGCAAAACTGCCAAACGGATCGATGGAAACCAACGTTTCATTTTCAAAAAAATAGTTGATTTTTTCCTGTTCTAATAAATGCTTTAGTACCACAATTTCATGTGAATAATTAAAGGTTCTAATTATTTTGAAATCTTCCATTTTTTCAATTTTTATAAAGATACGAAAGTTATTTTTTTAATAAATATAATCCGTAAAATCTGTAATATGATATCTTCTTTGTAATTTTAGACTTTTAAGAACCGATTTATGAGTAAAAGATTAAGAAAGCCGATAAAAAAAGAGAAAGATTTCTCTGAAAAAATAATAAAAATATTATCGCAAAGTGCTAATAAAGCATTCAATTATAAACAGATAGGAGCAAAACTTGAGCTTGATGATACCGAAAGCAGAAATCAAATTATAAAAGATTTGAAGATTCTGGCTTCGCAAAACAAAATCATAGAATCAGAGCCGGGTAAATACTTAGTAAAAGCAGAAAGTAAGGAGTATTACGAGGGTAAAATTGATATGACAAGCCGTAAAACAGCTTATTTTGTTTGTGCTGAAATGGAAGAAGATGTTTTTATCCCGACCAATAACTTGAACCACGCCTTAGATAAAGACATTGTCAAAGTGTATGTATACAACCGCAGAAAAGGAAAAAGACCCGAAGGTGAAGTAATTGAAGTACTTGAAAGAAATAAAACAGATTTTGTGGGTGTAATTGACATTCAAGCTAATTTTGCTTTTGTTTCTACTGCAAATCCAAAAATGTATACCGATATTTTTATTCCAAAGGATAAAATAGGCGAGGCCGAACAAGGTGATGTCGTTTTGGTACACATTGAAGATTGGCCGGCCAGAGCTGATAGTCCTTTTGGTTCCGTAATAAAAGTTTTAGGAAAACCAGGGGAACACGATACAGAAATTCATGCCATTCTTGCAGAATATGGTTTGCCGTCAGAGTTTCCTATTGAAGTAGAAATGTTTGCACAAAAAATTGATACTTCAATAGAAGAAAATGAAATTGCTAAACGTCGCGATATGCGAGATACGTTGACTTTTACGATTGATCCAAAAGATGCGAAGGATTTTGATGATGCACTTTCATTTAAAAAACTAGAAAATGGTAATTACGAAATTGGTATTCACATTGCTGATGTTTCGCATTATTTACAAGAAGGAACAATCCTGGATGATGAAGCGTATCAAAGAGCAACATCTGTTTATTTAGTAGATAGAGTAGTGCCAATGTTACCCGAAGTATTATCAAACTTTGCGTGTTCGTTGCGACCAAATGAAGAAAAATATACGTTTTCGGCTATATTTGAAATTAACGAAACATCCGAGGTTATCAACCAATGGTTTGGTCGAACGGTAATTTACTCTGATCAACGTTTTGCGTATGAAGAAGCGCAGTATATCATAGAGACCAAAGACGATGTGATTCCATCAGAAATTTCGATCACGGCAAGTTCGTATCAAGTTTCGAAAGAAATTGTCGCTGCGACGCTAAAAATGGATGAATTAGCTAAAATTCTTAGAAAAAGAAGAATGGCTGAAGGAGCTATTACTTTTGATAAAGTGGAAGTGAAATTTAATTTAGACGAAGCCGGTGAACCGCAAGGCGTTTATTTTAAAGTTTCGAAAGATGCCAATCATCTGATTGAAGAATTCATGCTTTTAGCCAACAGAAAAGTAGCGGAATACATTGGAAAACAAAAGAAAACGTTTATTTACAGAATTCACGATGAACCCAATGAGGATAAACTTTTTGCGATGCAAGCTGTTATTGCTAAGTTTGGACATAAAATTGATTTTAAACAAGGTTCTATTTCACAAGCTTTAAATAAATTAATGGAAGATGTAAATGGTAAAAAAGAACAAAATTTAATTGATACCCTTGCGATTAGAAGTATGAGTAAAGCCAAATATTCAACGGATAACATAGGACATTATGGTTTAGCTTTTGATTATTATTCGCATTTTACATCACCAATTCGTCGTTATCCGGATGTGATGGTGCATCGTTTGTTGCAACATTATCTGGACGGAGGTAAATCAGTAGATGAAGAAACGTATGAAACAAAATGCGTTCATTCGTCCACAATGGAAGGTTTAGCAACTAATGCTGAACGTGATTCTATTAAGTACATGCAGGTCAAATACATGCAAGATCATCAGGACGAGGAATTTTTGGGTGTAATTTCCGGTGTGACAGAATGGGGAATTTATGTAGAAATTATCGAAAATAAATGTGAAGGAATGTGTAGAATCAGGGATATAAAAGACGATTATTACACCTTTGATGAAAAACAATACGCACTTACTGGTGCAACTTCTGGAAAATTATTACAATTAGGAGATGAAATTTACGTTAAAGTAAAAAATGCTGATTTAGTTAAAAAACAACTGGATTTTAATTTTTTAAGAAGAATTGGAGAACCATTAAAATAAAAAAAATGAAATCAAATATTCACGACACGAGTGCTAACGAACTGGCGAAGCAATACCAAAAAATAAATATTAGAAATAGGAGTAAAAAATTAGTGATTATTGCTTTTATATTTTTAAGTCAAATAACAAATGCTCAGATAACCAGAAATTTAGGAGATTTTGATGAAGTAAAAGTATTTGATAAAATCAGTGTTAAATTAATTGCAGCCTCAGAAAACAAAATTATTATAACCGGTGCTCGTGCAGATGAAGTGGAAACGGTGAATAAGAACGGTGAATTAAAAATCAGAATGCCTTTCCCTAAATTATTATCTGGAGATGATATTAAAGTTAAGTTATATTTTAAAACCTTGCAAAGTATTGCTGTAAGCGAGGGAAGTTATGTATCAAGTGACTCTGATTTTAAACAAACAGTATTAGATTTAAATGCAAAATCTGGAGGCGAAATAAAGTTAGAAATTGATGTTGATAAAGTAGAAGTGAAAGCGAATGCAGGAGGAATAGTTTCAGTATCCGGTAGAGCCAAAAATCAAGATGTTGTAATTACCTCGGGCGGAATTCTTAATGCTAAGGATTTAGAGACTTCTCAAACAACCATAAGTGTTACTGCAGGAGGACAATCAGAAATTCATGCCACAATATTAGTGGATGCAAAAGTAAAAGCTGGAGGCTCAATTTTTATCTATGGAAAACCAAAACAGATTAACCAAAATATTTTTATTGGTGGAACTATCTTAGAGAAAAATTAGTATTTTAGTTTATTTTTCATACCAATAAATTTAGATATTTAATGATAAACGATATTCTAGCTGGTATTCCTTGGGGAATTTTCTTAAGTTTTATGATTGGCCCTGTTTTTTTTATTTTACTGGAAACAAGTATTATAAAAGGATTTAGAGCGGCTTTAATATTTGATTTAGGCGTAATTTTAGGAGATATTGTTTTCATCGGAATTGCTTATTTAGGCAGTTACCGGTTAATTCAAAGTTTAAAAGACCAACCAGCACTTTTTATTTTTGGAGGTGTGTTGATGCTCGCTTATGGTGTAATTTCTTTCCTGCAATTAAAAAAAGAAGAGAAAATAAATACAGACATTATCGATAAGGAAATAGTTAAAAAAAATTATTTAAGCCTTTTTATAAAAGGTTTTTTGTTAAATATTATCAATATAGGTGTACTTGGTTTTTGGTTGGCTATTATTATTTCAGTAGGACCAAAACTAGAAATGCAAACATTTAGAATGGTCACTTTTTTTATTGCAGTTATTGGAACCTATTTATTTATAGATTGTATCAAAATTGGATTAGCTAAACAATTAAAAACAAAACTTACCCCTAATAACATCCTTAAAATTAAAAAAGGAATCAGTATTGTAATGATGGTTTTTGGGATGGTTTTGATCACCCAAGGTTGGTTTCCGGAAGAAAAAGAATTGGTAAAAAAAGCATTTGATAAAATAGATAATTAAAGTCTATTACGTTTTTTTAAACCATTAAGAAATTAAGAAAAATTAAGTCTTAAGTCTTAATAAAATGTAGTTTCTTAATGGTAAAAATTTGAGTCAAAAAAAACTAAAGTGTTTTAAAGGTTTTATATTTTATCCGGATTCGAACCCTAATTTTCCTAAAAATTAGACATAAAAAAACCTCCAAATTACTTTGAAGGTTTTAGAGGCATCTCTCGAAGCTTCAGGACGGATTCGAACCTATATTTATTTAATTTTTCCTAAAAATTAGACATAAATAAACCTCCAAATTGCTTTGAAGGTTTTAGAGGCATCGTCCGGATTCGAACCGGAGTAGGAGCTTTTGCAGAGCCCAGCCTAGCCACTCGGCCACGACGCCCTGTTGAATGGACGGCAAAAGTACTCAAAAAGTTTAAAGTTTAAAAGTTTAAAGTTTAAAAGTTTTAAAAAATATTTTTAATTTAGCTTCTATATTCTTCCAATTCAATAGTAACTGCTTCAACATCACCACCAATAGGGGGGTTTAGTTTAGAAACCGCCACAATAATTCTGGAAATTTCCGGAATTTCTTCAAAGATTCGCGTTAAGATTCGGTGTGCCACATGTTCTAATAGGTCTGAACGAATCGCCATTTCTTCTACAACGATATGATTTAAGAGCACATAATCCACCGTGTCTTTCAAATCATCCGTGACACTGGATTTTCTCAAATCAGTCTTAACTTCTAAATTTACAATATAGTCTGACCCAATTTTTCCTTCCTCGATCAAGCAACCGTGGTAGGAGTAGGTGCGGATATTTTTAAGTTTTATAATTCCCATTATTTTATTTTTGTGTGTAAAGCGTATAATGTAAAGAGGAATTGCTAATTTTTCAAAGGTTTCTATGGAAACTTTAAACCTTTAACCTCAAACTTTTTTTATCTTTGCTAAAATAAAACAAAAAAATGTCAACTGAAGAAAAATCGCTCCATTTTATAGAACAAATCATTGAAGACAGTTTATCTAACGGTTTTCCTAAAGATAAATTACGTTTTCGTTTTCCGCCGGAGCCTAATGGCTATTTACATATTGGTCATGCTAAATCAATTTGCTTGAATTTTGGTTTAGGATTAAAGTACAATGCACCGGTTAACTTGCGTTTTGATGATACCAATCCTGCTAAAGAAGAACAGGAATATGTAGACGCCATCAAAGAAGATTTAAAATGGTTGGGATTTAACTGGACCGAGGAATTGTATTCTTCTGATTATTTTCAGCAATTGTATGACTGGGCAATTTTGATGATTAAAAAGGGAAAAGCATATATAGACAGCCAATCCTCGGAAAAGATGGCATTGCAAAAAGGAACGCCAACACAAGCAGGTGTAGATGGGCCTTTCAGAAACCGTACTATAGAAGAAAATCTCATTTTATTTGAAGGAATGAAAAATGGAGATTTTCCGGAAGGAAGTCATGTTTTACGTGCGAAAATTGATATGGCATCTACTAATATGTTGATGCGTGATCCATTGATGTATCGTATTTTACACCGTCACCATCACAGGACAGGCAATCAATGGAATATTTATCCAATGTATGACTATGCGCATGGAGAAAGTGATTATATAGAACAAATTTCGCATTCGATTTGTACGTTAGAATTTGTAATGCACCGAGAACTATACAACTGGTTTTTAGCCCAAATTTATGATGATTCAAAAGTACGACCACAACAATATGAATTTGCCCGTTTGAACTTGAACTACACGGTAATGAGCAAACGAAAACTGTTGCAATTAGTACAGGAAAATATTGTAAACGGTTGGGATGATCCTAGAATGCCAACAATTTCAGGATTGCGAAGAAGAGGATATACCGCAGCTTCTATTCGTAAGTTTTGTGATAGTATTGGTGTTGCCAAAAGAGAAAATATAATTGATTTTTCACTTTTGGAATTTTGCCTGCGTGAAGATTTGAATAAAACGGCTCCAAGAGTTATGGCGGTTTTAGATCCTATAAAATTAGTCATCACAAATTATCCGGATGACAAAGAAGAATGGCTTGAAGCCGAAAACAATCAGGAAGATGAAAGAGCAGGATTTAGGAAAGTTCCTTTTTCAAGAGAATTATTTATTGAAAAAGAAGACTTTCTAGAAGAGGCTCCTGCCAAATTTTTCCGATTGAGTTTAGGCAGAGAAGTACGTCTTAAAAACGCCTATATTATTAAAGGAGAGCGTGTTGTAAAAGATGCTGCGGGTAATATTACTGAAATTCATGTAACGTATGATGAAGACAGCAGGAGCGGGAGCGGGAGCGAAGCCAGTCAACGAAAAGTGGCCGGAACCCTGCATTGGGTTTCTATACAACACGCTCTAGAGACGGAAGTTCGGCTCTACGATCGCTTGTTTATCGATGAAGCGCCAGACAGTCACAAAGAGAAAAATTTCTTGGAATTTATGAATCCTGGTTCGTTACAAATTGTAAAAGGATTTGTAGAACCAAGTTTGGCAACGGTACAATCCGGAGATAAATTTCAGTTTCAACGATTGGGTTACTTCAATGTGGATAAAGATTCAACTGAAGGCAAAATTGTCTTCAATAAAACCGTTGGATTAAAAGATGCTTGGGAAGAAAAGGGCAAAAAAGAAGAAAATTTATTGATGAACACGCAAAAAGAAATCAATAAATATGTAAAAGAAAAGGATGAAAACAATGCCAATTTGATTTTAAACAACATTGTGACTAATATAAAAAGTATAGATAATTACAGTTTAATTATTCAGACTATTGTCAAAAATATTAAGAATGATAATAACTCGTTATTGTTTTCTAATTTGATTTTACTGCATTCTGATAAGGTTAATATAAAAGATATTGACGAAGAGTCTTTAACAAAATTATATTCGATGTCATTGAAAAGCCAATTGGCAGCGGTTCGAATTTTAGTTATCGAAAACTTACAAAAGGACGGCGGTAATTTTAGTCTTTTTCAATCACAACTTTCAGAAATGAAAAATAATGAAAAAAACGATAAAGTGCTACAGGTATTAAATGATCTTACATTTTAAGAACATATTGCTAAAATAGATTTTACCAATCAAAAATCCTCTTTTTAGAGGATTTTTGATTGGTATAGTAATTTTTTATAGAAATACTTTTTTTAATATTTTTATCTAATCGAAAACAACATCCATATATTGATTTTAAACGTCTTTTATAGCATAAACAACATCTTTTATAGAATTTAAAAAAACACACAAGAGCTTGCTTTTATTTGCTTTTGGTCTTGTATAATTACACTTTAACGAGTTGTTAACGGGTTGTTGTTTATAAATATGTATCTTTATAAAACGAACGTATAAAAGTAAGAATCATGTCGAATAATACAGGAAATACAGTATTGGCTCTTTTAACAGGTGTAGCTATAGGTGCAGGAGTAGGAATTTTATTCGCTCCGGATAAAGGCTCTAGAACTAGAGAAAAATTTAAAGATGGTTTTGAGGATGCTAAAAATGAATTAAAAAACAGATTTGATAGTGTATCTTTAGAATTGAAAGATAAGTTTTCGCTTGCTAAATACGATCTGGAAGGAACTTATGAGGAGCTAGTGTCTAATATGAGTCACAAGACGGATGATGTCATTTCTTTCTTAGAAGAAAAATTGGCGGAATTAAAATCTCAAAACGCCAAACTTCAAAAGTAATTTTGATTTAATTTAGTATTAAAATCTAAAAATAAGTACATGGCTTTTGAAGAACTAAAAGAAAACACAGAAAACATTCAAGAACAGGCTAAAGAATATTTGGAAGCTACCGCTGCTTATTATAAATTAAGAGGCTTTAAGCTTGCAATGAAATCAACGACAATGATCATAAAAATGTCTTTGATTTTACTTTGCTTTAGTATGGTTTTATTGTTTTGTTCTGTTGCGGCAGCATTTGCTATTGGAATAGCTTTAGATAGTTATGCTTATGGGTTTTTAATAGTTGGTGGAATTTATCTTGTACTGACAATGCTTTTATTTACTATTAAAGATAGAATTATTGAAGGACCTATTTTAGAGAAATTTTCAGAAATCTTTTTTAACGACTAATTTATGGAAACCAAAAAATATTCATCCTATGCTCAAATTGAAAGAGAACTGGAAATTTTAAGGATTGAAAAAGAAATCAGTTATCAAAAATTAGCGTATGGTTTTCAAAAAACAAAAGAGAGTTTAACCCCCTCAAATATTGTGAGTGGTGTCATAGGATCATCCTTAAATGCATTTTCAGGTTCGTACGGATCGCTATTGACCATTGCATTACCATTTGTGATCAAGTGGATAAAAAAAATAAAAAGAGGCTGATGAGCCTCTTTTTTTATGATTTGAATTTAAATTATTCTTCCGTTTCCGGAGCTTCTGGTTTTTCAGGTAATTGATAATCCGTTTTATTTTCTTTTTTAGGATTTGGTTTTCTATTACCTTTTTTCATCATTTCACCCACTTGATTGGAAGCGCTGAAAGAGGCAATCATGTTATTCAGCATGTCACTTCCTGCTTGAGGTGAATTGGGTAATAAAATTAAATTAGAATTAGAATCTGCTCCAATAGCTTGTAGCGTATCATAATGTTGTGTAACCACTATCAATGCTGAAGCTTCTTGGGAGTTGATACCAACTCTGTTCAAAACATCTACACTCTCTACTAAACCTTTAGCAATTTCTCTTCTTTGGTTCGCAATACCTTGTCCTTGTAATCGTTTACTTTCTGCTTCGGCTTCGGCTTTAGCTACAATTCTAATTCTGGAGGCTTCGGCTTCAAATCCCGCAACAGTTTTTTCTCTATCAGCTGCATTAATTCTGTTCATCGCATTTTTCACTTGAATATCCGGATCGATATCTGTTACCAATGTATTGATAATCGTATAACCATACGTAGTCATGGCTTCATTTAATTCTCTTTTTACAGCAATGGCGATATCGTCTTTTCTTTCAAAAACATCATCCAGTTTTAGCTTTGGAACTTCGGCACGAACCACATCAAACACATAAGATGTTATTTGATCGTGTGGATATTCCAGTTTATAAAAAGCATCATAAACGGTTTCTTTGATAACCATAAATTGAACCGAAACTTTTAGTTTCACAAAAACATTGTCTTTGGTTTTTGTTTCAATTATAACGTCTAATTGCTGTATTTTAAGATTAACGCGACCGGCAATTCGGTCTATTAAAGGAATTTTTAGATGTAAACCTGATTGTCTAATGTTTAAAAACCTTCCAAATCGTTCTACTACTGCAGCTGTTTGCTGTATGACAGTAAAAAAAGAGGAAAGTAAAATAAAAAATCCAACTACTAAGAGTACTATTAATGGAATGTTCATAATGTTTTTTTTAGTTAAATAAATATCCGACAATTTACAAAAAATCTTTAGGTTTGTTCTTGTAAATTTTAAATAATATGAGAAAGATTTTGTTTGCTTTAGCTTGTGTTTTTATTTCAATAAGCACTTTAACCCAATACAAATACCGGGATTCCAATAGAGTAGGTATTATTTTTGGAGAGAATCAATTTACCTTTAACACAAATAATTTTAAACTAAATAAGGACTGGGTTGGAATGCAGAATTTTCTATTCGAGGAAATTTTTATAATAATTGGGATATGGTGTATGTAATTCAGTTTAGCGAAAATAATTTTTCTGTAGCAACAAACAGTTTGTCTTCAGTTAATGAAGATGTAAATTATAAATTAGCATCAGCTCAAGTGTCTTTACAAATGTGTTACAGGCTTATTGAAAATCATTTGAGTATTGAGTTTGGACCCGTGTTACACGGTAAATAGAAAATTAAATACAAATAACACGGAGAAAAACAATGTTATTTGCGGAATAACTTTATTAGCTAAAGATATTAGGGAAATTTCAAATTTTAATTGTTATCCAACTGTTAGAATCACTTTTGGCGTTCGTCATTTTAGTGCTAATGTTTCCTATCAATATGGAGTCAATAATATGCTTTAAAAATGGAACAACAAGAATTTAGGAGTCAACTTCAAAGGAAATCCTGGAATACTAAACGGAAATATGATAATTTATTTGTAAAATTTTACTTGTGAATTGTATAAAATATAAAGCTTCTAGCCTACAAGAGACTAGAAGCTTTATTAGTTTTAAAGAGTAGCAATTGCTTTTTGAATTCTGTTAATCGTTTCGTCTTTTCCTATTACTTCAACGATATCAAATAGGTGAGGACCTTTCAGTGCGCCAACCAAGCTCAATCGAAACGGTTGCATTACTTTTCCCATTCCAATTTCATTTTTTGTCATCCAATCTTTGACAATTGTTTCTGTGTTCATCGAAGTGAAATCGGTGATTTCTTCTATAACAGAAATTAATTCTTGCATCAATGCCGGAGTTTCTGCTTTCCAATTTTTGCTTGCTTTTTCATCATAGGCTGTTGGAGCCACAAAAAAGAAATCGCTCATTTCCCAAAATTCTGAAACGAAATCCGCACGTTCTTTGATTAAAGAAACTATTTTGGTCAACTTTGTCATTTCGAGCGCAGTCGAGAAACCTTTTTCAGCTAAAATAGGAGTATAGGCTTTCGCCAAAGTTGCATCTTCCTGCTTGATTAAATACTGGTGATTGAACCATTTGTTTTTTTCTGGATCAAATTTAGCTCCAGCTTTATGAACTCTGTTCAAGTCAAATGCTTCCACTAATTCTTCCAGCGAGAATAATTCTTTTTCGGTTCCATCGTTCCAACCTAATAATGCTAAAAAGTTGATTACGGCTTCCGGGAAAAATCCTTTTTCTCTGTAACCCGATGAAATGCCTTCTGTAGTTTTCCAATCTAATGGAAATACAGGAAATCCCATTTTGTCACCGTCACGTTTGGATAATTTTCCGTTCCCAACAGGTTTCATAATCAATGGTAAATGTGCAAATTCCGGTGCTTCCCAACCAAATGCTCTGTACAACAAAACGTGCAAAGGCATTGATGGTAACCATTCTTCACCGCGAATTACATGTGATGTTTCCATTAAATGATCATCCACAATATTAGCCAAATGGTACGTTGGCATTCCGTCGCTTTTGAACAATACTTTATCGTCTAAAAGATTCGTTTCAAATTTCACATCGCCACGAATTATGTCATGCAGATGCAAGGTTTCATTCACTGGAGTTTTAAAACGGATGACATAATGTTCTCCATCAGCAATTCTTTTAGCAGTTTCATCTGCAGAAATCACTAAGGAGGTATCTAGTTTCTCTCTGTTAGTATGATTGTAAATAAAAGTTTTCCCTTGATCTTCTTCTAATTTTCTTGCTGAATCCAATGCTTCGGCTGTATCAAAAGCATAATACGCATTTTCAGAATTGATTAATTCAGCAGCATATTGTTGGTACAATTCTTTTCTTTCGCTTTGACGGTATGGACCAAATTTTTCGTTTTTACCAATAGTCTCATCGGGTGCAATTCCTAACCATTCTAGCGCTTCCATGATATATTCTTCGGCTCCGGGAACAAAACGATTTTGGTCCGTATCTTCAATTCTCAGGAAGAAGACACCATTGTTTTTTTTGGCAAACAAATAATTGAATAATGCGGTACGAACTCCGCCAATATGTAAAGGTCCCGTTGGACTTGGTGCAAAACGCACCCGAACTTGTCTAGACATTGCTGTATTTTTTTTGCAAAGATACAAATTCAAGTAGGCAAACACATCAGTTTTTAAAAGAACCGCAAATCCGCAAATTTATTTTTAGAAAAACTAAATTTTGTATTTTAGGATGTTAATTAGTGCAATTCTACATCAAGTGGTTTATTTAATATAGATTTTTTTATAAAAATTAGCGAATTAGCGGTAAAAACGTTGATTCTGTTTGCCAAGAGACTTCAATCTTTGATTCAGATATTTTGGAATTTGGATAATTGCCAGCATATAAATTATTACTTTTATTGGTTACAACAAACAAAGCATAAATTTTGGAAACTCAGGAATTTATTTATCTAAAATTAAAAGCTTTCATCAGGAAGTTTTATACCAACGAATTGATACGGGGAACTATTTTCTTTGTCGGTTTAGGATTGTTGTATTTCTTTTTTACGCTTTTTGTAGAATATTTTCTTTGGCTCAAGCCAATAGGAAGAACCATTTTATTTTCGACTTTCATTGGAGTAGAAGTCTATTTGTTGTTCCGTTTTATTTTGTTTCCCATTTTTAAATTATTCAAACTTCAAAAAGGAATCGATTACAATCAGGCTTCGGAAATTATTGGAAATCATTTTACGGAAGTGAGTGATAAGTTGACAAATTTCTTACAATTGGCAGATTCGGATATTCATCAAAGTAAATCGGAGTTATTAGCTGCTTCGATTGAACAAAAAGCCAATGCATTGCAACCAATTCCTTTTGGTAACGCCATAAATTATAATGTTAACAGAAAGTATTTTCCTTTGGCTTTAATTCCAATTTTGTTATATGCTTTCTTTTATTTTTCTGGAAACAGCAGCATGATTTCTCAAAGTTTGAATAGAGTAGTACATTTCAATTCGGCTTTTTTGCCACCGGCTCCTTTTAAATTCGTTGTTTTAAATTCGAATTTACAAACCGAGCAAGGAAAGGATTTTATCCTTCGCATTAAAACCGAAGGAAAGATAGCTCCGGAGAATGCAATGATTTTCATTGGCGATGAAAGTTATTTCATGGAATCATTGAAAGCTGGAGAATTTCAATTTAAGATGGCAAAGCCTTCAGGAAATATTTTGTTTCACGTGGAGGGAAATGCTATTTCTTCTCCGGATTATGAATTGAAAGTGATAACCGTTCCTTTGATTGCTAATTTCGAAATGCAATTGAACTTTCCTTCATATTTGAATAAAAAAGCAGAAACTATAAATGGAACTGGAAATGCTGTTATTCCTGAAGGAACGCGTGTAACTTGGAAAATAGAAACTCAAGCGACCCAAAATATTGCGTGGATGAGCGGAATTTCCAAATCTTCTTTTTCGAAAACAGAAAACTCCTTTATTTTATCTAAAAATATACTTCAAAATACAGATTATCAAATATTTACTTCAAATGATAAGGTAAAAAACCACGAAAAACTCAATTATCAGCTTACAGTTATCAAAGATCAGTTCCCAACGATCAATGTGAACAATACACCGGACAGTTTGAAGATTGCTAAGAACTATGTTTTAGGCCAAATCACGGATGATTATGGTTTGTCTAAACTTCAGATTGTTTATTACGAAATAGAGAAACCGCAAACTGCCAAACGTGGAACAATTGCTATTAAGAAAAGTTCTTTTGACCAATTCGTATTTTCGTTTCCAAGTAATCTTCCGGTGGAGCAAGGGGTTTCTTATGAGTATTATTTTGAAGTTTTTGATAATGATGCGATTCACAATTTTAAAAGTACGAAGTCTATGGTCTTCACTAATCGTGTTTCGACAGATGAAGAAAAGGAAGATCAAATTTTGCAGCAGCAAAACGACAACATTAACAGTTTAGAGAAGTCTTTAAAAAACCAGGACAAGCAAATGGCCGATATAGAAAAGTTGCAAAAAACCGGAAAAGAGAAAGAAAATTTGGATTTCAAAGATCAGCAAAAAGTAAATGATTTTATCAAGCGTCAAATGAAACAGGATGAGATGATGAAAGAATTTACAAAAAAAATGAATGACAACTTGGAGCAATTCAAAACGGATAAAAAAGATGAATTAAAAGAAGTGCTTCAAAACCGAATGGACAAATCGGAAAAAGAATTGGAAAAAAACCAAAAGCTTTTAGACGAGTTGAAAGAACTGAACGATAAAATCCAGAATGAAGAGTTGTTGACCAAGTTGGATAATTTTAAACAAAACAGTAAAAACCAAACTAAGAATTTAGAACAGTTGGTAGAGTTGACTAAGAGATTTTATGTTGAAAAGAAAGCGGAACAGTTAGGTGAAAAACTGGACAAGCTTTCTAAAAAACTAGACAAATTATCTGATGATGAAAATGAAAATAAACTGGATAAACAGGAAGATATTAATGCGGAGTTTGATAAAATTCAATTAGATTTAAATGATTTGGAAAAAGAAAATAAGGAATTAAAATCACCATTGGATTTACCAAATGACGAAGCTAAAGAAAAAAGCATTGTTGATGATTTAAAGAAAGCTTCTGAGGAATTGAAGAAAGATAAAAAGGATAAAGCCAAACCAAACCAAAAAAGTGCTTCTAAAAAGATGAAAGAGATGGCGCAAAAAATGGCGCAAACTTTGGATAAAGGAGATATGGAACAGTTGCAGGAAGATGTTGTCATGTTGCGACAAATCGCAGACAATTTATTAGCTTTTTCTTTGTCACAGGAAGATTTGATGAATCAGTTCAAAAGGCATAAATCAGGGTCTCCAGCGTTCAATAAAAACATAAAAATTCAACAGGATTTAAAGCAACAGTTCAAGCATGTTGACGATAGTTTATTTGCGATGTCCTTGCGTAATCCTAAAATTGCGGAGGATATTACCAAAGAAATTGGTAATGTAGTTTACAACGTCGACAAATCGTTATCCAGTTTAACCGACGCTCAAGTTCCAAAAGGTTTGTCTCACCAACAATATTCGATTTCATCGGCTAACAAACTAGCAGATTTTCTCAGTGACATGCTTTACAATATGCAAATGCAAATGTCAGGAATGGGTTCTGGGAAACCGAAGCTAGGTCAAGGACAAGGAATGCAATTGCCGGATATTATTAAAAAACAAGAAGGTCTTGGCGAGAAAATGAAAGACGGAATTAAGAAAGTAGATAAGTATGGGGACGGTCCAAAAGGACAAAATGGTAAACAAGGAAATCAAGGAAAACCGGGACAAAAGGGTGAGGGCGGAGAAGGTGATGCACAAGCTATAATGGAAATTTACAAAGAACAAAAGCAATTAAGGGAAGCATTGCAAAACGAATTAAATAAACAAGGATTGGTTGGTAATGGACAAAGCGCTTTGGAACAAATGAAGCAAATTGAAAAGCAATTATTAAACAAAGGTTTTAAGAACGAAACGCTTCAAAAGATATTGAATGTGAAACAGGAATTGTTGAAATTAAATTCCGCTATTCAGCAACAAGGTGAAGAAAAGAAACGCCAATCCGAAACCAATAAAAAGGAGTTTAAAAACCCATCTAATGTGCTTCCGGCAGCTTTATTAGATTATTTGAATAGCATAGAAATATTAAATAGACAATCCTTACCTTTACGCTCGAATTTTAATCAAAAAGTTCAAGAATATTTTAATAAAAAATGATCAATTTTAATTACGAAACCGACTTTAATTTAGACAACGAAGAAGCTGTTGTAGCTTGGTTGGAAAATGTTATTACTTCAGAAAACAAGAAAGAAGGAGAGATTAATTACATCTTTTGTGATGATGAGTATCTACATAAAATCAATGTAGAATATTTGAATCATGATACGCTAACAGATATAATTAGTTTTGATTATTCTATGGGTAATGAGTTGCACGGTGATATTTTTGTTTCTGTCGAAAGAGTGAAAGACAATGCCGCTGATTTCAATGTCTCTTTTGAGCAAGAATTAAAACGCGTTTTAGTTCACGGAATTTTACATTACTGTGGCTACAAAGACAAAGGAGAGTCGGAGGAGCTTTTAATGCGTAGTAAAGAAGATGAAAAAATCGCTATGTTTTAGGTGAAACAATAGTGTTTTCTTTATTTTAATCTAAAGTGTTTCACGTGGAACATTTAGTTTAGATTTGAAAATTGAGTATATAATGTTTCACGTGGAACAATAAAATAGATTTCAAAATCACAATCCTTAATACGGATTAAATTATAAAGAAGATGTTTTTAAATGAATATGATGTGATAGTTGTGGGCGCAGGACACGCCGGTTCTGAGGCTGCTGCCGCTGCTGCAAATCTTGGTTCTAAAACCTTACTGGTAACAATGAGTTTGCAGAATATTGCCCAAATGTCATGCAACCCAGCTATGGGTGGAATTGCTAAAGGACAAATTGTACGCGAGATTGATGCGCTTGGGGGGTACTCTGGAATTGTTTCGGATAGAACTGCAATCCAGTTCAAGATGCTGAACAAATCCAAAGGTCCTGCAATGTGGTCTCCGCGTGTTCAAAGTGATCGAATGCGTTTTGCCGAGGAGTGGAGAATGATGCTTGAAGGAACTCCAAATCTTGACTTTTATCAGGAAATGGTGAAAGGTTTGATTATTGAAAACGGAAAAATAAAAGGAATCCGAACTTCGCTAGGAGTAGAGATTCGGTCTAAGTCGGTTGTGTTGACTAATGGAACTTTCCTGAATGGATTGATTCATATTGGCGAAAAACAATTTGGTGGTGGAAGAGCAGGCGAGAGTGCTGCACATGGAATTACTGAAGATTTAGTTGCTGCTGGGTTTCAATCAGGACGAATGAAAACAGGAACGCCTCCAAGAGTTGATGGACGATCTTTGGATTATTCAAAAATGAATGAAGAAAAAGGAGATGCGAAGCCGGATAAATTTTCCTATTCAGATGTGACCTCACCGTTGATTCATCAAAAATCGTGTCATATGACCTATACCTCTCTTGAAGTTCACGATATCTTGAGAGAAGGTTTTGATCGTTCGCCAATGTTTAACGGTAGAATAAAAAGTCTTGGGCCAAGATATTGTCCGTCGATTGAAGATAAAATTAATCGTTTTGCGGATAAAGAAAGACATCAACTGTTTGTAGAACCAGAAGGATGGAATACTTGTGAAGTTTATGTGAATGGATTTTCAACGTCGCTTCCTGAGGATATTCAATTCAAGGCATTGAGTTCTGTTGTAGGATTTGAAAAAGTAAAATTCTTTCGTCCGGGATATGCAATTGAATATGATTATTTCCCGCCGACGCAATTGAAGCATACTTTGGAAACAAAACTTATTGAAGGATTGTATTTCGCTGGTCAAATAAACGGAACTACAGGATATGAAGAAGCAGCTTCTCAAGGACTGATGGCCGGAATAAATGCGCATTTGAAAGTGCATGAAAAAGCACCCTTAATTTTAAAAAGAGACGAAGCCTATATCGGAGTTTTAATTGATGATTTAATTACGAAAGGAACTGAAGAACCATACAGAATGTTTACGTCTCGAGCAGAATATAGAACGCTGTTGCGTCAGGACAATGCCGATTTTAGGTTAACTCCCATGTCACATGAAATAGGTTTAGCCTCAGAAGCACGTTTGCGCAGAATGGAACACAAACTAAATGAATCCGAAAAAATGGTGGCTTTCTTCAAAGAAACGAGTGTTTCGGTTGCGGAAGCAAATCCTGTTTTAGAAGCAAAAGAGACGGCGCTGATTTCGCAAGGTGATAAGATGTTCAAAGTGTTTTCTCGTCCGCAAATTGATTTAGAGGACATGATGAAATTCGAGAAAGTAGTAGCTTATGTTGCCGCCAATGATGTGGATCAAGAAATTTTAGAACAAGCCGAAATCCAAGTGAAATATTCTGGTTACATAGAAAAAGAAAGAAATAATGCTGATAAGTTACTTCGTTTAGAAGATGTTAAAATCCCTGAAAATTTTGATTATGATAAAATTAAGTCCATGTCAATTGAGGCGAAACAAAAACTAGGCAAGATTCGTCCTGTTACCATTTCGCAAGCATCAAGAATCAGCGGTGTGTCACCAAGTGATGTTTCGGTGTTGTTGATTTATATGGGACGTTAGGAAGTGATCAGTATTCAGTTTATAGTGATCAGTTTAATTGTCGATTTATACTGAATACCGCCTCTGAACACGGAACACTAAAATTTGTTCCACGTGAAACTACGCTGTGAAGCCTTGGAATTATTAAAGAATCATAAAAATAAATAATTCAGCCCTGAAAGCATTCGTATGTGTTTTCAGGGTTTTGTTTAAAATTAAAAATATAAAAGACTATTAATTAATGAACATTTCAAACCAACAGCCTTTTTTAACCGTTAAAGATTATTCTGTTTCTCAGGAGGTTTTTAACTTGTATCATGACGCCAAATTAGATATGCTGATTACGTCTCCACAACCCAGTTTAGAAAATTTAGGGAAGTATTATGAAAGTGTGGATTACATTTCCCATACAGACAGTAAGCGATCCTTGTTTGAAAAAGCGTATCATTTTGTAAAAAGCATCGCGCTAAAAAACAAACTGAATTTAATCAATTCATTGCAATCCAACAAAGGGAGTATTTTAGATATAGGTGCCGGAACAGGGGATTTTTTATATGTTGCCAAAGAAAACGGTTGGCATACCATAGGAGTAGAGCCAAGTGAAAAAGCAAAAGCAATTGCCAAAAAGAAAGGCGTTTCATTTGTTGGCGAAACCAGTGAATTAGACAATCATTCTTTTGAAGTCATTTCGATGTGGCATGTTTTGGAGCACGTTCCTAATTTGGAAAACCAAATCAAAGAACTCAAACGATTATTAAAACCTAATGGAACTTTAATTATTGCTGTTCCAAATTTTAAATCCTTCGATGCAAAACATTACGGAACGTTTTGGGCCGCTTATGATGTGCCAATTCATTTTTGGCATTTTTCTAAAACGGCTATAAAAATGCTTTTCGAGAAAGAAGAAATGAAATTGGTACAAGTGCTTCCCATGAAATTTGATTCGTTTTATGTTGCTTTGCTTTCGGAAAAATACAAAACCGGAAAAATGAATTATATAAAAGCCTTTTTTGTTGGATTGCAATCAAATTGGGAAGCGAAGAAGAATTCTGAGTATTCCTCACACATTTACATCCTAAAAAACATCTAAAAATCATTTTAAGTGTATTTAAGCGTGTTTTTTAATGAAATCGAAGGTGATCATCGGATTTTTAAACTAATTCGTTTATTTAGAAGATATGAAGCTCGGTTTTAATAGTCATAGATTATGCATTTGTGAATCACAATAATAAAATCTTATATCATAAAAAAGTAGCATTTTTCAAACTTTATGTCAATACTATCTATTTTTTTATATTTTTGTCACCAATACTCAAAACTAGAAATTCATCAAAATGAAATCAAAGATTCACGACACGAGCGTTAGCGAACTGGCAACGCAATACCAAAAAATAAATATTAAAAACATGAGTAAAAAAGCATTAGTAATTATCGCATTATCAATTTCAATTGTTGCTTGTAACAAACCAGCAGAAGTTAAGGAAGTGAAAACTGCTTACGTAGATACTTCTGAATTAATGAAGGAATATACAGAGGCCAAAGATCTTGAAGCAAAATACAAGACAAAAGCAGAAGAAAAAGGAAGACAGCTAGAGGCTGAAATTAATCGATTCAAGCAAGAAGCAGCAGGTTTCCAAGCTCAGGCACAAGCTAACGGGCAGGCTTGGGCACAACAAAAAGGAGCTGAACTGCAAAAAAAAGAACAACAATTGAGCTACGCACAACAAGCGTTGTCTCAGGAATTGCAGCAAGAAAGCGGAAAAGAAATGGATTCTCTGGTGAGTGGTGTGAAAAAATTTATTAAATCCTACGGTAAGGAAAAAGGATATGCCTACATCTATGGAACCGGTGACGCTGCCTCAATTTTATACGCAGAAGATAAATTTGATATCACAAAAGAAATTATCAAAGCCTTGAACGATAAATATAAAGCTCCTGCAAAAACGGAAGAAACAGCAGCGGCTAAAAAATAAATTTTTACTATTAATTCAAAAGATTGCCTTCGTCTATAGTTAGATTGAAGGCTTTTTTTTTGAAGCCATACCCGGTTATCCGCTATAAACGTAGTTCACTGAACTCCAATTGAAATAAAAGTATAGTGAAGTAATCTCTCGTGTAGCAAGTGTTTTTTCTAAATTTCGAGGATTTTCGCTGCTATCCGGGCTAAAAAACAGTCGAATTATAATCGTAAATATTTTCCAATTATTCCAATAGTGTTTTTAATTTTCAATACTTTAGCTTTATATATACACGCCTAATGCAAACCATTTCAGAAGCCGCCGCTTATACAATACGATTCATCAATCAAACTCATCGATCCATTTTCCTGACCGGTAAAGCAGGAACGGGAAAAACCACACTTTTACGGGAAATTATCCAAACCACGCACAAAAATACCGTTGTGGTGGCGCCAACAGGAATTGCCGCGTTAAATGCAGGAGGCGTTACGATTCACTCCATGTTTCAGTTGCCGTTTGGAGGATTTATTCCAGATAATTCATCACCTCAATTTTCCGAAAGTACTAAATTTGAAACCAAAGCTACCTTGCGCAGGCATTTCAAAATGAGTGGTTTGAAGAAATCGGTGATTCGCAATATGGAATTATTGATTATCGATGAAGTCAGTATGCTTCGTGCGGATTTGCTGGATGCGATGGATTATATGATGCAAACAGTACGCAAGCGCAACACTGCTTTTGGAGGTGTTCAAGTCTTATATATTGGTGATTTGTTGCAGTTGCCGCCGGTCATTCGGGACGAAGAATGGCGTACGCTGAAAACCTATTACAAAGGAAAATTCTTTTTTCATTCGCACGTCGTGCAACAAAATCCGCCTTTATACATTGAATTGTCCAAGATTTTTCGCCAGACTGACGATACATTTATTTCGGTTTTGAATAACCTGCGCAACAATGAGATTTCACAGCAGGACATTCAAACCTTAAACCAATATGTAAAACCCGATTTCGATTTAAAAGCAAATAAAGGATACATCACATTAACCACGCACAACAACAAAGCCGATACGATGAACGCGCAGGCTTTACAAGATCTGGAGGGAAAGCTGGTGGTTTATAAACCGGAGATTACCGGAGATTTTCCGGATAAGATATTTCCCGTGGAACAACAATTGCAGTTAAAAGTGGGCGCGCAAATCATGTTTGTAAAAAATGATTTATCCTTTGATAAACACTATTTCAACGGAAAAATGGGCGTTATCAAATCCCTTTCGAGTAAAGAAATTCTGGTTCATTTTCCGGAAGAAAATAAAACTATAGAAGTTGAAAGATATGAATGGCAAAACATTCGATACAAAGTAGACGAAACCACTAAAGAAATTGATGAAGAGGTTTTGGGAACTTTTGTGCACTATCCCATCAAATTAGCATGGGCGATTACGGTGCATAAAAGCCAGGGACTAACCTTTGATAAAGCAGCACTTGATGTTTCGCAAGTTTTTCTACCCGGATAGGCTTATGTGGCATTATCTCGTTTGCGCTCACTAGAAGGGCTTATTTTACTATCTCCGTTGCGTATGAATGGCATTTCAAACGATCAGGATGTCATGGATTACTCATTAAACAAAGCTTCGGATTCGTTTTTAGAGAATGCCTTGCATTTTGAAACCAAAAATTTCATCCATAACTATCTGACAAACACCTTTGATTGGAACGATTTGGCTCAGGAATGGCGCAATCATAAATTCAGTTATAACGAAAAATCAGAAATTTCAGAGAAATCCAAACACGCTGTTTGGGCCAAAAAGCAAACAGAAATCATTGAACAGCTTTTAGATCCATCCAAAAAATTCATTTCGCAGTTGAATACCCTTTTTGGTCAGGAAACGGTCGATTTGAATCACGTATCGGAACGCATTCAAGCCGCTTTCAGTTATTTCCTAAAACCAATGGACGAGCTGGTTTTTGAAATTCTTTGGAAAATTGAAGAAGTAAAGCGCATCAAAAAAGTAAAAACGTTTTATGATGAATTAATCGTGCTAGAAGAATTGCAAACCAAAGCCGTTTTACGCTTAATGAAGGCCAAATTATTGATAGAAACCGTTGTGGCAGGAGAAGCCATTTCGAAAGAAAAATTGACCTCTTCAGAAATAAAAAATTACATCATCCGCAAGACAGAAGCCATACAAAATCAATTCAAGGAATTAAATATAACCTTGATTGTCGATGATAAAGACATAGAGCGTTATACTTCGAAAAAAGCAAAAACAACGGTACCTAAAAAAACAACGGTGCAGGAAACCTATGAATTGTGGGTCGAAAAGAAATCAATTGCGGATATTGCAACTATCAGAGTGCTGACCAAACAAACGATTTACACCCATTTTGTAAAGCTGATACAAACCAAAGCAGTTTCAATTTCAGAGGTTTTATCGGAGGATAAAATACAGGATTTAGCAGCTGCTTTTGCAGGATATAAAGAAGAATCACTGAATGCGTTGATGGAGAAATACGGTCATAAATTTTCTTGGGAAGAAGCGAGAATGTACAAAGCGAGTTTGAATTAAATAATAAGAAAGTATTAAAACTAAAAAACCCTATTCGGTACGAATAGGGTTTTTGTTTTATAGTGACTGAATTAATATCCAAGCTTCTGGATTGTGCTTTTCATTGATTTCTTTTTTTGCTTTTTCTGCTTCAGCAAATGTGGCGTAACTGCCATACAAAACCGGAAAATAACCGTTTCGGTTAGGAGCGATTCGCTTGGCATCATATCCTAAGCGATTTAAAATCCGCAGTGTTTTATCCGCATTTTTTTCTTCCCTGTACACTCCGGCCATAATGTGATACGGCATTTTTGCTTCGATAGTCGATTTTACGGATAGTGTAACAGCAGGAACCGGACTTTCGATGAAGAATGTGGCTTGCTGAATTTTATTTTGAACTTGTTTTTGAACGGCAGTTTCTACAAGAATCGTTTCTGAGGCAATTTGATTTTGATACATTGGATAACCAACACTTCCCGCAAGTCCTAATCCTAACACAAAAATAGCGGCGTATTTTAAATATGGATTCGCTGTTCTGGTTTCAGGAACCATAGTGATGGTTGCTTTTTCTTCAATTGCTTCTACTTCTTTTTCGAAGATTGCTCTTTTTACAAGTGGTGAAACAAAGGGAGCCAACCCAAAAGAGCTGGTTAAGTAATTCGTTTGGTCGTATGGAGTGAAAACTATATTTTTATCCGCGTTCAAATGAAGATCACCTACATTTTTGATAGAAAAAAGTTCGTTTTCTTCTAATGTTTTTTTCCAAGTAAAAACTTCATATTGAATGGCACTAACGGCATATTCATAAGACGTTTTCTCTGCTAAAGCGATATGATTGGCTAATAAACCATCATTGTTTTTCAAATTAGCATTGAAAGCGATCATTTTTTTGGGAGGAGAAAACGAGTTCGTGCTTTCGTTCCGTTTAGCCGATTGAATTTCGGTCAAAAAAGCTCCGAAACCCGGAACGGTTACACATTGATAACGGTATAAAAGCTGCGCGATGTATAGTTCGATTTTCATACTCACAAAGTTATACAACGAAAACAGGTATCAAAATTTTATTTACAATTTTTATTAACAATCCGCATAAAAATTTATACATTTCACCCTCAAATAATTAGCATGAAAGAGCAGGATTTATTTTATTTATTGGCATTGCAAAGAATAGAGGGCGTGGGCGACATCATAGCCAAAAAACTGCTTACCCATTTTGGAACAGCAGAAGCGGTTTTTAATACAAAAGCATCGCAACTCGCTGCTATTGATGGAGTAGGATCTGTTTTGCTGAAAAATTTAAAAGATAAATCAGTTTTCGAAAAAGCGACTCAGGAACTGGAGTTTATAAAAGCAAATGAAATCAATGCGGTTTATTTTCAGGACGAAGAATATCCAGATCGGTTGAAACATTGTATTGACGGACCACTTTTATTATTCACATCTGGAAATATCAATTTAAAAAACAGAAGAATAATCAGCATTGTAGGAACGCGCCAAATTACCTCGTACGGTACTGAATTTTGTAGAAAACTGATCGAAGATTTGGCTCCACTCGATCCTATAATCGTAAGTGGATTTGCCTACGGTGTCGATATTGTGGCGCATCAATTGGCAATGGAAAATAACCTACAAACCATTGGTGTTGTTGCTCATGGTTTAAACCAAATTTACCCGAAAACCCATAAAAAATATGTTGCTAAAGTCGAGCAAAACGGTGGTTTTATGACTGAGTTTTGGAGTTCCTCCAATCCGGATAAAGAAAATTTCGTGCGAAGAAACAGGATCGTTGCAGGAATGTCTGAAGCGACCATTGTAATTGAATCTGCCGATAGAGGCGGATCGTTAATCACTGCAAACATGGCGAATGATTACAATCGTGATGTTTTTGCGGTTCCGGGGCGTGTTACAGATAAGTATAGCCAAGGCTGCAACAACCTCATAAAGACTCAAAAAGCAAATGTCTTGACTAGTGCCGCCGATTTGGTTTATATTTTGAATTGGGATATTCAGAAGGAATCCAAACCCGTACAAAAACAATTATTTGTAAGCTTAGAGGAAGACGAGCAAAAAGTTTACGATTACCTGGTAAAAACTGGAAAAGAATTAATGGATATCATTGCTCTGCGTTGTGATTTTCCTATTTATAAAATTTCGGGAATGCTGTTGAATATGGAATTGAAAGGCGTGATACGACCTTTGCCGGGGAAATTGTTTGAGGCGATTTGATTTAATCCTATCAGGGTTCCAAACCCTGATAGGATTGTAATTATTTTTTACACTTCAAATCCTAGTTTTTCTCTTACTCTTGCCAAAACAATATTGGTAACTACTGCTGCTTTTTGAGCACCAATTTTCAATAAAGCATCTACTTCATTAAGATTATTGATGTAGTAATTGTATTTTTCTCTCTTATGTTGTCTACATACTTTGTGGGCACGGATTGCAAATCCGCCTATCGGGTTTATTGAGGTAGTAATTGTATTTTTCTCTCTCACGTTGTCTACATACTTTGTGGGCACGGATTGCAAATCCGCGCTATCGGGGTTAAATAGCGTGATGCAGTTAGCAAGATCCAGAGCAAGAGGTTATAGAAATCCAGATAATTTTATAAAAATGGTGTATTATTTAGGCAATGCCTAAAAATACAATTCCACTAATTTAGGCGAAGAGCCATATTAATTTAGTGAGATTAAAATTGTATTAGATTTACGTTGATTAAAATTTCCAGATGTAATATCAATTTTAATGTTTTTTTTATCCTCGTATACTTTTACAATATTTATATTGATAAAATTCTCCAATAAATATAATTTGCAAATTGGCAGTTCTCCAAATTCGCATTTTGATAAATACAAATTATTGGAAACTTCACCTGATTCTGCATTTTTTGCGCTTCCTACCTCGTTTTTAGTGATAACGATATTGATTAAATTATCAGTTAAAGCGTAAGATTTAAAATAACTTATATTTCCAATTAAATTATTTAATTCTAAATTGTTTACTTCTTTAGCTTCAAAGTTTTGAGATTTACAACTTAAAGCTGTTATAATAAATAATAGTAAAATAATGTTTTTCATAATTATATTTTAAGGATTAATAACTTTGAACTGATACATGAATGTGGTCTTGGTGACCGCCAATAGGCCAATTCAGATTTACAGATCCGTTAGGAAATGTCTTGTGTTTAAAAGAAGGCCCGAAATTCTCTCTGATTGATGGATAGTTATCAAAAGCATCTTGCAGGGCTTTAACTTGAATATTATTACCTATATTTATCATTTTTGTGCCATTTATTCTACTTATGTCAACCGCAGTGCCTCTTGTATGATTACTTGTAGAGGAATGAGTGCCATTTGTTGTGGCAGCAATATATATTGAGGTTATTTTATTAGAATTTTCTAGGTTGCTATTTGCTAAATTTATTGCAAATTTTATACTATTAACTAAATCTACAGCAACCTCATTGTTTGAATTTTTATTGTCGCTTTGAGTGGTTCCAAAGGTTATTATTAGTGTAGAACCATCGTTCAGAATAATACTCTTTGGAATCAACTGTTTAGGGCCAGAATAATCAATGTTATCGTAATCAGTGTCCCCCATAAATCCGTCAGAAGAATAGCCATAATTATTTACCATTGAATTAATCATTTCTTTAACAAATTGATTAATTGCAGGAACAATAATCCCGTTAAAATTATTTTCAGATAAATAATTAAACATTTCTTGCGCAAAAACACAACTTTCGTCCGACCAATTTTCATCGATTTGATATTGAATTATTTGATTAAAAGCATTCATATTATCTTGATTACTGGCAAAAAAACCTTGTCCTGCATCTCCTAAATTAGTCCAAACATACGACCTCTTTACTGCATTAATATAGTTTGGGTCGTCATATACAGGATTGTCATAAAAATTAGGTGCGTAAGCATAAGGATCCGCAGTGCCTCCGCCACCAGAAGTATTGCCTGGGTCAGATGAACCTCCGCCGCCACTACCTCCTCCGCTAGAGCAAGATTCATAAGACACGGATGTGCTAACACACAAATTACATAAATCACATTTACCTGAACCGTCACAAATTCCTGGGTCAGTACAATGATAACTCGTAGTTTCATAACTACACATTTCTAAACTTGATGTTTTTGATGTCAAAGAATTAGCAACGGTTCCTTCATATATCCGTTTTATTTTTTCAAATAATTTTTGTTTAGTATCGCTTTTCGGGAATTTCTTTAAGTAAAAAATGGAGGTTTCCCATGAATTGTTGACTTTATGATATACCAGATTATATATTTCATTTGGTTGCGCTACTGTTGTCAATGGGTAAATACGAAAAGTATAAGTCGTTTTATTAGTTTGACTAACGTGTTTTTTTATTGCCAGCGTATCAATTATAAAATCAGAAAAGCGCCTGGTTTCTTTAGCTGTATTGTTTTTTTTAGCTGCTGTATTGGATAGCATTTGCTTGGGATTGAGCTTTGTTTCGTTTTTGAATTGAAGCAGCGAAATTTTGTCTTTATCAATTCCATTGTGTTGCAATTTATTTTCAAGCATTTCTTCCTCTACTGGGCAATTGCTAAACGTTATTGCTAAAATAAAAAGAAGTATAAATTTGCTAATGTAGCTTTGTGCTTTGTTTCATAGTTTTAAGATTTAAATTTAATGCTATTTTTTTAAACAAGATTAATCAAAACTATAAAATGAAAATAGTAAAAACAATACCCACTTTTAGTGATATTTAAAAAAAAACCTTTTTAGTCATTAAACTAAAAAAGGAATGCTATAAACGCGATATAATTGTAACATATATGTCATTTAAGCAATAGCAAAGTATTAAACTTAAAAAAACTTACATGACTTATATGGTTTAAAAAAGATTGTTACATCTCAAATCCTAATTTTTCTCTAACTCTTGCCAAAACTCCATTGGCAACAGCCGAAGCTTTTTGAGCACCAATTTTTAGTAAAGCATCTACTTCAGGAAGGTTGTTCATGTAATACTTGTATTTTTCTCTTTCGGTTTTGAAAGTTTCTATAATCAACTCAAACAACGCTTGTTTGGCGTGACCGTAACCGTAATTTCCATTTAAGTAATTGGCGGTCATTGTGGCTATTTGTTGTTGATTTGCCAATAATTTATAAATGGCAAACGCATTGCACGTATCCGGATTTTTAGGATCTTCCAGCGGCGTGCTGTCGGTTTCAATACTCATCACCTGTTTGCGTAAGGACTTATCATCCAAGAATATATTGATAATATTATTAGCTGATTTACTCATTTTTCCGCCGTTAGTTCCGGGAATCAGCATACTGTCTTCCTGAATTTTTGCTACGGGAAGTACGAAAGTCTCTCCCATTTGGTGGTTGAAACGGGACGCTACATCACGAGTGATTTCAACATGCTGCAATTGGTCTTTTCCTACGGGTACAAACTCGGCGTCGTATAATAAAATATCTGCCGCCATCAGCATTGGATACGAAAATAAACCAGCATTGACATCTTCCAGTCTATCCGCTTTGTCTTTGAAAGAATGCGCTAATGTCAAGCGTTGAAAAGGAAAAAAACAACTCAAATACCACGATAATTCTGCTGTTTTCGGCACATCTGATTGTCTGTAGAAAACGACTTTATCTACATTCAAACCACAGGCAAGCCAAGCAGCAGCAGTACTGTAAGTATTTGTTCTTAAAGTTTCGCCGTTTTTTATTTGCGTGATTGAATGCAAATCAGCAATGAAAAGAAACGATTCGTTTTCCGGTTTATTTGATAGTGCTATTGCGGGAATGATTGCACCAAGTAAGTTTCCTAAATGCGGAGTTCCGGTACTTTGAACGCCTGTAAGTATTTTTGCCATTATGATTTTTAACTATTACCGCAAAGTTCGCAAAGTTTTTTATTTTTTACCGCAAATTTGCAAATTATAAAAATCAAGTTACTTTAAATCGTGTTAGTAATTTCTTTTAACCATATCAGACATTTAAGTCAATAAAACCTTGATGGTTAAACGAAGATATTATAATTGAGCAGTAAATTAGAACTTATAATACTTATATGTTGAAAAACGCAAGAATATTTTTTGAGTATCATAACATCCGATTTCTTACTTTTGAACTTATGAGAGCATTAAAAATTATTTTCTGGGCGCTATGGCGTATATGGTTTTATATTTTGATGACCATTCCTATATTGGTGATGTTTCCTTTTCTGGTGCTGTCTATTTTGACGGAAAACGGGTATCCTTATTTTTTTAAGATGGCTCGTATTTGGGCAAAATTCATTCTTTTTGGCATGGGTTTTCATTATAAAATAGATAGAACACAAGCAATGGAGTGCCAAAAAAGTTACATGATTGTTGCGAATCATACCTCCATGGCTGATATTATGCTGATGCTTGTCCTGACAAGAAATCCGTTTGTTTTTGTAGGTAAAAAAGAACTTTCAAAAATTCCGTTGTTTGGCTTTTTCTATAAAAGAACCTGTATTTTGGTGGATAGAAATTCTTCAAAAAGTAAAATGGAAGTCTTTAATCGCGCTCAAAAAAGAATTAATCAAGGACTGAGTATCTGTATTTTTCCAGAAGGTGGTGTTCCATGTGATGAATCAGTCTTGCTGGACACTTTCAAAGATGGTGCTTTCCGATTGGCAATTGAGCATCAAATACCCATTGTTCCCATTACTTTTGGAGACAATAAAAAAAGATTTCCATATGCTTTTTGGGGAGGAAGTCCAGGATTTATGCGGGTAAAAATACATTCTCATGTGGAAACTTTTGGAAAAACAGGGGCAGACAGGAAACAAATTCGCGAAGAAGTACGCGAAATCATTTACGAGCAATTAGTTGCTTTCGACTCTAAATAAATTTTAAAAACTGTAACTGATCCCGGAATACAATCCAATAAATAGCGGTTTAAAGTCACCAGAGTTGTTTGAAAAAGTATTTATTTGATACTTTACCATAGGTTCAAAATTAATCTGAAATGATTTTACAATTCGGTATTTAAAGCCGGTACTCACATTAGTGCTAAAATGGATTTGCTTCAAATCTGTAAATTTCTTCGGCATCCGGATAACTACTCGAATGTATCAAGTAAACTCCTAATAGCTTTTTACAGTCAATAATTTATTGGTCTAACCGCACAATTTTATTCAAGAATTAATTAATAACGACTGGAACTTCTACTTCTTCAAAGATATTTTCTCCATTAGCATTCTCCCCTTTATAAAATTTAAAAATATAAGAACCGGTATTGGTTACATAAAAATTAAAAGAAACCTCTGATGGTGAAGGTATTTGTTGCGTACAAACTTGACTAGTATTCACTGCCGTTTGAATGCCTATGGTTCTTACATTCAAATTTTTGTCATAATAAATCCCTTGAAATAAATGACATTCGGTTGGTCTTGTATATTTTAATTTTATCTCATAGGTATTTCCCAATATGAATTTTTCGGGTAATGTATAGCTATCTATAGGCAGCACTTCAAAGCTATAAGAATCTTGATTGTCATTATCAATGGAACATCCGGTCAAGGTTGTAATGAACAGAATAAAAAGCACAATTTTTTTCATTTATTAATTTTTTAAATTTATACAATTCAGTTTCTTAATTGAATTCTAAGCTGTTTTGCAAAAGATCAAAATTTCAACAAAAGGTTGCGTGTAAAAATAAAAAAATCCGTCTCGTTTTTTAGGTACGAGACGGGTTTTACTTTTTATGCTTCTGCCAATTCTTTTATTCTGGCTTTAATCTTTTCTTCTAATTCATCCGCTAATTCCGGATTGTCTTTAATCAAAGACTTAACAGCATCCCGACCTTGTCCTAATTTAGTTTCACCGTAACTGAACCAAGATCCTGCTTTTTTGATGATTTCAAACTCAACAGCAAGATCAAGAATCTCTCCTGTTTTTGAAATTCCTTCCCCATACATGATGTCAAATTCCGCGATTTTAAATGGCGGAGCGACTTTGTTTTTCACCACTTTTACTTTGGTTCTGTTCCCAAGGACGTTATCTCCATCTTTAATTTGAGTAGAACGACGAATATCCAAACGAATCGAAGCATAAAACTTCAATGCATTTCCTCCCGTTGTAGTTTCTGGATTTCCAAACATCACACCAATTTTCTCTCTTAATTGATTAATAAAGAAAACTGTACAATTTGTTTTACTGATGGTTCCTGTTAATTTACGCAGTGCTTGAGACATTAAACGAGCGTGTAATCCCATTTTAGAATCTCCCATTTCGCCTTCAATTTCACTTTTTGGAGTCAAAGCTGCAACCGAGTCAATGACAACAATGTCAATTGCTCCGGAACGAATCAAGTTCTCCGCAATTTCTAACGCTTGTTCTCCATTATCAGGTTGTGATATGATTAAGTTTTCAATATCTACGCCTAATTTCTCCGCATAGTTTCTGTCGAAAGCATGTTCTGCATCAATAAAAGCTGCAATTCCACCTGCTTTTTGAGCTTCAGCAATAGCATGAAGCGTCAATGTGGTTTTTCCAGAAGATTCCGGACCGTATATTTCAATAATTCTACCTCTTGGATAGCCTCCAACTCCTAATGCCAAATCGATTCCTAAAGACCCGGAAGAAATAGTTTCTACTTCTTCAATGGCTTTGTCGCCCATTTTCATTACTGTCCCTTTTCCGTAGGTTTTGTCTAATTTATCAAGCGTAAGTTGTAGCGCTTTTAATTTAGATTCTTTCTCTGAACTCATCTTCTCTTTTACCTTTTCTTTCATCTATTTGTATTGGTTTATAACTGTAAGAAACTGACAGGATGATTACTTATCCCATAATTTCATTTGTATATTGAATATATGTTTTGTAAAAATACTTCTTTTTTGATTTAAAATTTTCTCTTTCAAGAATATTTTAAATCTATTTATCAATTAAAAATAGTCAGTTGTATTTTGCTTCTTACACGAACAACGCTTTTAATTCGGTTGCATCATGGGGGTTCATTTTTCCGGCTAAAACTAAACTCAGCTGTTTGCGTCGCAATGCAGCTTCAAAACGTTGTTTTTCTATTTCGGTTTCCGGAACAATTTGGGGTACTTCAACGGGTCTTCCCGTATCGTCTACTGCTACAAAAGTATAGATCGCTTCATTGGCTTTGGTTTTATTACCGGATTCTCTGTCTTCAACCCAAATGTCAATGAATATTTCCATTGAACTTTTGAAAGCTCTGGAAACTTTAGCTTCAACAGTAACGACACTTCCCAACGGAATGGCTCTGTTGAATGCAACGTGATTTACGGATGCTGTAACTACAATTCTTCGGGAATGTCTGCGTGCCGCTATACTTGCTGCGCGATCCATACGGGCTAATAATTCGCCACCAAAAAGATTGTTCAAAGGATTGGTCTCGCTTGGTAAAACCAAATCAGTTAATATCGTCAGGGATTCTGAAGGGTGTTTTGGTGTCATTTTTTTATTTAAAAAGGAGTTGTTCAAAATAATAAGTTGTAGAGTCTAGTTTAACCAATAAACGGCCAATATTGCAGGGATAAAATAAATAACAATTGTTCTGGCTCCATCATAATCTTTGGCCAATCGCTGTCCGAAAAGCAACATCAACAACGTGATACAAGAGAAAACGGCTCCGTAAAAACCAAAAATTCTTCCGTTGTTTACGAATAATTCGATGCAACCCACCACACATAAAATACCGGAAATTAATTCTAAAATCAAGATATTTAGTAGTGCTAAAGGTACATGGTTTTTTAATGGTGTTTTAGCGAAATGACCTTTTAACCATTCGACATTATCTTTCCAATAAAACAATTTGTCGTATCCGGACTGTAGGAAAGTGATGGCCAGGAAAATTAAAATTAAAATAGAAGTAATATTGTTCATTTTTTTATTTTTTGTGAATTAAACGAGTAAGTTTTATTGATAAATCGGTTAAAATAATTTTAGCGTTTCCGTTGCGTTCAATGTGATACATTGCCTCTGAAAGTTCTTTAAAAATATCATTTATGTTGTTGCCATTTACAAAAGGTGCAAAATTCTCCAGTTTGAATTTTTCCACTTGTGGTTCCATGTAGACTAAACTTGGCGTTTGGTAATTGAGCAACAAGGCCTGACGAAACATATCAACACAAAAATGTAAAAACTTTTTTTGGGTTTCTCTTCCCAAACCAGAAATTTGCTCGCTCCACTGGATCAAATCCTGAATGGCAGCGGCGTTTCCTTTTGCTCTAAAAGCCGCACGAACCCAATCGACAAACCATTTTTCAAAAAAAACAGATTCGCTGTCCGGTTGTATTAATTGCAATGCTTTATTGAAATTTCCTTGTGCCTGATGCGCTATTTTTAAAGCTATTTTAGAATCCGTATTTTCTTTTGAAACCAAAGCCTCCGCAATGACAGTTTCACTCAAACCATTAAAATGTAGTACTTGGCAACGGGAACGAATCGTTTGAATAATATCTTCTTCATTTTCTGAAATCAGGATAAAAACCGTTCTGTCTGTAGGTTCTTCCAATAATTTCAGTAATTTATTAGAAGCAGCGATATTCAATTTATCAGCCATCCAAATAATCATTATTTTGTATCCGCCTTCATAAGATTTTAAAGCCAGCGATTTCAAGATTTCCTGCGCATCATCGACCCTAATTTCTCCTTGCTTGTTTTTAACACCTAGCATTTGGTACCAATCAAACAAACTTCCGTACGGATTTTGTTCTATAAACTGTCGCCATTCCGTTATGAAATCAATGCTTTTGGGTTTTGTTTTTACTTCTTCAGTACTGACAGTCGGGTAAATAAAATGCAAATCAGGATGGGAAGTTTTCTGAAATTTCAGGTTGCACGCTTCATTTGAACCGGAATTCTCTCCGTTTTGATTGCTGCAAATGATGTATTGTGCATACGCAATCGCCATGGGTAAAGTGCCACTGCCCTCCGGACCTACGAACAGTTGTGCGTGGGGAACTCTGCCCAAATCAGCACTTTTTGTCAAATGACTTTTGATGTGTTCTTGTCCTAAAATTTCTGAAAATTGCATGAAGCAAAGATAGCAGAAAATGGTGTAGTCTAAAATTTTAGCAGGCAAAGTTTCAGCAGAAGCTAGTTTATAGAAGTGTCAATTTATGTTTTATTTTTAAAATTCAACAGGCCTTTATCTAAAATAATATCTAGACAAATTGATAAATAAAAGCATTATTTATTAATTTACATCGATTTCGTTGCTAAAAATTGATTTTATATGATTTTCTCTAATTTATTAATAATTTAAAAGTTCTATATTTGTTACTCTTTCAAAAAAAATAAACTAAAAAACAGACTGATGAAAACCATAAGTGATTTCAATTTTGCAAATAAAAAAGCCATAATTCGGGTTGATTTTAATGTGCCTTTGGACGAAAAGTTCAATGTAACGGATGCCACGCGTATTGAAGCTGCAAAACCTACTATTGACGCGATTCTTGCGCAAGGCGGAAGCGTGATTTTGATGTCGCATTTAGGTCGGCCAAAAGGAGTGGAAGAAAAATACTCTTTGAAACACATTTTGAAAACAACTGCTGAAATTCTTGGAGTTTCGGTTCAGTTCGCTTCAAACTGTATTGGTTCAGAGGCGAAAGCTGCAGCTGAAAAATTGCAGGCTGGAGAAGTTTTATTGTTAGAAAATTTACGTTTTCACAGCAAAGAAGAAGCGGGTGATGTTGCTTTTGCAAAAGAACTGGCGTCACTTGGTGATATTTTTGTAAACGACGCTTTTGGTACAGCGCATAGAGCGCACGCATCGACTACAATTATTGCGCAGTTTTTTCCAAGCGAAAAATGTTTTGGATTATTATTGGCCAAAGAAATAGAAAGCTTGAACAAAGTTTTAAAAAACAGCGAAAAACCAGTAACAGCAGTCCTTGGTGGATCAAAAGTATCTTCTAAAATTACCGTAATCGAGAATATTCTGGATAAAGTAGACCACATGATTATTGGTGGCGGAATGACTTTTACTTTTGTGAAAGCATTAGGCGGTAAAATTGGAGATTCAATTTGTGAAGATGACAAACAAGAATTGGCTTTGGAAATCTTGAGATTAGCCAAAGAAAAAGGAGTTCAAATCCATATTCCGGTTGATGTTGTAGCGGCAAATGCTTTTTCAAATGATGCTCAAACCCAGATTGTGGATGTCAAAGCAATTCCTGACGGGTGGCAAGGATTGGATGCTGGACCAAAATCATTGGAAAACTTCAAAAAAGTAATCATGGATTCTAAAACGATTCTTTGGAACGGTCCATTGGGTGTTTTTGAAATGGAAAATTTTGCTAACGGAACAATTACATTGGGCAACTTTATTGCAGAATCTACTGCAAACGGAGCATTCTCTCTTGTAGGTGGAGGGGATTCAGTGGCAGCTGTAAAACAATTTGGGCTGGAAGATAAAGTGAGTTATGTTTCTACAGGCGGAGGAGCAATGCTGGAAATGCTCGAAGGCAGAGTGTTACCCGGAATTGCAGCTATTTTAGACTAATAAATGCAGTAAAATTAAAATAAAAGCCGTTTGATATCTAAATAGCATTCAAATCAAACAGCTGTTTTATCACATGTATAAAAACCTTAGCGATACCTTATGTATCGCTGAGGTTTTTTTTAAGTTTCACAATTGGATCTTTAAAGTAATTTTACCCACAAACGATTAGAAATTCAGTGCCAAGGACTGAAAAATTATATTTTTAACAATATTTAAAGAAAATTTTAGTTTTAACCTCTTAAGTTTGTAAAAATAAGACTTCTAATCATTTGGATTATAGGTCTTTGATCTTTTAAATATGACTATAAAAAATACCACATTATCGTTTTTTCTGTTGTTATCAATTCATTTATTTTCGCAGAAAGCAACTGAAAACAAAGCATTTGAAAAAATTGATGCAAAATTATCCTATTTAGATTCCATTAAGAATTCCTTTGTTGAATATGATCTGGCATCTTGTGTAGACAGTTTATGGATGAATGAAATGACCAACTTAGATTTATATAATGATCTTACAGAAGACATCGAAAATATAAATATAGATGAAAAAGTAGATTATGAGTTACCAACAGCACTGCTGAAAGAAAGATTGGCGGCAATGAATGCAAAATCGCCGTTTAATATTGCGTACAATCAAGGTCTGGAAAACATTATTAAATCATTTTTAAAATACCGAAAAAAATCTTTTGAACGATTAATGGCCACTTCGGAATATTATTTTCCCATGTTTGAGGAGGCTTTGGCCAAACAAAATATTCCCTTGGAGATAAAATATTTAGCCGTTGTGGAATCTGCTTTAAATCCAAAAGCAGTTTCAAAAATGGGAGCAACTGGACTGTGGCAATTTATGTATCAAACCGGAAAACAATATGGGTTGAAAATTGATTCGTATGTGGATGAACGCAGCGATCCCTTAAAAGCTACCGAGGCAGCAGCGCAATATATGACCAATATGTACAAAATATTTGGAGATTGGGATTTGGTTTTGGCCTCTTATAACTCTGGTCCGGGAAATGTTTCCAAAGCTATCAGACGTTCCGGTGGTCAGCAAAATTATTGGAATATCAGGAAAAATCTTCCCAGAGAAACCCAAGGATATGTACCTGCTTTCTTAGCAACCATGTATCTTTATGAATACCATAAGGAACACGGAATCGTGCCCCAGCGGGCTACCATAAAGCATTTTACTACGGATACTATCCTGATCAAGAAGCAAATTACATTCAAGCAAATATCAGATTTACTTGATGTTCCAGTAGTTCAATTGCAGGTTTTAAATCCCTCCTACAAGCTTGATATAATTCCTTTTTATCATGATCAAAATCATTATTTGAGATTGCCACAAGAAAAAATTGCTGTTTTTGCCTCTAATGAAGGTCCGATTTATGCCTATACAGAATACGAATCCAGCAAACGAGAGAAGCCCTATTTTGCCACAAAAACAACACCCAAAAAAGAACGTGAAGATACTGGCAATCAAAGAATAGCGCAATCCCAGACAACCCAGTATTACAAGGTAAAAAAAGGAGATAATCTGGGAGCTATTGCCAGTAAATACAATGTTAGCATTGCTGATTTAAGACAATGGAATGCGCTAAGCAGCAATGTTATCGCGTATGGTAAAAACCTAAAAATTAGTAGCAACGAAGCGGTTGTTTCTAATGAAGTAATAAAGAATTCAGATCCAATACAAGCCCTTTCTGAGAAGCAAGTTGCCGCCTCATTAGAGGCAAACGCAGCTGTAGCATCTACTGAAAGCAAGGCGTATTATATAGTTCAAAAAGGAGATAATTTAGAGCGCATTGCTAAGAAATTTGGCACCTCTCCGTCTACTCTGAAACAATGGAATAAAATTTCCGGGCAGACAATTATTTTAGGGAGTTCTTTGATTGTCGCCAAAGAGGAACCTGTAATAAATACAAATAAAGCAACGATAAGTTACTTTAATAAAAAAATAAATGGTTCCGGATTATCCCAGAAAGAAACCGTTGATTACTATGTAAAAAAAGGGGATTCGTTGTATAGTATATCAAAAAAATATCCAGGCGTAACCATTTCTGACCTGAAAAAATGGAACGGTATTCGCGGGGAAGTACTCAAACCAGGAATGAAACTTAAAATTAACGGATAATAGAATAATCTTATCTAAATTTGGGTTTTATTTTATAATTGAAATACAATGAATAAAGCCCTTCTTTTATTGCTTCTTACTGCCATTTTGCTGGGTTCTTGCAACCAAAAAAAGGATCCCCAACCGCGTGCTACAACAGGAAAAATTAATACTATTTCAGTTATCATAGACGACCAGTTGTGGAATGGTGAGATTGGCGACAGTATTCGAAATAAATTTGCCTCCGCCGTTATAGGATTGCCTGAGGAGGAACCTCTTTTTACGATAAATCAATATCCTACTAAAATTTTAGAAGGATTTATGACGGACAGCCGTACGATTATCGTAGTCAAAAAAGAAGAGCAAAATAAATTTGAAATTAAAAAAAATCAATACGCATCACCCCAAAATGTGTTTCATATTTCCGGAAAAACAAGTGTAGATATTCTAGAAATAATAGCGAAAAATTCGCCAAAAATAATTGAAATTATTAAGGAAACTGAAATTTCTGAAAACCAACGCATTATAAAACAGTCTATTCTTAATCCAAAAATCATCAAGAATAAATTTCAAATTTCGATTAATATTCCTTCTTCATATCAATACGTCCTTCATAAACCGCATTTTATATGGTTAAAAAATGAAATTATAAGCGGCAACACGAGTTTGTTGATTTATCAAGTTCCTATAAATGTCATCACTAAAAAGGATACAGATCTGATCACGAATATTATTAAAATGAGGGATTCTATTGGCAATCTTTACATTAGCGGAAAAGAGAATAATACTGTAATGATTACCGGAGAAAGCTATTCGCCTTATTTTTTTAAGATCAGTCTGGACGGAAAGGAAACGTATGAAACAAAAGGAACTTGGGAATTGAAAAACGATTTTATGTCAGGCCCTTTTATTAATTATGCTATTCTGGATACAGAGCACAACAGGATTTTAGTTTTGGAAGGCTTTTGTTATGCGCCCTCCAAAGAAAAAAGAGACTTAATGCATGAGTTAGAAGCCATCATAAAATCAGTTGAGGTTTTGAAAAAATAGTTTTATTTTCTTTTATTTGCAGTCTAATAAAAACTAAAAAAAATAAAATGTTAAAATGGAGTATAAAGTCGTTTAAGGAACTTTCTGTGGATGAGTTATACGATCTGCTGAGATTGAGAAGCGAGATTTTCGTGGTGGAGCAAAACTGTGTATATCTCGATCTAGATGGAAAGGACAAACTAGCTCTGCATCTTATTGGGGAATTTGAAGGTAAAATTGTAGCGCATTCCAGACTTTTCAAACCAGGAATCAGTTTTGACAATGCCTCAATTGGCCGAGTAACAGTTGATTCAAATTACCGTGACAGAAAATGGGGTCATGACTTAATGCGGGAATCTATTGCAGGAATAGCGCATCATTTTGGCGAAAGCCACATCACTATTGGAGCGCAATTGTACCTAAAGAAATTCTATGAGAGTCATGGTTTTGTGCAAACCAGTGAAATGTATCTCGAAGACGATATTCCGCATATTGAGATGAAAAGTGGGGAACTAAATTTTTAGAATCAGAAACTCAACTCTGCGGTCTAATGCTTCTCCTTGACCTAAGGGAAATTTGTTTCCGCTTCCTATATAATGCATCCTAAGGCTGTTTACGCCTTTATTTATCAAGTATTTATAGACGTTTTTTGCACGGTTCAAGGAAAGCTTGCGTTCTCGGGTTCCCTTATCTATGGCATCCAGGTAATAACTGGGCGTGCAACAAACGTGGCCTCTGATTTCGAATTCCAACGTTTTTTGTTGCTGCAAAAGAACCACAATCTTGTCTAATTCTTTCTTAGATTTCTCCGTTAATGTGCTGCTGCCAAGTGGAAAAAGGATATTTTCCAGATAAATACGGTCGCCTACTTTATGCTTCTTCTGAAACGAATTGTAAATGCCGTTTCCAAAACTGTTTTTCTTGACAAGAAACAAGTCGACTCGCCTGTTTTTAGAACGGGTTTCGGATAGGTTTTCTATCATATCTTTTTTCAGAATCACGCGGCCTTTGCCTTCAATAATGACAATTTTGTTTTTACTGAAACCATTTTGGATAAGTATATTTTGTACCGTAATTACTCTGTTTTTTGATAATTCATAATTATAATCGTTAGCACCCCGGTCATCACAATACCCATAAATTTGTATCGATTCTACTTTTGAGGTATCTGTGTTTTTTATAAAATCGACTATCGTTTGTATTTGGTCGTTATAAAGTGTGAATTTGTCAAATTCAAAATAAACCGTTTCTATAGGTTGCCACTGAGCTGATACGTAGCTCGAAAAAAGTAATAGCACTATGGAGAACGATTTTTTCATTTTAAGATAGACTGATACTCCATATTGGAATTCAAAATAGTAATGGCCCGTTTGATTTCAGAATTATTTTTGATGTAATACTGATACAGCCCTTCCTGATATTGATAGCGTTTAATGATTTCATCGACCATCAGGTTTTTGATTTCTTTTTGGTTTTTGTCCAATAAGGCATTTTCGCTTTTTTGAAGCGCAACACTTAATTGTTGATACTCTACCAGAATAGATTCCTCTAGTTTTTCTTTTTTGGCCATAGCCAAAGTGTTTTTCAAGGCCAATTCCGTTTCCGTGTCAAAGGAGAATTTTTGTGTTTTTAGGAACTGTTTGAACTCTAAATACTCCACATCAGAAATAACAGGAATGCGATTTCCTAAATTTGGATTTTTATAATAATACGTCGTGGCATAGTTAAAAATCCCGTCGTTGTGAAGCAAAGCATTTGCTATCGGACTTAATTTAGTTTCTTCCAGTTCTACATCCGGCTGAATTCCTCCGCCGTCATAAACGGTTCTGCCTTTTCTGGTTTTAAAGGCATTATAGTTTTTCTCCTCTGTTTTTAGAACCATTCCGTTTTTGTTTTTTCGTGAATAATCTAAAGCTTGAATGCATCTTCCGGATGGCGTGTAATAACGGGAAATGGTTACTTTTAGTTGTGTACCATACGTTAAATCTACCGGTCTTTGCACGAGTCCTTTCCCAAAACTGCGGCTACCCACCACTACAGCACGATCTAAATCTTGAAGTGCGCCAGCCACGATTTCGGATGCTGAAGCGCTGTGACCGTTAACAAGTATTATCAAAGGAATGTCAGTATCTACAGGGTCTTTGGTTGTTTTATATGTGCTGTTGTGTTGCTCTATTTTTGATTTTGTAGTAACAATAATTTCGTTTTTTGGAACAAATAAATTACAAATATTCACGGCTTCATTCAAGAGTCCGCCCGGATTGTCTCGGACATCCAGTATAATGCGTTCGGCACCTTCTTTTTTGAGTTGTTCTAAGGCTTCTTTGGTTTCCAAGGACGCTTTTTTATTAAAATGCGATAATACGATATAGCCGGTCTTGTCGTCTATTTTTGCAAAAAAGGGCACCGATTTGATTTCGACTTCGTCCAGGATAATCTGGGTACTTTGTACTTTTCCTTGTCGGATGTATTTGAGGTCTATTTTGGTGTTTTTGGTACCTTTGAAAAGCTGAGAGGCCTCGTCTTTAAAATCAGACAAAAGGACATCTCCCACTTGAATAATTTCGTCACCGGCTTTAAGGCCAGCTTTGTCGGCGGGAAAATTTTTATAGGGCTCTTTAACGATCAATTTATCTTCTTTTCGAGTCAGTAAAGCGCCTATTCCGGTATATTCTCCAGTGTTGTTTATCTTGAATCGCACTACATCTTGCTCGTTGAAATATACGGTGTATGGGTCTAAATTAACCAGCATTCCTTTGATGGCCTTGTCCATTAATTCTCCAGGATTCGTTTCATCGACATAATTTCGGTTTAATTCCTTGAAAAGGGTCGTGAATATCTCGATTTGCTTGGCGATTTCAAAAAAATCATCTTTGAAGCTGGTTCCAATAAACAGAAATACCGAAGCGACAAGGGGAATTAAGAATTTTTTTTTGAGGAAGCTCATAGGTTTAATTAACTAAATTTGAGACCACTAAAATAACAATAAATCACGAAATAATGATGCAGGACTGAATCTAAAGGCGATTTTGTTTAATTGGGATAGGTGAATTGTTTATATTTCAGAAATAGAATCGCTTTCGGATACTGGTTTTTTAATGTTTTGAGCAACAAATTTCTCAAACAATTGAATGGTTTTGGTATTAATTTCGGCGTACGTCAATCTGTCTTTAGTTTGATAAAAAAACATAAAGGAATAGGGTTGGTCCAGATGGTCAATCAAAAGGTGTTTGTTCAGCCGGTAGGTTTCGCGCAGGACGCGTTTGAAATAATTGCGGTCTACGGCTTTCTTGAAATTCTTTTTGGAAACCGAAACTCCCATTTTTATTTTTTCTCCCGTCCCGAAGTTTCGGGATTCGGGATCGCCAAAAGAGCTGGCTTTATACACCAATCGCAACGGATATTTTGATACTGATTTCCCTTCGGTAAACAATAATCCAATAGTGGTCTTGCTTTTTAGTTTTTCGTTTTTTGAGTAAGTAAAATTCATTTTAATAGAAAAAAGGACATGGATTTTGACTGGCAAAGTTACGATTAAAGGTTGAGTCCATATATTGTTTGGGATTTAAAATCGGGCTAAAAATATATTTCTTACTTTTACGGCAAATTTTTAAAGCATGGAAAAACTAATTTCGTATCCCATATCCGTAATCTATTATTTATGTTTTGGTCTTACCTTGGTTATTTTTCACCCAATTCAATGGGTTTGCTTTCACGTTTTTGGGTATCAAGCCCATAAAATAAGTGTCGATTATTTAAATTTTTTTCTGATTTTGTGCACAAGACTGTTAGGAACATCGTACCGGTTTGAAAATGTGGAAAGCATCCCAAAAAATGTTCCGTTAATTTTCGTGTCCAATCATCAAAGTATGTACGATATTATTGCTATGATTTGGTTTTTTCGCCGATTTCATTGTAAATTTGTCAGTAAAAAAGAATTGGGAAGTGGGATTCCCAGTGTGTCGTTTAATTTACGACATGGCGGTTCTGCTCTTATTGATCGTAGAGATCCCAAGCAAGCCATTCCTGCGATCAAAAATTTGTCTGAATATATTGAAAAACACAATCGTTGCGCAGTTATTTTTCCGGAAGGAACACGAAGCAAGACTGGGAAGCCAAAGGAATTTGCGCAAAGCGGATTCAAAATTTTATGCAAATACGCGCCTTCAGCTTATGTAGTTCCGATAAGCATAAACAATTCTTGGATAATTGTTAAATATGGGTTTTTCCCTTTAGGTTTAGGAAATCGCCTTACCTTTGTAGTTCATAAGCCATTAGCGGTTAAAGATTATAATTTTTCTGATTTGATCGAAAAAACAGAAAAAGCAGTTGTTCAAGGAATAAAAATTTAATTTATATATAATGTCAATAAAAAACATTCGATTAGAAGTAATGCAGTTTTTGGAAAAAAACGTAGATAGCTTTGTCGATCAGTATCTGATACCAGTAGAAAAAATATGGCAACCAACGGATTTTTTGCCTAATTCTCAAAGTGATACTTTTTTTGATGAGGTCAAAGAATTGCGTGAAATTGCAAAAGAATTACCCTATGATTTTTGGGTAACTTTAGTAGGTGACACGATTACTGAAGAAGCCTTACCGACCTACGAATCTTGGTTAATGGACGTAGACGGAATAGATAATGTAGAGCGAAACGGTTGGTCCAAATGGATCCGACAATGGACTGGAGAGGAAAATCGTCATGGCGACATGCTCAACAAATATCTGTATTTATCAGGTCGCGTGAATATGCGTGAAGTAGAAATGACTACCCAACACCTCATCAACGATGGTTTTGACATAGGAACCGGAAGAGACCCTTATAAAAACTTTGTTTATACTAGTTTTCAAGAGTTGGCAACCTATGTTTCCCATAACCGAGTAGCGCAAATGGCTAAGAAATATGGGGATAACAAATTGTCTAAAATGTGCAAAATGATTGCGGGTGATGAGATGCGCCACCATCATGCTTACAGTGAGTTTGTAACTCGTATTTTTCAGGTGGATCCTAGCGAAATGATGCTTGCGTTTCAATATATGATGAAAGCAAAAATCGTTATGCCAGCACATTTCTTAAGAGAATCCGGTGAAAAAATAAGTACTGCTTTCGAACAGTTTTCGGATTCGGCACAACGAATCGGGGTGTACACTGCAGCGGATTATGTAGACATTATGCAAAAATTAATTGACAAATGGGAAATTGATAAAATTACAGGCTTAACTGATGAAGCAGAAAAAGCCCGGGATTATTTGATGAAATTACCCGGAAGAATGGCACGAATTTCTGAGCGATTGGTCATTCCGAAAGAATCCCATATTTTCAAATGGGTAGAACCCGCTTTAGTACGATAGCTTTTTGAATGCAAAAATAAAGAATAAAAAAGTTGAATTTTGAAGTTACAGAACTTTGAAATTCAACTTTTTTTTTAAAAGTATATAAAGAATGATAAATGCAGATTTAATTCGAAAAACGATTCTTTTTGTAAAGGAAAAACTAAAAAATGCCGAAGGCGGACACGATTGGTTTCATATTGAAAGAGTGTTTAAAAATTCCGTTTTGATTGCTAGAAAAGAAGCTTGTGATCCCACGGTGGTTCAATTGGGTGCTTTGCTGCATGATATTGCCGATAGTAAGTTTCATGACGGTGACGAAACTGTAGGGCCAAAACTAGCGAGATCATTTTTAGAATCAGAAAATGTTGACGCAGATACCATTATACATGTGGTCAAGATCATTGAAAACATCTCATACAAAGGCGGTAATTTCGAAAAGAAATTCTCCTCCATAGAATTAGATGTGGTTCAGGATGCGGACCGATTAGATGCGATTGGCGCCATTGGAATTGCCAGAACATTCAATTATGGCGGATTTAAAAACAGAGCGATCTACGACCCTAAAATTGCTCCAAATTTCAACATGACCAAGGAAGAATACAAGAAGAACGATTCTCCAACGCTCAATCATTTTTACGAAAAATTATTGCTTTTGAAAGATAAGATGAATACCGAGACGGGAAAACAAATTGCACAAGAAAGACACCAGTATATGGAAGGATTTCTAGCGCAGTTTTATGCGGAATGGGAAGGGGAGAAGTAAGTAAACAGTGTTCAGTTTTTAGTATTCAGTTTGTTGACGTCCAAATACTGCAACTTTAATTAAAAAAGATCGATTTCAGTCTTGCTTTACACCCAAGCCATGAACTGATTACTAAATTCTGGTCCCTAACCACTATTTTTAAATTTCAGATATTTTTTGGATTGCTGGTTTTTTAAATCAAAAATCAGTCCCGATAGTTATCGGGATTAATCAAAAATCTTAAATCGAAATCCCTTTTGCTTTCATTTCCAAAATCACATCCGAAGCATTTTTAAAAGTGGGCGCTTGCTCAATAATAGTTCCTACTCTTTTTTTATTGAGTTTAAAAGTGATGTCGTTCTCCGTTGTAAACAGTAAGGCAGTTAAAAATGGATTGTTCATAAAAGGCGCTAATACCATAAAAGTTTCGTCAAGAGTATGAAAACTTTCTATTTCTTCGGTTTTATAACGCGCCGTAACGGAAAGGCTGAACACGTCACTTTCTGACAAAACGGGACGAACGTAGATATTTTTCAGTTCGGTGTCACCAATGGTTTTGGCAAGTGTTAGTTTGGCGTAAGTGCCATTTTGGATGCTTTCTTTTACATTTTCCCAGAAAAGTGCAAATACAGGTTGGAAGGACATTGGTTTAATTTTAGATGGTTATATTCCGAAAGAGGATTGCAAAATTAAGTCTTGTCAAGCAGATAATCTGTTTTTTGAGCAAAGATTATTTTAAAGAAACATCATTTATAAACTAAAAAGAGAACCAACGTGGTTCTCTTTTGTTATTATTTCCCCGTAAACACTGCTTTTCTTTTCTCTAAAAATGCAGCTGTTCCTTCTTTAAAATCTTCGGTTCCAAAACATTTTCCAAAAGCTTTTATTTCGGTTTCATAGCCATTTTTTCCTTCTTTAAAATTAGCATTGACCGCTTTTATGGCTTTGCCGATAGCATAAGGAGAGTTCTTGATTATTTTATGGGCTACACTCACACAGTAATCTAAAAGTTCAGCTTCAGGGACTACGTGATTCACCAGTCCCGTTCTGTAAGCATCTTGCGCTGTTACCATTCCTGCGGTCATAATCATTTCCATTGCGCGTCCTTTTCCTATCAATTGTGGCAAACGTTGCGTTCCTCCGTAACCCGGAATTACACCCAGCGAAACTTCAGGTAATCCCATTTTTGCATTTTCTGAAGCTACTCTGAAATGACACGCCATGGCTAATTCTAATCCGCCGCCCAATGCAAAACCATTAACGGCTGCGATTACGGGTTTTTTTAAATTTTCTATGAAATCAAATAATTTTTCTTGTCCTTCAGCGGCCAATTGCGTTCCTTCTTCAACTGAAAAAGCAGCAAATTCAGAGATATCCGCTCCCGCCACAAAAGCTTTTTCACCGCTTCCCGTTAAAATAATAACACGAATTTCATCATTTTTCCCTAATGTTTTGAAAGCTTTATTCAAATCAGAAATCGTGGCAACATTCAACGCATTTAGTTTTGTAGCACGATTAATGGTAATCGTTGCAATGTTATTTTCGGTTGCAATTAAAAGATTTTCGTAGTTCATAATTGTATTTTTAGGTGTTAATTATTGGAAGCGAAACCGTAAAAGTAGTTCCTTTTCCATATTCAGTTTCAAAGGTAATCGTTCCTTTATAATTTTCGATAATGTTTTTTATAATTCCAAGACCAAGACCCATTCCGCTGCTTTTAGTGGTAAATTTTGGTTCGAATATACGGTCAATATCTTTGAGTTGAATTCCAATTCCATTATCGGTAACAGTAATTAATACGTTGTTTGCTGCTTTATGGATACGGAGAACTACTGATTTTTTTTCTTGTTGTTCCGGAATAGACTGAATAGCATTTTTAGCCAGGTTCGTGATAATCCGGATCAGTTGGGTACGGTCAATTTTCGAAATAATTTCAGGAGAATCGCTTTGAAATTCAATGTAGTCTTCATTGAAAATGTCCATCGCAAGTTCTACTACAGCAACAACATTCAAGGTTTCGTTTTGCTGTGCCGGCATTGATGCAAAATTTGAAAATGCAGAGGCAACGGCACTCATGGTGTCAATTTGTTGAATTAAAGTTTCGGAGTAATCGTTCATTTTTTGTTTTACATTGGCATCGTTTGGATCAAATTTTCGTTGAAAACTCTGTACCGTTAATCGCATTGGCGTAAGCGGATTTTTGATTTCATGGGCGACCTGTTTGGCCATTTCGCGCCACGCTTCTTCTCGTTCGCTTTGGGCCAGTTTAATGGCGCTTTTCTCCAGTTTGTCCACCATTCCGTTGTAGGCATTGATCAATAAGTTGATTTCCTTACTGTTTGCTTCCAGAACAATTTTTTCATTTTTTTGATTTAAACTCGTTCCACTTAACTTATCTGATATTGTTTTTAATGATTTTGTAATGTAAGAGGAAAGGAAATAAGCGACAGCAAAAGCAATAATAAGCATAAAAGCATACACCTGTCCCAGACGAATTAGGAAACTTTTTAATTCGTTTTCATAATATCCATCATCTTCTACATAAGGTAAGTTCAATATCCCCAGTGGTTTGAATTTATGATCTTTGATTTGGCTGAAAGCGGAACGGTTCTTTTTGCCATCTATAGTTTTAATATCAACGTATCTTTTTTCGATAGAAGAACGAACTAGTTTTAAAATGTATTTTGGAATAGGAGGCGCCACTATATCCACAGAAAAAGACTCTTTAGAAGACTTTAGTAATTTTCCGTCCAGACCATAGATGTTTATTTCCGCATTATGAATGTGGGCTAATTCATGGATTTTATCTTTAAAAATCAAACTTAAATTGGCAGAATTTAAAGGATATGTAGTGGTAGAGAGTACATAATTGATGTGCTCTTTTACAGAATTCTCATTGCGTTCTAAGCGTTCTTGGTGGTATTCTTTGGCTTCGTTTTTAAATTGAATGATGGATATAGAAGCTAATAAAACAGACGCTATTAATATCAACACAATCATCGAAAGGAAGATTCTGATTCGTAACGAGAGCATTGCTATTTTGAAGCTTTTGAACATAATTAAGATTGATTTCTTTCTCTTATTTTTTTATAAAATTTAAAGCCAAGCATAATTAAGACACCAAAGAGAAAGATTCCAATTACACCATAAATCCAGTTGAAAGCATTTTTTAAAATAACTAAAAAAACGACTGCAAAAAGGATTATCGTTGCGCCTTCGTTCCATAAGCGCATGAAATTCGTGGAGTATTTCACATCGTCATTTTGCAATTGCTTGAATATTTGCTGGCATTTTGCATGGTATAAATACAACACAAATACGAAGCCAAGTTTTACATGCATCCAAGGCATTTGCAACCACGCCTTTCCTAAATCTGTAAAAAACAACATCCAAAAAGCAAAAATACTCGCTAAAACAGCCGAAGGCCAAGTGATAATATACCACAAGCGATAGGTCATTATTTTGTATTGTTTTTGCAGAATTTCTTTCTCTGGCGAGGGTTTATCTGCCGCTTCAATTTGGTACACGAACAAGCGTACAATATAAAACAATCCTGCAAACCATGTAATTACAAATATGAGGTGCAGAGATTTAAGGTAATTATAGTATTCCATCGTTAGTTTGAATCAGTTTTGTATTCATTTCTTTTTTTAGAAAATAGCCAGTTAGTATTGTTGATAAGATATCTGCAATTGGGAATGCAAACCACACTCCAAAAATACCTAAAAAATTTGGTAGAATGAGCACTAAAGGAATCAGGAAAAATCCTTGTTTACTTAACGTCAAAAGCAGTGCTTTTTTTGCCTTTCCTGCAGCTTGAAAATAAGCCGCACCAATGAGCTGTACAGCAATAATTGGCGAAGCCGCAAAAACCCAACGCAACGCTTCCGGAGTTTGGTCAATCACGAGTGGGTCTGTAGTAAAAATAGCAACGATAGGCTTTGCAAAGATTAGAATAACCACAAAAATTAGCGAGGCGAGAAATGCGGCATATTTTATGGATAGTTGCACACTTTCTTTCACTCTTTCATAATTTCCTGCACCGTAATTGAAACCGGCAATTGGCAGAAATCCTTGTGTAATTCCCAGGATAGGAAACAAGGAAAACATCAGCATTCGACTGATAATTCCATAAATAGCAACAGAATGTTCGCCGCCATACGTATATAAAGTATGATTCAGGATGATGGCTAAAATGCTCACAACTCCTTGTCTTGAAAAAGTCACAAAACTCAACTCAGCGATTTCTTTGACAATGGGCATTTTAAATTTAAAATGCTTCATTTTCAGTTGAAGTTCACTTTTGAAAACAAAAAACCAAAGTACAAACAAGAAACAGGTAAAATAGGATATGGCAGTAGCCAAAGCAGCGCCAAACATACCTAAATCTAAGTATTTGATAAAAATAATATCCAATGCAATATTGACAAATGCAGGAATAATCATGGAGACCATCGCAAACTTGGCCTTGCCTTCGGCGCGAATCACGTTGTTTCCCATCATGCAAAGTGCCAAAAACGGAACGCTTATAATTATGGGGATAAAAAATTCTTTTGCGGGTTCCATTATGGCTCCTTTCGCGCCAAAAAGCATCAGCATTTCGTCACTAAAAAAAAGACCAAATACCACAAAAACAGAAGCCAATAAAAAAGTCATCATGATTTGGTTGCCAAATGTTTGAAGTGCTTTTTCCTTGTGACTGGCTCCCAATGCTCTGGAAAGTACAGATCCTCCGCCCACACCAATCGCCATTCCCAGAGAAGAAATCAAAAAGGTGATGGGCAGAACTACGGTTACCGCAGCAATGGCCAAAGAACCAATCCATTGTCCAACAAATATGGTATCAATCAAGATATTAACCGACATGAATAAAATCCCAATAGAAGACGGAACTGCCTGTTTTATCAAGAGTTTTTTAATGTCTTGTGTTCCTAGTTCATCGGCGGTAACAGTCATTTAAGCGTTAATTTTTTCGGAGTCAAGTTTAAGTGATGATGAAGCATTGGACCAGCTTGAAATCCAATTACTTACGGTTTTACACCAGTCGTCACCATCATTTAAACAGGGAATTGCTTTAAAATTTTCTCCTCCGTGAGCCTTAAATTCATGATTGGCTTCCATGGCAATTTCTTCCAAAGTTTCCAAGCAATCCGATACAAAAGCAGGCGTTACAACAGCCAGGTTTTTGATTCCTTTCTCGGGCATTTTGTTTACTTCAACGTCTGTATATGGTGTCAACCATTTGTCTCCCGCTAAGCGCGATTGAAAAGTCTGGCTGTATTTTCCTTCTGGAATTCCCAGCAATTTTACAACTTGTTTGGTCGTTTCATAACATTGATGGCGGTAACAAAACTCATGTGCCGGCGACGGGGTGTTGCAGCATGAACCGTCAATTTTACAATGTGATTTTGTGATATCCGTTTTGCGAATATGACGCTCCGGAATTCCATGGTAGGAGAATAATAAATGATCATAGTCAAAACCTTCTAGATGACCTTTAATGGAATCAGCCAAGTTTTTGAGATAATCTGGTTTGTTGTAAAACGCAGGAACTATCGTGAATTTCATACCCGGAAAATACTTTTTACGGTACTCTTCGGCCAGTTCTATTATTGTGGTGGTAGATGCCATTGCATGTTGCGGGTACAAAGGAAAAAACAACACCTCGGTCACGCCTTTATCATGTAACTCTTGTAAGCCGGACAATAAGGATGGATTTCCGTAACGCATTGCTAGGGAAACGGGTACATCAACTAATTTTTGTACTTTTTCGTGCATTCTTTTGGAAATAACCACAAGTGGAGACCCTTCGTCCCACCATATTTTTGCGTAAGCGGCAGCAGATTTTTTAGGTCTTGTTTGCAAAATTATACCACGAACTAATAATGCTCGTAACAAAAACGGAACGTCAATTACGTATTTGTCCATTAAAAATTCATCTAAATACGATTTTACATCCTTTGGAGTTGGACTTTCCGGAGAACCTAAATTAACTAATAATACACCTTTCATGTTATCTTTTTTTGTTGGTACAAAAGTAAATAAACTTACTTTTTTATAAATTGCGATTAACTATTTTTTATTTATTGTTTAATATATGAAATCAATTGTTTATGACATATTTGGATTGATCGACATCAAGTATTTTTTGGGCGTAGTGGCAAATTTTTTCTTAAATGCCGCTATGAAATGGCTTCCGGTGCTGTAGCCAATTTTCAATCCTACTTCGTTTACATTATAGGAGCCGCTATCGAGTAATTTTCGAGCAAAATCCATTTTGTAGTCAAACAGAAAACCATAAACGGTATCGCCATAAATTTGTTTGAAACCCATTTTTAGTTTCTTTAGATTCAGCCCTATTTCATCCGCCAATTCCTGTAATCCGGGTGGTTCAGCCATATTGGCTATGATGATTTCTTTGGCTTTTTTAATTTTCATGACATTGTCCTCATCAATTAGAAACGGACATTGTTCTGCGTTTGGATCTTCAGTTCTATTGAAATACAAACTCAATAATTCGTATCCTTTGCCTTTGTAATACAAGTTTTTTATGGAGGGATGCAAGTTATAATGAAACAATTGCGATAAAACAATCGCCATCGAGGGACTGATATTACCTTCGTTATAATATTTTTTGTCCTTATTATCTGCGCTTAAAAAAGTAATATAATCGGCTTCGGTCGAAAATAAAGCATGGAATTTTTTGATAGAAATAATCACAGAGATTACCCAAGAATTAGGTGCTAACTCCAGATTTAAAGGCAGTTCTTTTTGTGGGTTGTACAGCAACAATGATTTTTCCTCTTTCAGTTCCAAAGCATAATTGCCTTGGTTGAAAATGAATTTCGCTTTTCCTTTGATTCCAAAATGAAACTGAATCAAACCGCTGCCCACTTCCCGTTGCGCATTAAAAGAATCGTTGCTGTCATTCTGAAAGCGAATGAGTGTGAAATCATCCTCAATTTTTATAATTTCCTGAGAACCCATAGCGATATTTTTTTTAAGTAAAAATGATATTCATCAAGTTATTTTATTTAGAACCACTTTAAATAAAGCAATTCAAACAACTTGAATTCATTACAAAAGTAGCCTTTTTTGCAGTATTCTGACCATTTGGAATTAAAAAATCACTGAGCGATACAAAAAGAACTTCTAGCGTTACTTTTATAAATACTATAGTGATAATTTTGCCTCACTTTTAGGAAAAGTGCAAATATGGAAAACAATAACACATCAAAGCATCATTATTTTTACTCCGTAGGATTAAGCTATAAAAAAGCAGATGCTGAGATTAGAGGAAAGTTTAGTTTAGATGCCGCAGCAAAAACGCGGGTTTTGGAACAAGCTAAGAATGAAGGAATAGAGAGTTTAATAGTTACTTCTACCTGCAACCGTACAGAGATTTACGGTTATGCGGAACATCCGTTTCAATTGATCAAATTAATCTGCGAGAACAGTCAAGGCTCAGTTGAAGCTTTTCAAAAAGTGGGTTTTGTCTATAAAAATCAAGAAGCCGTCAGCCACATGTTTCGTGTGGGAACGGGTTTAGACAGTCAGATTCTGGGTGATTTTGAAATTATTGCCCAAATAAGAAACTCATTTTCACAATCAAAATCATTGGGCTTAGCCAATGCTTTTATGGAACGATTGGTGAATGCGGTGATTCAAGCCAGTAAAAAAATAAAAACCGATACCGAAATTAGTTCTGGAGCTACTTCGGTTTCTTTTGCTGCGGTTCGTTATATTATTAACAATGTGCAAGACATTGGGAACAAAAATATTCTATTGTTTGGTACTGGAAAAATTGGTAGAAATACGTGTGAAAATTTAGTAAAACATACTAAAAACGAACACATTACACTTATCAATAGAACCAAAGAAAAAGCAGAGAAACTAGCCGGAAAACTGAATCTAATTGTGAAAGATTATTCGGAACTGCATTTGGAACTACAAAAAGCAGATGTTGTTGTGGTAGCTACCGGCGCACAGAATCCTACTATTGACAAAGCGATTCTGAATTTGAAAAAACCAATATTGATTTTGGATCTATCAATTCCTAAAAATGTAAATGAAAATGTCGAGGAATTAGAAGGTGTTACGCTGATTCACATGGATTATTTGTCACAATTAACAGATGAAACTTTAGAAAATAGAAAAAAACACATTCCCGCTGCTGAAGCCATCATTGAAGAAATCAAAGAAGAATTTACTACGTGGACCAAAGGCAGAAAATTTGCCCCTACTATCAATGCTTTGAAAGCAAAATTGAATGCGATAAAAACATCCGAATTGGATTTTCAAAGCAAGAAAATTTCAAATTTCAACGAAGAACAAGCAGAGATTATCAGCAACAGAATTATCCAAAAAATAACTACACATTTTGCCAACCATTTGAAAGATGATGATACGATGGTGGATGAAAGCATCGATTGGATTGAGAAAGTTTTCAAAATAGGAGCGACTACAAAATAAAATTTACACCATTAAGGAATTAAATTTCATTAAAATAAACCTTTAATTCCTCTTGGTTTGAAAAAATAAAAATGGCAAACAAAACAATACGCATAGGAACCCGAGACAGTGAACTCGCACTCTGGCAAGCCCATACCGTCGAAAAAAAACTAAATGATTTAGGCTATAAAACCGAAATTATAGCGGTAAAATCGCAAGGAGATATTATCCTTGACAAACCACTTTACGAATTAGGAATCACAGGCATTTTTACTAAAACACTTGATATTGCCATGATCAACGGTCAGGTTGATATTGCAGTGCATTCCATGAAAGATGTTCCTACGGCTTTGCCAATAGGAATTGTACAGGCGGCAGTTTTGGAAAGAGCCAATACGTTAGATATCCTAGTGTACAAAGGAACCCTTGATTTTCGTAATGGAGCAGGAACAATTGCCACAGGCAGTTTGCGTCGTCAGGCACAATGGCTCAATAAATACCCCAACCATAAAGTAGTTGATTTACGTGGAAACGTCAATACGAGAATGCAGAAATTGCAGGAAAGCGATTGGAACGGAGCCGTTTTTGCGGCAGCAGGTTTGGAAAGAATCAACTTGAAACCTTCTAATTATATCGACTTGGATTGGATGATTCCGGCGCCAGCTCAAGGCGCAATGGTGGTTGTTGCGATGGCAAAAGATGAATTTTGCAGAGAGGCCGTTTCTGAGTTAAATGATATTGATGCCGAGGTATGTACACACATTGAAAGACAGTTTCTGAAAACACTCGAAGGCGGTTGTACGGCACCAATTGGCGCTTTGGCAGTATTTACAGATGAGGAAATAGTATTCAAAGGCGTTTTGTTTTCAATTGATGGGAAACAAAAAATCGAAATAGAAAAAACCGTTCCGATGCAGGAATGGAAGAAATTAGGCTTTTATTGTGCCAAAGAAATTTTAGAAAATGGCGGAGCGGAATTGATGACAGCAATTAAAATTAATTTGAAGAAATAATGAGCCAAACAAGCATTTTATCCACCAAAACATTATCGGCAGAACAAAGGCAAGTATTTATTGATGCTAATTTTGATCTTTTGGAACAAGATTTCATCGAAATAAAAAACAACCTTTTCGAACTCAGTACCATCAACAACAACTTAATTTTTAGCAGCCAAAATGCGGTTTTAAGTTTGATAGAACAAAACGGTTGGGAAGTTTTAAAGACGAAACCTGTTTTTTGTGTAGGTATTAAAACCAAAGAATTACTGGAATTGCATGGCTTTACAGTCGATGTTTATTTAGATTATGCCTCTGAATTAGCTGAAATAATCACTTTAATTTACAATAAAGAAAGCTATACTTTTTTGAGCGGAAATTTGCGTAAAGAAACGTTGCCTGAAGCATTAAAAAGTGCCGGAATAATTTTTAATGAAATCGAAGTGTATCAAACAACACTAGCGCCTTTTAAAATATCAGACCAAGAAAATTTTGACGGAATTCTGTTTTTTAGCCCATCTGCCGTTGAAAGTTATTTGACAAATAATAAAATCAAGAATGAAGTTTGTTTTTGCGTAGGCACTACTACAGCAGCAGCATTAGAAACAAAGAAAATTAAAAACATAGTAATTCCCGAAACACCAACTATCGAAGCCGTGATTTTGGAAGTTATTGAATATTATACACCGGAAAGCATCTAGCAATCCGCTAAAATTTAAATACATGATCAAAAACGACCTATTTTTAAGAGCACTAAAAGGAGAAACAGTACAACGTCCGCCAGTTTGGATGATGCGTCAAGCCGGACGGTTTTTGCCGGAATTTATCGCTTTGCGTGACAAATATGATTTTTTTACCCGTTGTCAGACTCCGGAATTAGCAGCCGAAATAACGATGATGCCGATTCGCAGAATTGCTCCGGATGCGGCCATTTTGTTTTCAGATATCTTGGTAATTCCGCAAGCCATGGGAATTGAAGTGTTGATGAAAGAAAATTTCGGGCCGTTTTTACCAAATCCAATTCGTACGATTCAAGATGTGGAGAAAGTAATTGTTCCAGATGTACATGAAACATTAGGGTACGTTTTTGATGCTATTAAATTGACCAAAGAAATGTTGAATGATGAGGTGCCATTAATTGGTTTTGCAGGTTCACCTTGGACAATTATGTGTTACGCGGTGGAAGGGAAAGGTTCTAAAAGCTTTGATATGGCCAAAGGATTTTGTTTCGAACATCCAGAAGCTGCTCATGTTTTATTGCAAAAAATCACTGATACCACGATTTTATATTTGAAAGAAAAAGTGAAATCAGGAGTGGATGCTGTTCAAATTTTTGACTCTTGGGGCGGAATGTTATCTCCAGTTGATTATCAGGAATTCTCTTGGAAATATATCAATCAAATCATTGAAGCTTTGGCTGATGATGCACCGGTTATCGTTTTCGGAAAAGGATGTTGGTTTGCATTGAATGAAATGGGAAAAAGTAGGGCTTCGGCACTTGGTGTAGATTGGACGTGTTCTCCAAGAAATGCAAGATACTTGTCTGGCGGAAACATCACATTACAAGGAAATTTTGATCCTTCCAGATTGTTATCTCCAATTCCGGTTATCAAGAAAATGGTACATGAAATGATTGACGAATTCGGAAAAGACAAATACATCGTGAATTTAGGTCACGGAATTTTACCAAATATTCCTGTGGATCACGCAAAAGCGTTTATTGATGCGGTGAAGGAGTACGGGAAATAGTATACAGTAATTAGTGTTCAGTTTGCAGTCTTTACTACAAGGTTTTTTGGAAGATAATTACCAAATATTCCTGTGGATCACGCAAAAGCGTTTATTGATGCGGTGAAGGAGTACGGGAAATAGTATACAGTAATT
>NZ_RYDP01000001.1:0-41259 GCF_003970395.1 Flavobacterium sp. GSP27 | reverse complement strand
ATTACCAAATATTCCTGTGGATCACGCAAAAGCGTTTATTGATGCGGTGAAGGAGTACGGGAAATAGTATACAGTAATTAGTGTTCAGTTTGCAGTCTTTACTACAAGGTTTTTTGGAAGATAAAGTGTACACCTGGGTATTATTGGGAATTAATTTAGATACTTTTAGTCGCTTTTTAGTCACTTTTTTTAAAGCATTATTATTTAGTGGTTTAAAAAAACTAAAAAATAATTTAAACACTTTTAACTTAAAATGAAACAACAATTTTACACCTACATACAAAACCTTCAAGACCAAATCTGTAAAGGATTAGAAGCGGTTGAAGGTCAAGCCAAATTCCGTGAAGACCTTTGGGAACGGCCGGAAGGAGGAGGAGGAAGAACCCGCGTGATCGAAAACGGCAAAGTTTTCGAAAAAGGTGGTGTTAATATCTCAGCCGTTCATGGGAAATTACCAGAAGCCATGCAAAAAATGTTTAATGTGGGCGAAGCTGATTTTTTTGCCTGTGGATTAAGTTTGGTAATGCATCCAAAAAATCCAATGGTTCCTACGGTTCATGCCAACTGGCGCTATTTCGAAATGTACGATGATAACGGAAATGTAATTCAGCAATGGTTTGGTGGCGGACAAGATTTAACACCCTATTATCTGTTTGAAGAAGATGCAATTCATTTTCATCAAACCTGTAAAACTGCTTGCGACAAACACAATCCGGAGTTTTATCCAAAATATAAGAAACAATGTGATGCCTATTTCTGGAATGCGCATCGCAATGAAGCGCGGGGAATTGGCGGATTGTTTTTCGATTATTGCAAAGAAACACCAGAGCGGAGTATGAAAGATTGGTTCAATTACGTTTCAGAAGTCGGCAATAGTTTCCTTGACGCATACGTTCCAATTGTGGAAAAAAGAAAAGATTTACCCTATACACCAGAACAAAGAACGTGGCAGGAAATACGCCGCGGTCGTTATGTCGAATTTAATTTGGTTCATGACAAAGGCACTTTATTTGGACTAAAAACCAACGGAAGAATCGAAAGTATCCTGATGAGTTTGCCACCAAATGTACAATGGGTGTACGACCATCATGCAGCAGCAGGAAGCGAAGAAGAGAAATTAGTTCACGTATTAGAAAACCCGAAAAATTGGATTTAAATACTTTATCAATTAAGCGATTAAGAAAAATTAAGTTTAAGAGCTTAATGAACCTTAATTTCTTAATGGTACAAAAAATAAATTAAAGTTTAACTTTAAACGAAAATATATGTTCCCATTACACAGAGGCAGAAGATTAAGAACGAATGAATCCATAAGAAGTTTAGTTCGTGAAACCAGTTTAAGTCCATCAGATTTTATGTTTCCTATGTTTATAGCTGAGGGCGAAAATGTACAAGTAGAAATTTCTTCCATGCCGGGTATATTCCGTCGTTCGATAGATTTAACTGTAGAAGAAGTCAAAGAAATATTTGCATTGGGCATTCGTGCAGTAAATATTTATGTAAAAGTAAGTGAAAATTTAAAAGACAATACGGGACTGGAAGCGTGGAATCCAAACGGATTGATGCAAAATGCCATACGTGCCATCAAAGCTGCTTGTCCGGAAATGATTGTAATGCCTGATGTGGCTTTGGATCCTTATTCTATTTATGGACATGACGGAATCATTGCAAAAGGTGATATAGAAAACGATTCGACGAATGATGCTTTGGTAAAAATGGCTGTTTCTCATGCGCAGGCCGGAGCCGATTTTGTAGCGCCATCGGACATGATGGACGGACGTGTATTGCGTTTGCGCGAGGGTCTGGATACTGCCGGTTTTCATAACGTAGGTATTATGAGTTATTCGGCAAAATACGCATCTGCTTTTTACGGGCCGTTCCGTGACGCGTTAGACAGCGCTCCTGTTGACGCCACTGAAATTCCTACAGATAAAAAAACATACCAAATGGATTATGCGAATCGCATTGAAGCCATCAAAGAAGCGTTATGGGACGTGGAAGAAGGCGCTGATATGGTCATGGTAAAACCTGGAATTGCCTATTTAGACATTGTTCGCGAAGTTAAAAATGCGGTAAATGTGCCGGTAACAGTCTACCACGTTTCGGGTGAATATGCAATGATCAAAGCCGCTGCCGAAAGAGGTTGGCTCGATCACGATAAAATTATGATGGAGCAATTAATGTGTATCAAACGAGCGGGAGCCAGTTTGATTTCGACCTATTTTGCGAAAGAGGCTGCAATACTCCTTAACAAATAGAAATGAAAAAATGTTTAATAATAGTGGTTTTATTGCTTTCCAATAGCATTTTTGCACAAGCGGAAGTAGTTTCTACTTTCATAGAGAAATGGGATAATTCCAAAGATTATTTAGTGGCCGTTGCAGAAGCTATGCCGGAAGATAAATATGATTATAAACCCGCTGAACGTGAAATGTCCTTTAAAGAACAATTATTTCACATACAAGATAACATGAATTGGTTGGGCACAACTTATTTTTCGGAAGAGAAATATGTGAAAAAAGAAGCCGCAAAAGGGCTTTCAAAAGCACAAATAATCCAAGAGATAAAAACCTCTTTTGATACAGCAAAAAGAGTTGTCCAAAAAACCAATGATGCTGAATTATCCCAAAAAGTTACTTTTTTTGCGGGTCAAAAATCAAAATTGCAAATACTTAATTTGATGCAAGACCATGTCACCCATCACAGAGCACAAATTTTAGTATATTTGAATCTGAATCAAATTCAGCCACCCAAGTATATTGGATGGTAATTCTAGCCACTGAGCCACCTATAATTAAAAAAATTAACATGAGAAAGACATTATTTTTATTAGCCGTTTTAGCCTTAACTTCTTGTAAAAAAGAAGAAGCCAAAAAAGAACCTTTATACCCAACCACTACCGAAGAAATTGCTCAAACACCAGAGGAATTAGGAGAAGAAATTTTCAATGGAAAAGGTAATTGTGTCGCCTGTCATCAAGTAGACAAAAAGGTAATAGGGCCTAGTCTGCAGGATATTGCTAAGATTTATAAAGATAAAAACGCAAGTATCGTAACGTTTTTGAAAGGCGAAGGCGAGCCTATTGTTGATCCTAGCCAGTATGAAGTGATGAAAACAAACTTCGTGGTTACCAAAGCCATGTCTGATGACGAATTGAAAGCCTTGGAAGCATACGTATATTCCAATTTGAAATAATCCTGGCGTTTTTCAGGAGCTACTCCCGCTATCCGCTGTATTCCCGATAAATAAAAACTACGGATAAAAAGCCTTGTTTTTCTAAATCGCGAGATGCCGCTGCTATCGGGGCTAAAATACAAGAACCATTCGTCTCTGCGAATGGTTTTTTTATGCTCAAAACACTTTAAGTGCATTTATTTCTGAACTTTATTACTTCTTTAGGAACAATGTGGGTATTTTTTTTATCTTTAAAATATGGAAACCGCATACATCAAAACGCCATTGGGAATTGCCAAAATCATAGGCGATGAAAGTGGAATATCACGAATTTTAGTCACCGAAGAAGGGTTGTGTTCAAATACAATTCAGGCTGTTTTACAACAAGCCGTTGTACAACTCAACGAATATTTTGAAGGCAAGAGAACCGATTTCGATTTTAAATTAAATCCAAAAGGGACTGAATTCCAACAAAAAGTCTGGAAATCTTTACTGGACATTCCTTATGGGAAAACGAGAACATATCTCGAACAATCCAAAATTTTGGGTGATGTCAAAGCCATTAGAGCCGTTGCATCTGCTAACGGGAAAAATCCACTTTGGATAGTCGTGCCCTGTCACAGAGTCATTGGAACAGATGGTTCACTAACAGGATATGCAGGCGGATTATGGCGAAAAAAATGGTTATTGGAACATGAAAACCCAACGACGCAACAAAGTTTGTTTTAGTTGTTGATGAATAAATTTGGTATATTCGTTTAAGAAAATCTGTAAAAATCCACGTAAGCTGCGTGCCATCAAATGATAGAAAAAATAAACCTCAATAACATTCTGTTTCTGGACATCGAAACCCTTCCGGAAGCCGAAGATTTCAATGCATTAGATTCTGAAATGCAAGATCTTTGGGAACATAAAACCCAATACCAGCGTAAAGACGAATATACTCCCGAGGATTTCTACGATCGTGCGGGAATTTGGGCCGAGTTTGGGAAAATCGTTTGTATCTCCGTGGGTTATTTTACTATCAAAGGCGATATTCGGAATTTTAGGGTGACTTCTTTTTTTGGTGAAGAAAAGAAACTATTGTTAGATTTTAATACTTTGCTGAATACTCATTTCAACCAGCCGCAACATGTTTTGTGTGGGCACAATGCCAAGGAATTCGATATTCCGTTCCTTGCCCGACGCATGATTATCAACCAAATCGCCATTCCAAACAAACTGAATTTATTTGGAAAAAAACCATGGGAAATCCCCCATTTGGATACCTTGGAATTATGGAAATTCGGGGATTACAAGCATTTTACTTCTTTGAAATTGATGTGTAAAGTCCTTGGAATTCCTTCGCCAAAAGGCGATATCGACGGTAGCCAGGTAGGACATGTATTTTATGTAGACAAAGATATTGATCGTATTGTAACCTATTGTGAGAAAGACACCATTGCCGTGGCGCAGATTTTCTTGAGATTAAGACGGGAAGAATTATTGATTGAGGATGAGATTATTCATGTATAGATGAAGTAACACAGGTTTAATCTGCGTAAATCCGTACAATCTGTGTTTGAATTTTTGGTGCTTTGTATGCTTAAATAATTACATTTACAAAAATTATAGATTATGGTATTGAGTAGATTTTGGTTGGTCATTTTTATTTCAGCAATTGTATTTGTAGTGTTTAGCTTGTTTTCGGGAGACAGTTATACTATTGACCACGTTTTGAACGGAAAGAAAGATGATCCAATTCTGGTTTCGGAGAAATTTCCCGAAGAACTTCCTGCCTTTATTAAAGACAGCATCAAAAAAGCACCCGAACAAACCATGATAATTAATCGTGATACGCTAAATGCGGATACGACTTATGTTTATAAAAACAAAACCGTAAAAATATACAGTGGCGTTCAAAAATCAGATGGTTTACTGCCAACGTGCAAAAGTACTTTGCTTGATTTAGTCCTTCCGTTGATGGCTTACTTGGCCTTTTTCTGTGGATTAATGGAGCTTTTAATCATTTCCGGAGCTTCTGGAAAGTTAGCGAAAGCATTGAGTCCAGTTTTTGTAAAAGTGTTTCCTAGTATTCCTAAAAATCATCCTTCCATTTCCTATATGACCTTAAATTTTGCTGCTAATTTCTTAGGATTAGATTCTGCTGCAACTCCTTTTGGTCTTAAAGCCATGGAGAGCTTGCAAGAAATAAATCCTGATAAAGACAAGGCCAGTGATGCACAAATTATGTTTATGTGTTTGCATGCTTCGGGTCTTACTTTGATTGCAACCTCTATTATAGGGTATCGTGCTGCGGCTAATGCCAGCAATCCGGCGGATGTGATGTTACCTTGTATTATCACTTCTTTTATAGGAACTATTGCAGCATTTCTAATTGTTGGAGTGAAGCAAAAAATCAATTTCAAAAGTGCTTCTCTAGTGATTGTATTGATGGTTTTAATAGCTGCAATTGTTGGTTTGTTGATGTATGTAAACCATTTAGATTTAATCGGGAAAAACTATTTTACGGCTAATCTTTCTGCTTTAATATTAATTGGAATTATTGCTTTTACCCTGATTTTCTCCTTTATAAATGAGAAGAAGTTTACGGTCGCAAGTACTACAGTTTTTGATTCTTTTGTAGTAGGAGCAAACAATGGTGTGAAAACTGGAGTAACTATTTTTCCTTATGTATTGGGAATGTTGGTTGCCATTTCTTTATTTAGAAACAGTGGTTTATTTGAAATTATTAGCAATTGGATCGCTTTTATTTTCTCAAATATGGGTGTTAGCAAGCAAATCACGGATGCCTTACCAGTTGCGTTGCTTCGTCCCTTTAGTTCTGCAGGATCAAGAGGATTTTTGATTGATTCAATGAATACTTTTGGTGCTGATTCCTTAACGGCAAGATTGAGTAGTATTTTTCAATGTAGTGCCGAAAGTACTTTCTATGTGATAGCCGTTTATTTTGGTTCCGTAAATATTAAAAATACGCGTTATGCATTAGGAACGATGCTTATAGTCGATTTGATTTGTGTGATTACGGCTATTTTTGTGGCGACTTGGTTTTTCTAAAAGCTGAATTAAAAGCTGAATTTCCCTGTAAAAATCAAAAACAACTGATTATTTGAGATTTTTGTTTTGAGATTGAAATTACTACAAATGCTATTTTAAAAGTAAGTAAAAACGAATCTTTCTCTTTAATCACCTCTTACAAAAAAACAAAGTGAATTTTGGTTTTAAAATTGATTTTAAAATTGATATAATTAAAAATCATAATACTCAATTTAATTTAAAAACTAGATCCTTTATCTATTCACTATTAGATACTCCATGTTTTTTTTTTGAAGTATCTATTTTAAACAAAATTAATTACACAAACATGAAAAAAATAATAATCGTAATGGTTTGTATTTACTCTTTGTCGGGATTTTCCCAAACTAAAAAAGACATTATAAATTCAATAGGATTAGATGAAGTGGTTGTAAGTACACAACGATTTGCAAAACCAAAAAGAAAAATTACGCAACAAATTGAAAGTATTTCTAAAAAAGAAATCGAGTTTAATAACTTCCAGTCCAGTGCCGATGTGTTAGGGAATTCGGGGACTTTAGCAGTTCAAAAATCGCAACAGGGCGGCGGAAGCCCTGTTATTAGGGGTTTTGAATCCAGTAGAATTTTATTACTCGTTGATGGAATCCGAATGAATAACTTAATTTACAGAGCTGGACATTTGCAAAACATAATTACTGTTGATAAAAATATGCTTGAAAATGTAGACGTGCTTTTTGGACCATCATCTACTATTCACGGAAGTGATGCGCTTGGCGGAGCCATTTATTTACAAACTAAAATTGCAAAATTGCTTTCCGATACGGAAAACCAAAAGGTTAGCGGAACTGCTTTAACAAATTATAACTCTGCAAACCAAGGAAAATCAGGTCATTTAGATTTCAACTTTGCGGGTCAAAAATGGGGTTACTTAACTTCATTCTCCTATAATGATTATGGGGATTTAAAAATGGGAAAACATAAAAATGGTAGCAATGATTTTTTTGGAGAAAGACCTTTTTATGTGGTAACCAAAGATGGTATTGACACTAAAGTTGCTAATGATGATAAATATGTGCAAAAATTTTCTGGATATAAACAATATGATTTTATGCAAAAAATTATTTTTCAGCAGAATATCAGCACACGACATAGTATAAATTTACAATTTTCTACCACATCAAACATTCCCAGATATGACAGGCTAACTGATTTGAGTTCAAACGGAAAATTTAAATCTGCAGTTTGGAATTATGGTCCACAAAAAAGGTTAATTTCTTCTTATAAATTAGACAAAAAGAAGGTATTCTTAAACAGTGATATGAATTTGGTTGCCAGTTATCAAAACATCGAAGAAAGTAGAATTACCCGTAATTTCGGCAATCCAACGCAAAGTTCAAGGATTGAAAAAGTTTCGATATTTGCCATCAATTCTGATTTTAAAACAAAAATAGGTAATGGTGATTTTATTTATGGCGCCGATGTTTATTATGATAATTTAAATTCTTTAGGAAATAAAAAAAATATTTTAACTAATGCTGAAAGCATTACTGATTCGCGTTATCCAGATGGAAAAAACAATACTTTTAGAGCCGAAGGTTTTGCATCCTACAGCAATGACATTAACAAAACAGCCTCGTGTAATGTAAGTGCTAGGGCTGGTTACACGACTTTGAATAGCGAAATTTTAACCAATTTTCTGAATTTACCTTATACTAGCGTATCACAAAAAAACTTTACCTATAGCGGTGCCGTTGGAATTGTAAATAATGCCAGCGAAAACACAAAAATAGGTTTTAATTTAGCTTCTGCATTTCGAGTTGCAAACATTGATGATTTAGCAAAAATATTCGAATCGGCAGCAGGAACTTTAATTGTACCAAACAAAGATTTGAGGCCTGAAAAATCAGTAACGGCTGATTTGAGCATTACTTTTTGGGAAGGTAAACGTTTTCAGTTTGAAAATATTTTTTATTACACAAGACTGTATGATGCAATAATAACGGGTTCTTTTACGTTAAACGGACAATCTTCGATTGTTTATGAAGGAAAAAACAGTCTCATTCTTGCCAATCAAAATCAAGGAAAAGGAAATATTAGCGGAATTTCCTCTACCTTAAGAAGTTATATCACAAAATCATTCTTGTTTTATGGCGTTTTCAATTTTACTCACGGTAGAGTCCAAAATGCGGGGGGTAATTTTCCTTTAGACCATGTTTCTCCATTTTATGGAAAAACAGGTTTTAAATATGAAAGTAAACTAGTAAATTTGGATTTATATATGTTGTATAATGGAAAAAAAGAGTTGAGCAATTACTCGCCTAGTGGAGAAGATAATTTGCAATATGCTCCAAAAAATGGAATGCCTTCTTGGGAAACCTATAATTTGAAAGGATCATTATCTTTAACGGAACAGTTCACTGTTTATTCCGGTATTGAAAATGTTTTAGATATACAATACAGGACTTTTGCCTCTGGAATTAATGCTAGCGGAAGGAGTATTTACCTTGGAGGGAAATACAATTTTTAGAACCTAAATCACTAAATACAAAAAGCCCTAAATTTCATTAAATTGTGTTTTTTTTGTGTTTTTAAGACTCGGGCTACTCAATAACCATTTCCGGAATTTCACCTTCTATGATCAAATCCGCCTCAGTAGAAGCAATAATATGCGCTACAGTTACACCAGGCGCGCGTTCCAATAATTTGAAGCCTTGTGGGGCTATTTCTAAAACGGCTAGTTCAGTAACGACTTTTTTAACGCAACCTACCCCCGTTAAAGGCAAGGTACATTTTTTAAGTATTTTAGATTCGCCAGCTTTGTTGACATGCATCATGGCTACAATAATATTCTCGGCAGAAGCCACTAAATCCATTGCCCCACCCATTCCTTTGACCATTTTACCAGGAATTTTCCAGTTGGCAATATCACCATTTTCGGAAACTTCCATTGCACCAAGGATTGTTAAGTCAACATGTTGTCCACGAATCATTCCAAAACTGAATGACGAGTCGAAGAAACTTGCTCCAGGCAAAGTAGTTATGGTTTGTTTTCCGGCGTTGATTAAATCAGCGTCTTCATCGCCTTCTAAAGGGAATGGACCCATGCCGAGAATTCCGTTTTCACTTTGAAATTCGACGTCAATTCCTTCTGGGACATAATTAGCAACTAATGTTGGAATCCCGATTCCGAGATTCACATAGTAGTTGTGTTTTAATTCTTTTGCAATGCGTTTTGCAATTTGATTTTTATCTAAAGCCATAATCAGAAAATTTTTCTCACGGTTCTTTGTTCAATTCTTTTTTCATATTTCACACCTTGAAAAATTCTATTTACAAGTATTCCTGGAATATGAATTTCGTTTGGATCTAAACTACCTACAGGCAACAATTCTTCTACTTCGGCGATGGTTATTTTTGCTGCTCCGGCCATACAAGGATTAAAGTTTCGTGCTGTTCCTTTGAAAACAAGGTTGCCGGCTTCATCACCTTTCCACGCTTTTACGATGGCAAAATCAGCTTTGAAAGCGTATTCCATAAGATGCATTTTTCCATTGAATTCCCGTGCTTCCTTCCCTTCGGCTACTTCAGTTCCATAACCGGCAGGGGTAAAAAAAGCTGGAATTCCTGCTTGTGCCGCACGACATCGTTCTGCAAGAGTTCCTTGCGGGATTAATTCTACATCGAGTTCTCCAGATAGCATTTGACTCTCAAATTCGGCATTTTCACCTACGTAAGAAGAAATCATTTTTTTGATTTGGCGTTTTTGCAAAAGCAATCCAAGGCCAAAATTATCTACTCCTGCATTGTTTGAGATACAGGTTAAATCCGTAGTTTCTTTTTTTACTAATTCGGCGATGGAATTTTCTGGAATACCGCATAATCCGAAACCGCCCAGCATGATGGTCATCCCGTTTTCAATTCCTTGAAGGGCTTCATGTACGTTATTTACTTTTTTGTTAATCATAAAATTGAATGCTAGTTGACGAATTTTAATTTAAAGAAGAACCCAATCTGTTTGTAGTATTAATAACAACAAGATTTAATTTTAAGAACGAATTGCCTAGCCCAGATAGAAGCGACATCCTTTTAGTCTTCTTTTTTAAGGAGACTAAAAGATATAGCGGATGGCTGGATTAGCTCCAGATGAAAATTTTACAATTCAAATTCATCGGTATTTTGTTCAATATTAGTGGTGTCTATTACTTTTGGAGCGGTGTAGCAGTCTACTTTTATGGATAGATTTGCGGGCCTTTCAAAGGATGCTTTGGATACTTTTAGAGCGGGATCTTCGTAACAAAGTTTCATAAAATAACCCCAAACCGGCAGTGCTGCTGTGGCACCTTGTCCGTAAGTTATGCTTTTGAAACGGGCAGAACGGTCCTCGCAACCCACCCAGACTCCAGTTACAAGATTAGGAACCATTCCCATAAACCATCCGTCAGATTGGTTTTGTGTAGTTCCTGTTTTACCTGCAATAGGATTTTTAAATTGATAGGGATATCCTGTCCAGCGTTTGTCTCCGTTTCCGCCGCCGGTGGTGCGCAGACGATCTCCGGACCCGCCTTCCGTAACGCCTTCTAATAATTTGATGACGGCATACGCGATGTCTTTGTTTAAAACATCATGTGATTCAGGGATGGGTTCGTAAATAATTACGCCACCTTTATCTTCGATTCGAGATATAAATTGGGGTTTCATATACACGCCTTGATTGGCAAAGGTGCTGTAAGCAGCAACCATATCTTCGACGGTTATTTCAACGGCTCCCAAAGCAATGGAAGGCTGAAGCGGAATCTCTGATTTGATGCCTAATTTATGGGCTAAATCGACTACAGCTGCCGGACCTACTCGGTCTATTAATTTTGCGGATACAATATTGATGGAATTTGCCAATCCTCGTTTTAGGGTTACCATTCCGCTGTATCTGTTGTTGGAGTTTTTTGGTTCCCAATCTTCGGTAACATTATGACGTCCTTTTCTAATCATAAAAGGGGAATCAATAATGGAATCACAAGGTGACATATTCAATTGCTCTATGGCTGTAGCATAAACAAAAGGCTTGAAAGTGGAACCAACTTGTCTGGCACCTTGCCCTACGTGATCGTATTGAAAATATTTATAATCGATACCCCCAACCCACGCTTTTATATTTCCCGTTTGAGGTTCCATCGCCATGAGTCCGGATTGTAAAAAATGTTTGTAATACCGAATGGAATCCAATGGCGTCATAATAGTGTCTTTTTCTCCCTTCCAAGAGAAGACTCTCATTTTAGTTTTTATGCTAAAGGATGCTATAATTTCTTCGTCCGTTTTTTCCAGTGATTTTAATACCGCCCATCTGTTCGAGGATTTCATGGCTTGGCTTAAAATGCGTTGTGTTTCTACAGAAGAGATGTTGACAAATGGCGCATTTTTATTTGTTTTGGATTGCTCGAAAAATTCTTCTTGAAGATTGGCCATGTGCTCCGTTACTGCTTTTTCAGCATGCAGTTGCATTCTGGAATCAATGGTAGTATAGATTTTTAGACCATCTTTGTAGATGTCATAATCTGAACCATCCGGTTTTTTATTTTCCTCCGCCCATTTTTTTAGGTAGTCTCTTAAATATTCTCTGAAATAGGTTGCTGTTCCGTCTTTGTGCGTTTCTAATTTGAACTTTAATGTGATTGGTAAAGCTTGCAGTCTTTCTTTTTCTTCTTTTGAAATTATTTTTCCTTTTTCTAATTGCAGAAGCACTACATTTCTTCGGTTTATCACTCCTTGTGGATTTCTCACAGGATTGTAAAGACCAGAATTTTTAAACATTCCCACTAATATTGCCGACTCGCTGATGGTTAAGTCCTTTGGTTCTTTAGAAAAATACGTTTTTGCGGCTGAACTAACTCCGACAGAATTGTTTCCAAAATCGTATACATTACAATACATGGCAATGATTTCATTTTTAGTGTATTGTCTTTCTAATCGGATGGCAATAATCCATTCTTTTATTTTTTGTACAATTCTAAAAGGCAGGAATTTAGATCCTTCTCCGTGAAATAATTGTTTGGCTAATTGCTGCGTCAAGGTACTGGCTCCTCCGCTGGTTCCTAAGCTCGAGATGGCTCTCAAAGTACCTCTTCCGTCAATGCCGGAATGCTCATAAAAACGAGCATCTTCCGTTGCGATTAGTGCTTGAACCAAATTTTTTGGCAAGTCAGAATACTTTAATTGAGATCTGTTTTTTTCGAAATATTTCCCTAAAACCACTCCGTCAGCGGATATGATCTCAGTCGCTAAATTAGAATCGGGATTTTCTAAATCTTCAAAAGAGGGCATCGAACCGAAGATTCCCCAGGAAGCAAACAGGAAAAATAAAGCAAGACTTCCTAACCCTACAAAGAATATTTTCCAAAAAATATTTTTGTAATGAGCCATGTCTTTGTCATTATCTTTAGCGGGACTGTTGTTTTTTTTGATAGCCATAATACTATTTTATTCTTTTTTTTCTATTCTAAAACCTACATCTGTAACTCCGTCTAAAGCCGTCACGCCGGGAACTTTGCCGTTTTCTCTGACTGCTTGCTTAATATGAACGGTGTATTTGGATCGAAACCGTACATTTTCCTTATAAAAAAGTTTGCTTTCTTTTATGTCTGAAAATCCATTCCCTAATAGTAATCCCTCCGGATCAGCCATTTGGTATTCGAGCGTGTCTACTTTTGTAAAACCATTAGGTAGTTCTAAAGCTACAATTAAGAACAAATTGTTGTATTGATACGCATTATTCGCTCTCAAATTCACAAACAAATTATAGCGTTTTGTGGAATCTAGTTCTGGTAAATGGAACGTTACAATGCTGTCTTTATGCCACGCACTACCCACAGATTGATAGTCATCAAAAACCCTTTTTTTATCACACGACCAGAATAGAATTACTACCAAAAGAAGTAAAGCGCTATTTTTTATCCACATTTTTAGTAATAATTATAGGTTTTCTTGGCTCCACAGGCTTTTTGTCATTTGGAGTTTGACGGGTATTGTTTGCAGGTTTGTTGCTGTTTGCTACAATTGCATTTTCACCGCCCGGTTTTCGTTTTTTATTTGGTTTTTTCTTCGTTTTGGGTTGGTCAAAACGAGTTAAACTTTCTTGTCCCATTGCATTATTGAAGTTTTTCTCTGGTTCTGCAATGATTTCTATTGCAAAATCTTCTAGCGAAGAAACTTTATTTTTCAGTTTGTTTTCAGCGATGATTTCTCGGACTTGATCAATTTTCAATACGTGCCAATTTGCAAAATTATTGGTGTAGGCAAACCACATTAATCCTTTGAAAATATCTTGTTTCTGGCAAATGGCATCTCCTTTTTCCGTTACCAATTTTGTTTCAAAATCCGGGAAGTCTTTCAAAGCATCCATGTACGTATCCAGTTCATAATTCAAACAGCATTTCAATTTTCCGCATTGTCCGGCTAGTTTTTGTGGATTCAAAGATAGTTGTTGGTACCGTGCCGCTGAGGTATTTACACTTCTAAAATCCGTCAGCCAAGTCGAACAACACAATTCTCTTCCGCAAGAACCTATTCCGCCTAAACGAGCTGCTTCCTGACGGAAACCTACTTGTTTCATTTCTATTCGGGTACTGAATTCTTTAGCAAAATCTTTAATTAATGCTCGAAAATCAATTCGGTCATTTGCCGTGTAATAAAACGTAGCTTTTGATCCGTCCCCTTGAAATTCGATATCTGAAATCTTCATTTCCAGTTTTTGAGCAATCGCCAGTTCCCGTGCGCGCACCTTCATTGGCTCTTCTTTTTCCCGTGCCGCAGACCAAATATCAATATCTTTTTGGGATGCTTTTCTATAAATTTTCGGAATTTCGTTGCCCAGGTGATTGGCTCCTTTTTTCTTCATTTGAATTTTAACTAATTCTCCTGTCAAAGTAACAATTCCTATGTCGTGTCCCGGAGAAGCAACAGTAGCCACGATATCGCCCATGCTTAACGTTAATTTCTCTGTATTGCGGTAAAATTCTTTTCTGCCGTTTTTGAAGCGTACTTCCACACAGTCAAAAGGGGCGTCACCATTAGGCAGACTCATATTAGAAAGCCAATCAAAAACCGTCAATTTATTGCAGCTGTCGGTGCCGCAAGTCCCATTATTTTTACAACCTTTAGGTGATCCACCATCAGAAGTTGAACAACTTGTACATGCCATAATTTTATATATAGTGTTGCGACGAGCACAACTTATGTTTTTAAAACGTTTAATGTGTAAAGATAGTATTTTTTAATTTTACGTCACAACGCATAAAAGCACGAATGCCTCATAAATTTTCAATAAAAAAACCCATTACAAATTAGTTTGTAATGGGTTAGTTTTGAATCCCTTCTTATAAAGATATGATGTGTTTTATATCTATTTTGATTTCAAAGATTGCCCCATGAATGTCTCCAACCGTTGAAACGGTTGGCTATAGTTTAATAGATGTGTTTGTTTTTTGAACATAGCCCACGATTTCAACCGTTGGCAACGTAAAGAATAACACATTGTTTTTCAAAGATTGTCCCATGAATGTCTCCAACCGTTGAAACGGTTGGCTATAGTTTAATGGCTGTGTGTTTTTTGAACATCGCCCACGGTTTCAACCGTTGGCAACGTAAAGAACAATACATTATTTTTCAAAGGTTTTCTCATGAATGTCTCCAACCGTTGAAACGGTTGGCTATAGTTTAATGGCTGTGTGTTTTTAGAACATCGCCCACGGTTTCAACCGCTGGTAACGTAAAGAACAATACATTGTTTTTCAAAGATTGTCTCATGAATATCTCCAACCGTTGAAACGTTTGGCTATAGTTTAATGGTTGTGTGTTTTTAGAATATAGCCTACGGTTTCAACCGTTGGCAACGTAAAGAACAATACATTATTTTTCAAAGATTGTCTCATGAATATCTCCAACCGTTGAAACGGTTGGCTATAGTTTAATGGTTGTGTGTGTTTTGAAGATAGCCACGGTTTCAAATTTGGCTTAACCCATGTAATTTTATAAATTCGTCAAATTCATCTTGAGAATTTTTCTTTAAATGATGTTGCTTTTGATTCTTTATGTAATTATAAACGGATTCTAATTGAGATTCACTAACGGAATAAGCGGCATAACCTGTTTGCCAAACAAATTTTTCAATCATTAAATTTTCTCCATTTATATAATGTGACGAGCTCCCTTTAATTTGTTTTATTACATCTGCAATTGATTTTTGTGGATTTAATAAAAATAAGGCGTGAATATGATCTGGCATTCCATTAATGATTCGTACGGGACATCCCAATTCAATTAATTCTTGTCTGATATAGTCGTATACTTGTTTCTCTATTGAAAAGTCAATTAATTCACCCCTGTTTTTGGTTGCCCAAACAGCATGAATCCATAATTTATTAAAGGAATGTGGCATACAATTAGTTTTAAATTTCCACTAATCTACAACTTTATATAATTTATCTGACAATCGAATCCGGAATGGCAATTTAAAAGTACAAGTGTCTCCAGAAACTGCTTTTTCTTGTGCTAAATCGTTCACCAGCATTTCTTCAATAATTACTATTTGTTCTCCGGTTGTAGCTCCTTTAATCAGAATCGTATCACCAATTTTGATTTCGTTTTCTTCAATTAGAAACTGACCAATACTTGGTTTTGGATAAAAGTGAGTTCCTTTTCCAATGTATTGTTTTTTGATCTTTATTTCTTTTTTGAGAACGGTAGCTACTCTGCGAGCAATTTTTGACTCAGCCAATTCACTAAGATTCGGAACTCCTGCTAATGGATCTTGATTATTTTTGAAAGTCAAAACGTCTGATTTCCCTTTTTTGAAAATCTTATTTCCGTTTTTAATTCCTCTGCGGATGGCTTTTTGTTCTTCTTCCGGCAAATGAATCACAGTTACACATTCCGTAGAACAGCAACCTTCCATTTTTTCCTTGCACGAGTCACATTGAATAAAAAGTAAATGACAACCTTCGTTCACGCAATTCGTATGTACGTCACAAGGTGCGCCACATTGATGGCATTGCGAAACAATATCGTCTGTAATTCTTTCGCCCAAGCGATGATCAAATACGAAGTTTTTACCAATAAATTTACTTTCTAAACCTTCGGCTTTTACCTGACGTGTGTATTCAATAATTCCGCCTTCCAGTTGGTACACGTTTTCAAAACCTTTATGTTTGAAATAAGCACTGGCTTTTTCGCAGCGAATTCCTCCGGTGCAATACATCAATAGTTTTTTGTCTTGTTTGTGTTCCGTAAGCTGCTCTTCGATAATGGGTAATGATTCCCGAAAAGTATCCACATCTGGTTTTATAGCTTTGGTGAAATGTCCAATTTCACTTTCGTAATGATTTCGCATATCGACTACAATCGTGTTTGGATCTTCTAGAAGTTCATTGAATTCTTTGGCTTTTAGGTGAATTCCAATATTCGTTACATCAAAAGTTTCATCAACCAAACCATCAGCCACAATCTTATCACGCACTTTTACAGTCAGTTTCAAAAACGAGTGATCGTCTTGTTCTACGGCAATATTTAATCGGATTCCTTTCATAAAATCGTAGACCTCGATGGAATCTTTGAATGCATAGAAATTATCGGCAGGCAATGATAATTGGGCGTTGATTCCCTCACTGGCTACATAAATCCGACCCAAAACTTCAAGTGGGTTCCACGCCAGAAATAATTCGTTACGAAATTGTGTTGGATTTGAGATTTGCGCATAAGCATAGAAAGACAAAGTAAGACGTTGTTTTCCGGCATCATCAATCATGATGGCTCTTTCCTCTGCGCTTAATGTGTTATACAGTTGCATGCTATAAACAGTTTTAAGTTGAGAAATATATTTTTTGCAAAAGTATGAAAAAAGGTTCAGAGAGGCAAAGTTTTCAAGGGACTAAGGTTCATAATCAATAACAAGGCATGCTTAATTTACGGTAATGTCTTGGTTATTTATTTTTTTAGGAGCTCTTTCCGGCTGTTCACTATATCTGTTGTGGCGAACGCCGCCACAACAGGATGCCGTTTCCATCTGGGCTAGGGCATTAGTGACAAATAGAATGTTTAGTTTCTCAGAATTGTAATTAGCTCTTCAAGCCACACGAAAGGATTCGTGCGGGAGCGGGGGACAATTTTGGGTTGACCTTCCTGCGTTTATTTTGTCATTCTGAGGAACGAAGAATCTTTATCTGTTGAGCAATTTATAAGGACTCTTCCTTAGTCAGAGTGACAACTTTGTCTTAAATGCAAATAATAATCACCATCAATAAACAAAAAAACCACGCCGAAACGTGGTTTTATATTCTATGCTTTGACTGGGATTAACAATACTCGTTGAAAGCGTCTTTCAAATTTTCAGCAATTAGTTCTGCTGGGCGACCTTCAATGTGGTGACGCTCTAACATGTGCACTAATTCTCCGTTTTTGAACAAAGCCATACTTGGCGATGATGGAGGAAAAGGGAACATATGTTGTCTTGCAGCATCAACTGCATCTTTGTCAACTCCTGCAAAAACAGTGATTAAATGGTCTGGTTTTTTAGCGCCATCCAAACTCATTTTTGCCCCCGGACGTGCGTTTCTGGCAGCACAACCACAAACCGAATTTACAACTACAAGCGTTGTTCCTTCTAATTTCATTGCGTTTTCTACTGCTTCTGCACTATGTAAATCTTGAAAACCTGCAGCGGTTAATTCCTCTTGCATTGGTTTTACCATTTCTTCTGGATACATATCTTTTTTATTTTAAATAAATACTAATTTTGAATTGCAAAGTTACAAAGTTTACAATCAAGTATAGAAGTTGAATTATAAAGTTTTGTTATAGTTTGATTGCTATTTTAATGATTTGAAAGCAACGTGAAAAATAGCTTTTATAAATAGCATTTTGGGACATTTTAGAATAACGGTAATGTCCTCAATAAAAGAAGTTTCCTCATCCAGAAATTTAAAAATTAATGTTGGATTGCCTTTTTTGAACATCGAAGAAAAGATAGAAGAACCCAATTCATTTTTTCGGTCTAAGATGTCTAACAAAAGCAAATCGTAAAACCAGAATTTGGTTATTTTGTGAAACTTAGTGAAGTCGGTTTCCCTTTGTAGAAAGGCAACCAATTCTGTTGATTTTTTATCCGAATTTTTGAAAGTATAGCCCGTACTGGCTTTCGTCCAACCACCGGCAGTTCCTATGTTGATTGCGTTTTTCGTATTTTCTTTCCAAAAAGGATAACACGTCATGGGAATGCTGCCTTGCTCTTTTTCGACGATTTCATAGTTTGTAATCCCAAGTTTTTCGATATATTTCTGGATTTCGTTTTCGTATTCCTCGGTTTTTAAATGTTTGTGCGAAAACAACGTGTATTCCAGCAAAGCTTCAGTTTTGGAAGTAGGTAACACATACATAAAACGGGTATTTCCTTTTTGCTCCACCGAAAAATCCATGAAAGTAGCTTGTTCGGGATTGAAAACAGCTTGCTCACTTTTAATAAACCAACCTATAAAATGCTGTTGTAAAACAGGATATTTTGTCTGGTTTTCTGCTTTTTGTTTGTTGTAAATGCTGTTGAATAATTTCGTGCACGAAAAGGATTCACTTTCGGTTTGTACCAGAATTATGGTTTCGGATTCTTCAATTTCCAATACTTTTTCATGAATGAAAGTAATATTTTTTTGTTTCGAAAGCAGATCAAATACCTGAGTGTAAAAATACAATCCTTTCACCATATTGTAGCGGTACGGTTTCAAGTCTAAATCCCGGCGAAAATCTCCATTGGCAAACAAAGCCGAATCCCATTTCTTTGAAATAGATTGTTCCCAAAGTGAATCGTTAGTTTTCCAAAAACACCACGTTCTGTCGTTTGTTTTTTTGGTATTTTCATCCAATAACAAAATACTTTTATCTCGGAATTTACCAGATTGGACCATTTTATACACGGTCATCAAAGCCGATAATCCTGCGCCGGTAAAGATGTAATCGAAGTGTTTCATTTGAGAATTTGACATTTCCATCAAAAATAGACAATTTTATTCTTTTAGTTTGGCTAAAATCAGCTTAAATTCTTTTGGGTTTAAGTAGCCGTTGTGCTGAAAAATAATCTCATTTTCACTGTTCAAAACACACAAAACAGGAAAGTTCAGTTGCTTGTTGACTGTTCCTAATGCGAGGGCCAGTTCATGTATTCCGGAGTTGTTTCCCGTGGGTCGGAATTGAAAACTGGTTTTGTTAAAAATAACCGTTCGCTTTTCCTCGGCATTAAAATCAATAAAATAGAAATTAGAATTGAGCTGGGTAATAATTTCCTTGTTTTTAAAAGTGGTGTTTTTCATGGCATGACAAAATTGGCACCAATCGGTTTGAATAAAAACTATCGTTTTTCTCTTTTTGTTATTTTGTAAACTGTCTATTTTTTCGAATGAAACCGAATGCAACTGCGCAAATCCAGCGGAAATCGCACAGCATAAAAGCAACAGTATGAAAAGTTTATTTTTCATTATCGCAACGTATATCGAAGTCCGAAAAAACTTCTGATTCCTTGATTGGGTCCATACACATACGTCGTGTCAAAAGTCAACCCATACGGATTTTCAGGCGTTGCTAGAACTTGTCCGTTTGAGTCGTACGTTACGTTCTTATCAAAAGGATCATTTGCTCTTGCAATCAAAAACGGATTATTTTGTTTAGGCAAAAAGTTCAACAGGTTTTTGATGCCAGCATAGAATTCAAAAGCTTTTAAACCAGAATACGTGCATTGAATGTTTTGTAAACTGTACCAAGGTGATTCTGGAGCACGGGGATCTAAAGCGCTTAAAAGTGGGAGTCGCATAGGGCTGTATAGATTTCCGGTGTAATCAATATTTAAATCGATAGCTTGAATTTTATAGGAAACACTCCAAGTTGCTGTAAATTTTTCGGTTAGAAAAGGTGTTTCTTTTAGGCCATTTTGAACGTTTTTGTTGTCTAACAAAGAAGCGCCGGTGATAATTTTTAATCCATTAGGAAAATTGAAATCGACATTCATACTGATTCCTTGACTTATCGCATAACCATTAATGTTGTCGTAGATGATTTGGTTGGGATCAGTAACATAATCCGAAACAATTTTATTGCTAAATCTGGTATGAAAAAGGGAAGTTTCAATGCCAATAAAGGTTCCGTTATCAAAATTTATTTTCTTAATATAATTCAAATTAGCATTGATGGATTGTTCCGGCTTCAAATTATTTACGATTACAATTTCACGAGCGCCAGTCAAGGCAGCATGATCTTCGGTAAATAAATTTACCACTCTAAAACCTGTTCCGGCGTTCAGTCGAATAATATTATTATCGTTCAATTTCCATTTATAGGCAATTCTTGGCGTCAAGATACTTCCGTGAAAGGAGTTGTAATCGTAACGCAGTCCCAAGAGTATCTTGTGTTTTTCGGTAAATGTAATTTCGTCCTGAACAAAAATTCCCGGCAGCCAGGTTTTCTCGGGATTGTTATTTCCCTGTTTTAATGTTGCCGGTGTATTGTCATCGTAATAATTATACCGCGTGGCAATTCCGGTAAGCAAATCATTTTTTCCTATTTTTTTATCCCAAGTCAATTGTAGAAAACCAATTTTTTGATTGGCAATATAACTGGTTGTCCCGTAGCGACTGTCTTGAAAATGCACATTTCCTGAAAAGGATAGCATCAGTTTTTCCTGAAAAGGCAATTGGTAACTTCCTATTAATTCGGCTCGTTTGGTATAAATGCTTTCGCCGTAAATCTCGTCTCCGCCACGGTGTTTTTTCTCCCAACGCACATCGCCGCCAAAACGGTCTTCATAAACGCCACGTGCCGCGATGGTGAACAAACGGTTTTCTTTTCTGTTGAAAGTCCATTTTTGAAAAAGGGAAATTCGGTCTGAAAGGGTAACATCAGTAAAATTGTCGCCATCGTTGTCTATTTTTTGATTGTAGCTAAAATAATTTAAACCTAGAAGTGCCGTAGCTTTCTGTCCAACATTGAGTTTTACTCCTAAATCAACATTAGTTTCCAACCAAGAAGTAGAAAACACATCTGCGGAGAATAGGGGCGCGTTTGTTGGATTTTTGGTAATAATATTAATCAAACCTCCAACAGCCTCACTGCCGTATAAAGACGAAGCGGGACCTTTTACGATTTCAATTCGTTCGACCAGTGAATTCGGAATTCCAGATAATCCGTACACCGTGGATAAACTGCTCACGATGGGCATTCCGTCAATTAGAACCAAAGTATACGGACCTTCAAGCCCATTAATATGGATGTCGCCCGTATTGCAAACGCCACAATTAAGCTGTGGTCTTACACCATTTACATTCTGTAATGCTTCATAAATACTGGCCGTTGGATTTTTCTTGAAAAATATTGGGGAATAAACCTCGACAGGAACGGGACTTTCCAGTCTTTTTACGGGTTTTAAAGTTCCGGAAACCACAACTTCGTTAAGTTGGTTTTCATTATTTGAAAGTTCCAAATCCAGAATAGTGTTTTCATTAATTTTGACCGTTATATTCTTTTTTAAAGTTTGAAAACCTTCTGCAACAATTTGTATTTTGTAATTCCCTTCAGCAATATTCGCTATACTGTAATTTCCTAAACTATCCGTTTGGGTGGCGTATTTTGTTCCAATTAAAAAAACACGAGCTTCCGAAACCCCTTTTTTTTCTGATGAAATAAATCCCGAAAGACTTGTTTTTTCTTGGCTGTAGCCAAAATGAAACATAAGGAAAACTAATAATGAACATAATTTTTTCACAATGCTTAAATTAAATTTAGGCAAAACTAAAAATTATATTTTGCAAAACCAATTTTTTAATTACATTTGTATCAATAACTTAATTGGTTTAGTGAGAAGTCTTCAAGAAGAAATCAATAAATTGATTTGTATTAAAATTTAAAAAGAGTATTCAAAAAACATAGCATGACCTTTTCAGAAGAAAATTATCTCAAGACCATTTACCACCTTACGGCTGTTTCAGAGGTGGATATCAGCACCAATGCGATTGCCGAAAAAATAGAAATCAAGGCGTCATCCGTTACCGATATGCTCAAGAAACTCGCCGAAAAAGAGTTAGTCAACTACATCAAATACCAAGGTGTTTCCCTTACTGATCAGGGACAATTAGCCGCTAAAATGATTGTTCGAAAGCACCGGCTTTGGGAAACTTTTTTAGTTGAAAAATTAGATTTTTCATGGGATGAAGTGCATGATCTTGCGGAACAATTGGAACACATCAAATCTGAAAAACTCATCAATAAGTTAGATGATTTTCTGGGAAATCCCACTGAAGATCCACATGGAGATCCGATTCCGGATGCTAACGGAAGAATTATAAAAGTAGACAAACAACTGCTTTCTGAATTCGAGAAAAACCAAATCGGGATTTGTGTGGGTGTCAAAGATACATCTTCTGATTTTTTAAAATATTTAGACAAACAAGAAATCGCTTTGGGTTCCCAAATTGAAATTATCGAAAAGGAAAGTTTTGATTCCTCTTTGAGAATTCGGGTTGGAACAAAAGAAATAACGGTTTCAAATAAAATAGCCAGTAATATATACATCAAATAATTATGTTTCAATCTGTAGTAGATTATTTTACGAGTATCGACCCAATATTAGCCGCTTTGTATGCGAGTTTATTCACTTGGTTTCTTACGGCCTTAGGAGCCTCGTTTGTTTTTTTGTTTAAAACCATGAACCGGACGGTACTGGACGGAATGCTTGGATTTACCGGGGGCGTAATGGTTGCTGCAAGTTTTTGGAGTTTATTGGCTCCAGCTATAGAAATGACCGGCGGCGAAGGTTTTCAAAAAGTGATTCCCGCAGCTTTTGGTTTTTTTCTTGGTGCCTTGTTTATTTTTGGGATTGATAAAGTATTGCCACATCTTCACATTAATTTTAAAGTTACGGAGGGAATTAAATCGCCTTGGCAGCGTACTACATTACTGGTTTCGGCAATTACACTGCACAATATACCTGAAGGATTGGCCGTAGGGGTTCTTTTTGGGGGAGTGGCTGCCGGGATTCCGGAGGCTTCCATTGCGGGAGCTGTTACCTTGGCCATTGGTATTGGAATTCAGAATTTCCCCGAAGGTATTGCCGTGGCTATGCCGTTGCGTCGTATGGGAATGAGTAGAAGAAAAAGCTTTATGTACGGACAATCATCAGCTTTGGTAGAACCTGTCGCTGCTGTTTTAGGCGCTTTTGCTGTCACATTTTTTACCCCAATTTTACCGTACGCTTTGGCCTTTGCTGCAGGTGCTATGATTTTTGTTGTGGTAGAGGAAGTGATTCCGGAAACACAACAGGATAAAAATACGGATATTGCCACACTGGGATTTGTTGGCGGATTTATAGTGATGATGGTTCTGGATGTGGCTTTGGGATAGGGTTTTTAATTTTTGCCATTTGTTATTAAAAAGAAGCGTAGCTTTATCTTTTAAACCGCGTTTATGAAAAAGTCAGTAGTATTCCTTTGTATGATTATCAGCAGTGCAGTTTTGGCGCAAATCCCAAAATCCCAAAAGGTCAAATACAGTACAATACATCAGAAAATATGCCACAATCAAAAAGGTTTTCAGTTGGTTCTAAAATCGATTTCTTCTGATTCCCGTTGTCCGGAAGGGGTTACTTGTATTTGGGAAGGGGAAGTTTCGGGAGTTGTTTCTGTTTACAAAGATTTAAAATTAATTGAAAACAGGATATTGGTTTTTTCGATGGAAAACGAAAAAGAAAATAAAGAGTGGTTTTCTAAATATTTGCCTAAAAAGCAAAAAAACATAAAAAACTATAGTGTTCTTCCATATCCAAAAGAAGGTGTCAAAATCAACCCGAGTGAATACTATGTGAAAATTGGGTATTTAAAATAACTTTTTATATCACTACTGAATGACTGCATTGCATATCACTATAGCAAAATGAAAAATATTTTCATTGGGATTAAATATATATAACTTATATATCAGATTTTTGTTAAAATTATGATGGTCTAATCGCATACGGATTACTAATTCATAATAGTACCATAATTTCAATTTTTGTAGGGATAAAACTAAAATCATGTTCAAAGTCAAATTAGATACGAGTTCAAATTTGAAAACATTTTCTAAAACATACAAACGTAAACTGTTGATATTGAGTCTAAAAATTCATTCTATTAAAGTACCGCACTTTTTTTATATTTTAAAGAAAGCACAGACTTATTGTTTTTTAAGATAGTTCAGACTACTACCAAACATTTTACATGGGCTCTTTTTTAACGTTTAAATACGAAATAAAATTTTAATGGCAGCCGCAATCACCACCACTGCCACAATTTTTATCTGATTTTTTCTTTTTGAGGAAGAATTTTTTAATCAAAAAAGCAAGTGCTATTCCAAGGGCAAAAAAAGCTAAAATTTCTTGAATATCCATATTGTAAAAATAAGAAAAAGCAACCAAAAGAGGTTGCTTTTTTGAGTTAAACTAATGAGAAAGTTTTTTACAACTGTGCCATAATTCCAAAATTGATGTTAAAAGGCATTCCAGGTCTTAATCCTGCTGGAACTCTTGAAACGGCATACTTTTCATTCATTAAATTAATGATATTCGACATCAGGCTCACTTTTTGACTAAGGTGGTATCTTGCTGAGAAATCTACAATAAAATTATTGTTTACTTTGTTTTGGGACGGAATAGTTCCCGTTCCTGCCAATGTTCTAAACGCATCTACATATTTTCCACTGATGGCCAAATTGAATTTTTCTGTTTCGAAAGCGGCAGTCAGAGCAAATTGATTTTTGGCGATGTACGGAATCTCATCTCCACGTGTTACATTTCCCCATATTGGGCTGTTAAAGTTACTATTTAATTTCGTATCCGTCAGAGTATAGGAAAAGCTAAGCGGTAGTTTATATCCTTTTTCTGAATTTTTCAGGATTTCATACGTGGCCAAAAATTCAATTCCCTTTACGATTGCAGCACCTGCATTGAATAAATCTCCAGTTCCAGTTCCGCCACCGGACATGTTATCCGAACCTTGTAAATTAGAAAAATCATTGTAATAGCCAATCAATTCTCCGTAAAAGGCATTTTTTTGAAAGCGAAAACCCAGTTCTGAGTTGATACTGTTTTCGGCATCTTCTCCAACTTTAGCGCCCGGAGGAGAAAACCCTTTGTGAACACTCGTAAACACATTGTAATCTTCATTTATTTTATACAGAATTCCCATTCCCGGTATCCAAACATCAGAACGGTTATTTGCATTTACGATATTTGTACCGGTTCTTGTAATATCGTTGCTCCCGTAATTAATCGATTCTAAATTGATATTTTCATATCGGACTCCTGGCGAGAACGTAAATTTATCATAGGTAATCGTATAAAGCACATGAGCGGCAATTGCTTCGGCGTAGGTAATCCTATTTGCATCTGTGCCTGGAGTTCCGTTTGAAGTTCTATTCATCACTCCATTTTGTATGGCGTATCCGTCAACCCATTGAAAGCGATCTTCATAATCTTCGTGGTAGCGAAATCCAAAATCAAAATCGTGTTTCAGCGCTCCTGTTGCAAAATTATAATTGGCTACTGATTGGATTCCTTTGGCCTCGTACATCCGATTGTTGGCTTTAACTAATAAAGCATTATCAGCAGTGTTATTAGCTCCTGTTAAAGCTAAATATTCCGCATTATACTTTATTGGATCAATTAATATAGAATTGATTCCTACTTTTGTAGTTCCAAGTTTTAAGGCATCAAGTTTATACCAATTTCTGGCAAAATCATTCTTGTAGGCCTTTGTGGTGATGTTGAAATTTTTTGAGGGTTGAATAAAATGGGTCAACATGATTTGTTTGTGCTCCGTATCAAGATAATCTTCATTTGATCCGGCATACCTTCTGTAAGGACTCTTGTTGTAATCGTCTTCGGTCAAACCAAGGTAAGTTTCATTGGCAAAATCTTCGCCAAACTGGACTTTAGCGGTTAAGGATTGAAAGATTTTGGCATCGAGATCCGTATTAATTCTAAATTTAGCAACATAATCATTTCCCTGAAAACCGGTGTTTTTAGAACTGTTGTCTATTTTTTTAAATCCGTCTGAATTTCGGTTGTTGTATTCTAAAACGTAACCAAAATTTTTGCGTTCATCTCCAATATTTACGTATGTTTTTTTGGTATTGAAACTACCAATGCTGGCTACAACTCGGGCTTTGAAACGATTTGGGATTTGAGTAGAAACCATATTGATGGCGCCGCCGGTAGTATAAGGACCGTATTGTATTTGACTTCCTCCTTTTACAATTTCGAAAGACTGCATTCTGTTTACTGTTGGGAAATAATACGCGGCAGGAGCGGCATAAGGAGCAGGTGCTATTAGAACGCCATCCTCCATTAGTGTAATTTTACTCGAACGATCTGGGCTGGTTCCTCTCATACCAATATTTGGGCGGAGTCCAAACCCTTCTTCTTCCTGAATATTGATGCCGGGAACGGTTCTTAGAATCCTGGAAACATCATCATAATTAAAGGTTTTTAATTCTTTTGGAGAGATAAAATATGTTGATCCGGCTTTATTTTTGGCTTTAAATTTACTTCCAATGATCGCATCGGTGGTAATAATAACTTCGTTTAAACTTTCAATACTATCTTTTTGAGTTTTTGTAAGTTCCTTTTCTTGTGCAAACAAAACGGACGTAATTAATAGCGAGCCGATAATTATAATATTTTTCATTTTTATTTAGATTAATTCTACACTGCAAATGTAGAACCTAAATCTTATTTAGACAAATTAAAAATAATAAAAATTTGACATTTTAACTTTTGTTGACATATAAGTAATGAGATTAAAATAATGTCGTATTTGTTTTTAACTCAACCTCAGTCTTTATTGAAGGTTTGACATTATAATATGTGACAATATATCGTTCCTATTACTTAGTTCTCATAAAGGAATTAAATTTATGAGTCTTAAAAGCATGTATAACCAAGTGCTTTATCCTATTTTGCTTGATCTTCTTAATTTCTTTTGCTGCTAATTCGCAAATTGTTTATCCAACTTGGAGTTATTTAATAAGTAATCAAATCGCACGGCAAAAGGCTAAGATCTGCATTTTAATTTTTTTAAATTTTAGCTTTTTTCACTCACACTCATACGAGTGATTTTAAAACCATTGTAGTGTGTGATTACTTTAAAATTTGGTATGCAATTAAAGCAACAACATACGCAAATCCGGACATAAAGATCAATTGTCCTGCCGGCCATTTCCAGGAATTGGTTTCTTTTTTAGTAACGGCGAGTGTACTGGCGCATTGCAAAGCAAAAGCATAAAAAAGTAATAGTGATATTCCGGAAGCAAAATTAAAAACCTTTTCTCCGGTAACCGGATTAATCTCGGCAGCCATTTTATTTTTAATAGTAACTTCATTATCGCTACCACCCACACTGTAAATAGTGGCTAATGTTCCCACAAAAACCTCCCTGGCGGCAAAGGAACTGATGATGGCAATTCCTATTTTCCAGTCGTAACCCAGAGGAGAAATAGCAGGTTCAATGGCTTTTCCCATGATTCCGATATAAGAGTTTTCCAGTTTTTGGGAGGCCACTGCATTCTCAAATTCAGCTTCAGGTAACGGATTATTTTTGGTGTTTTCAGTGACAATGGTTTCTGCATCATTGAATTTTTCTCCTGGTCCGTACGAAGCTAAGAACCATAAAACTATAGAAATAGCCAGTATGATTTTTCCGGCACCAAAAACAAAGGCTTTTGTTTTTTCGATCACATTAATACCTACGTTTTTGAAAAGCGGTAATTTATAATTGGGCATTTCTACCACAAAGTATGTTTTTCCTTTTATTTTAAGGATTTTATTCAATATGTACGCTGAAAAAATAGCCGTTCCAAAACCCAAAAGATACAACATCATCAAGGTCATTCCTTGCATGTTCAGAAAACCCAAAACACGAGTATCCGGAATTACCAGAGCAATGATTATGGCATAAACAGGTAATCTGGCGGAGCAGGTCGTGAATGGGGTGACCAGGATGGTGATCAATCGTTCTTTCCAGTTTTCAATGTTTCGGGTTGCCATAATTGCCGGAATCGCACAGGCCGTACCGGAAATAAGTGGGACTACACTTTTCCCTGATAATCCAAATTTACGCATAATTTTATCCATCAGGAAAACAACTCGGCTCATGTAACCGCTTTCTTCAAGAATTGAAATAAACATAAATAGGAAAGCAATTTGAGGGATGAAGATCAAAATACCTCCAATTCCAGGAATTATTCCCTGCGAAATTAGATTGGTTAAAACGCCGGCCGGTAATTGCTCGGCAGCAAGAGCGCTTATTGTAGCAAAGGTACCGTCAATGAAATCCATTGGAATTTTAGACCATTCGAAAATAGATTGAAAAATAACAAACAAAATCATGAAGAAAATCACATAACCCCAAATCTTGTGAGTCAGGACGCGATCCAGTTTGCTGCGAAAATCTTTAGCAATTGTCTCATCGACTTTTAATCCTGTTTTCAAGACGTCATTGATGAATTGGTAGCGTTTTATGGTTTCTTTTTGTTGCAAACGCTTTAGATCCGAATGCGATTTAGTAAATGAATTTCGGATTTCATTTCGGTCTAAATTCAGGAAATTGACGTCTTGAGTAATGACCAGCCATAATTTATACAAGAGCTGGTTGGGAAATGTTTTTCTTAAAGTATTAAAATATTCCGGATCAATGCTTGAGGCATTCAAGCAGGGTTCATTCGAAAGGGATTTGTAGTTGACTATCAATTTTTTTAGTTCATCAATTCCAAAACCTTTTCTCGAACTGATCAGCGCAATTTTTGTTTTTAAGTGCGCTTCAAGATACGGAATATCCAGCGTAATTCCTTTGAATTTCATTCTATCGGCCATGTTGATGACTAATATGGTTGGAATTTCAAGGTCTTTTATTTGGGTAAAAAGTAATAAATTTCGTTTTAGATTCTCCACATCCGTAACTACAAGGGCTACATCAGGGTATAATTTATCGTTTTTATTCAGTAATAATTCAATGACAACGTTTTCATCAATCGAACTGGCATTTAGGCTGTAGGTTCCCGGTAAATCCAAGATATTAGCCTTGATGTTATTGGGTAATTTGCAAAAACCCATCTTTTTTTCAACGGTAATTCCAGGGTAATTCCCTACTTGTTGATTCAAACCGGTCAATTGATTAAAAACAGAGGTTTTTCCGGTGTTAGGATTTCCAATTAAAGCAACATTGATATTTTGATTGGTCATTATAAATTAGTTTTTAGTATTTCAACTTCAATCTCACGGGCAGTTTCCAATCGGATAGCAACGTGTGAACCATTGATGTTTAAATATAAAGGATCGCCAAAAGGAGCAATTTGAAGTAATTCTACCAGATTGCCCGGCAAGCAACCCATTTCCAATAATTTTAATGGAACTGTATCAATGTCAAAGTCTTTTATAATGGCCTTTTCGCCTTTTTTGAGAGAATTTATCGTTGTTTGCAAATCTTATTTAGATTGAATTAAGATTGCAAAAATACACATTTTAATACAAATAAAAATGATAAATATCACATTTAAACCTTAATTAAGACAAAAAAAATGCATGGATTGGGATGGGATTTATCAGAAAAGGCGAAGAAATTAAAGGTCAATTAATCTTATTCGGCACTCAAAAAACGAATGTCGTCGATTAATCGTTTCATGTCTTCTTTGTTAGTGCCGTCATAAAACCCACGTACTCTTTTTTTAGTATCTACCAATACAAAATTTTCTGTGTGTACCATGTCGTATAATTCGCTTGGTTCTCCCAGTTTAACGGCCAAATACGATTTTCTGGCCATCTCATAAATTTCTTTTTTATCGCCGGTGACTAAATTCCATTTTGAAGCATCTACCTTATATTTTTTGGCGTAAGCCTTCAAAACCGGAACGCTGTCCGTCTCCGGAAAAACAGTATGCGACAATAACTTCACCTTGGGGTCATTGGCAAAAACTTTCTGGATATCCGATAAATTGGTGGTCATTTTTGGACAAATGGAGCCGCAAGTGGTAAAGAAAAAATCAGCCACATATATTTTTCCTTCATAGTCTTTTTGGGTGATGGTTTTTCCGTTTTGGTTGACAAACGAAAAATCAGCAATGGTATGGTATTTACTTTTATACTGAATCGTACTATCTACTAATTCCGGATTTACATCAGAAGGATTAAAAATAGGAAGTGTTTTTTTTGGCTTTAAGGCCGAATAAAATAAGGATAAAACGACTGCAGAAAAAACCAGGAAGACCCCTAAAAAGATTCGGTATTTTTTTAAAATTCGTAACATAATGTTATTTTAATACAAAAATACGAAAACGAAATTTGTTTTTAATTCAAATTAACACAATCTTATTGGGATAAAATTTAACAAGAAGTTAAAAGTTTTATTGATAGCTTTGTAAAACTAACTAAATATATATTAAAAATGAAAAAGAACATCAATAAGCAGTTGCTTTTTGTGATTCCTGCAATCATGGGTTTTACGGTAAGTCAAGCCCAGAACACAGCCGTGGCGAAAGAGCCAGGAATCAATGTGAACCACATGGACAAGAATGTACAACCCAACAATGATTTTTTTCGCTATGTGAATGGAACATGGTTGGATAATACAGAAATTCCAGCTGATAGAACCCGTTGGGGAAGTTTTGATGAATTGCGTCAAAAAACAGATGCCGATGCTTTGGCAATCTTGAAGGAAGCCACTAAGAATCCGAGTTATAAATCAAATACTGATCAAGGGAAAGCCGTTAATTTATACCAGTCGATATTAGATACCATAGGAAGAAATAAGCTTGGGATAGCGCCTTTAAAGCCGTATTTGACAAAAATAAACGCAGTTAAAAATGCGAAAGACCTAGAGGCATTATTAATTGAAATGGAGCCAATTGGCGGTATTGGATTTGTGGGAGCCAGTGTAGGCACTGATGCAAAGAACAGCAATAGAAATGTAATTAATGTAGGATTGGGTAGCGTAGGTTTGCCAGACAGAGATTATTATGTTTCTGAAGATGCCGACTCTAAAGAAAAACGAGCTAAATACGTGCTTCACGTTGCTAAAATGTTACAGTACCTTGGTGATACTCCGGTAGTTGCTAAAGCGAATGCCGAAAAAATCCTGGCACTTGAAATCGCCATGTCTAAACCAAGATTGGATAGAGTAGAAAGAAGAGACCGTCGTAAATCATACAACCCAATGACGGTTAAAGATTTACAAAAACTGACGCCTTCAATCAACTGGGATAATTATTTCACAAAAATAGGATTGCCTAAAGTGGATTCCTTGATAGTGTCGCAGCCTAAATATATGACTGCTTTAGAAACAATTTTCAAAGAAAATAAAGTAGAAGACTGGAAAGCATACATGCGTTGGACTTTATTAAACAGAGCATCAAGTCAATTGTCAACTACTATTGAAGACGCAAACTGGGAGTTTTACGGAAAAACCCTGACGGGCGCTGTAAGTCAAAGACCACGTGACGAAAGAGCACTTCAAACCATCAACGGAACGGTTGGAGAAGCGTTAGGAAAATTATATGTAGAGAAAATGTTTCCGGCTGAAGCCAAAGCCAAAGCGGAAAAAATGATCAAAAATATATTTCTTGCTTTCGAAAACCGAATCAATAATTTGCCTTGGATGTCTACAGAAACTAAGGTAAGTGCACTTGCTAAACTGCATAAATCAAGAATAAAAATTGGATATCCAGACAAATGGAAAGATTATTCAGCCTTGACCATTAAAAGTCCAAAAGAAGGCGGAACGTATTTTGATAATGTTAAAAACTTGGCAAAATGGCGTTTTGAAGAAAACATAGCTGAATTGAACAAGCCAGTCGATAAAGAAAAATGGGGCATGTCTCCACAAACGGTGAACGCCTATTTCAACCCATCAAATAATGAAATTGTATTTCCAGCAGCTATTTTGCAACCGCCTTTTTATAATTATCAAGCAGATGAAGCCGTAAATTATGGTGGAATTGGAGCCGTTATCGGGCATGAAATTTCACATGGGTTTGATGATTCGGGATCGCGTTACAATGCTGACGGAAACTTAGTAGATTGGTGGACCGCTGAAGATTTGAAACAATTCTCTGCTTTAACAGGAGCGCTTGCAGCTCAATACAGCGCTTTGCAACCTATTCCAGGAACTTTTGTAGATGGTAAATTCACGCTTGGTGAAAACATTGGAGATTTAGGAGGCGTAAATGCCGCTTATGATGGTTTGCAATTGTACCTGAAAGCAAACGGAAACCCGGGATTAATCGATGGATATACTCCGGAACAACGGTTCTTTATTTCCTGGTCAACGATCTGGCGTTCCAAAATGCGTGATGAAGCCTTGAAAAACCAAGTGAAAACAGATCCGCATTCTCCAGGAATGTACCGTGCGTATGTGCCTTTGCAAAATATTGATACGTTTTATCAAGCCTTTGATATTAAAGAAAATGATGGAATGTACATTGCTCCAGAAAAGAGAGTAAAAATCTGGTAGAAATTATTCACGAGAGTATGATCCTGATGTGATTTCTCCTTAGTCGAATGACACAGATACGTAGCTTCAGTCCAGAAAAAAATACAGGTATAAAAATTATCTTGTAGTATGAAAAAGTCCCATTTGCCTGAGCAAATGGGACTTTTTTTATTCTGTTTTGATACTGTTTTTTCGGGTTCTTCTCAGCGAATAATTCACCAGATACAAGCCAAATAAGGTGACGCCACCTCCTACGGCTATGGCAGTATTGAGGGTTTCCCCAAAGATTATTGCGCCTAAAATCACGGCAATAATTGGGTTGATATAGGAATACACACTACTGATCTCCGCAGGAAGATTTTGAAGAGCATAAATAAAGGCAATGAAAGTAAGTATGGAACCAAAAACAACTAAATAAGCGATAGACCACCAGGAAGCAGCAGGAATTTCGCTTAATTTGACGGAAATTCCAGTTGCGCCAGTGTAGGCGAAAACTAAAATACTAGAAATAAACATTTGCAGTCCCAAACTAAAATACGGATTAAAAGTGGCTGCTTTTTTCTTCGTGTACAAGGTGCCAAAAGCCCAAGTTAAAGTAGAAATTATGGAAATGATTATTCCAAATCTGAAACTAGGAATCAAAAAATCACTCAGGTGGTCGTAAAAAATCACACAAACCCCACTGAAACTGATAATCAAACCCACAACTGATACTCTGGATAATCGGTCGCCTCTAAAAAAAGTAATGATCACAATCCATAAAGGGACACAAGCACCAATAATTGCGCCTAGACCACTACTGATATACTTGACGCCCCAAGTGCTTAATCCGTTGCTTAAAACAAAATTAAGAATGCTTAGAATGATGATCGTTTTCCATTGTTTTCCCTTTGGCCAAGGCGCCTTTTTAAATAAAAAATAGGAAATATACAGGAATCCTCCTAAAAATTGTCTGATGGCGACAAGTTGTAAGGCGGGCATGTGTTTCACGCCCTCTTTAGAAGCAATCCAGGTAGTTCCCCAAAAAAAACTGACCCAACACAAAGCCAAAATTGGCAGTCCAATAGTGTCTATTTTGGACGAAACGGCATTCTTAATTTTAGTTCTCACATTACAAATTTGGTTTCGTAAAAGTATACTTTAAAACCGTTTCTATGCGAGCACTCAAAATTATTTTTCCAGTTGAATTTTCTTCAGAATTAAATTTTGGCAAAGCTAAATCCAGATCCTTCGCTTTTTGGGTGTAGTACTGTTCTCGAGAAGGATGAAATGGAGCCACTGCATTGAAGGTTTCATTCCATGAATCCGTTTCAATAATTTTTTCAATGATTCCAATACAATCGTCTTGATGAATTAAGTTAATGGTTGCATTAGGGTTGTCAAGATTTTCTCTGCCGGCCAAGAATTTTACAGGATGGCGGTCCTGGCCAATTAATCCGCCAAAACGCAATACCGTCGTTTTAAAATGACTGTTGTTTTGCAAAAGCTGTTCTGTTTCCAGTAATTGTTTGCCGCTTTCCGTATCCGGTTTTGGGATAGTTTCTTCAGTAACAAAAATAGCTTCATCATTATAAACAGATGTCGAACTGATGAAAAGTACGTTTTCAACAGAAGATTTTTCGATAGATGGAATCATATTTCTAATCTTGGCAACAAAGTTTTCTTGCGCTAAACCACGAAGTTTTGGTGGGACATCAATGATTAAAATTTTAGAATTTTCCAGAAAATCAGAAAGGTTTCCTGTGGTTTTATTTTCTGAAAGCGCAATTAAGAAAGGAGCGATTCCGGCATTTTTCAATACGTCTAATTTCGCTGTAGAAGTCGTCGAGCCCTTCACGGAAAATCCTTTTGAAAGGAAGGCTTTCGCCAAAGGCAAACCCAGCCATCCGCAACCCAGAACACTAATTTTTGTCATTTTCGTTTTTTGTAATCAATCGTAATTTTCAAATTTATATGCGGTTACAATTGGTGGCCGTGCATTCTCATAAATTTAAATTTATTCAAGGTCATAAAATGTGACCTTAAAGAAATTCCATCATAATTTTTTCAAACTGTCTTTCACTACTGCTAAACTATCTTTTACAACAGGATTTGTTACAGTAGTATTCAAAGTATTCACAACAACCGGACTCGCTTTTATTTTTTGCCTAATGACAACCGCATCGTTCAAAACAAAAGGGGTTGGCATCATCCAGTTTTCTCTTTTCGTGATTTCAAATAAAGGATTTGAAAGTAGGTCAAAAGAACTTTCTAACAGTTCCATGTTGAACGCAGTTGCAGCATTAAAACTAAACTGCAATTCTAAAGGGGCGTTTCCTACCACATAATAACTCAATATCTTCTTTCCTTTTCGCTGGTAAATTGAATTTTTCCGACCTAGTGTAGTCACGCCATTCGCTTTTAAATTATGAAGTATCATTTTTTCATTGGCAAAAATGTCATAGCGATTAACGTTTCTGTTCGGGGAAATTTTTATTTTGACATGTCTTTGATTTCCTATAATTCGGTCTTCCAGAAATGCGATAGTTGGTTTCGGAATCGCTTTTTTAGGAGCTTTGGCAGCATAGGTAAAACCAGAATTGTATTTGCTAAACAACGGAATTTCGTTCAAATTGGTTGCCTTTTTCGGGTTTACACCCAAATAGCCTGTGGTCCAGGAATCGAGATTGGTGTCATACGTGGCCCAATAGGCTTGATCTGTGTCAGCATTATAGAGGTATAATAAACTATTTGACTTCGCTTTTCCGGGTTTGTATCCCGACTCTAAATGCGCTTTCGCAAAAAAGCCAATGGAAAGCAAAAGCAGGAGTATAGACCAGATTCCCTTTTTGGCGAAAGCCCCAAAAATAGGCAGCAATAATCCGAACATCAATACGGTAAGAAGGGCACTTCCAAACAATACCTTTAGTCCCAAACCGATAGGAAACATTTGGATAAAAGGAGCTATAATGATCAAAGCAGGAATGCTAAAAATAAGATTTAATGTTTCACTTGATTTTTGAGTCACAATGAAAACCCCAAAAAGGAATAGACCAAAGTACACCGGAATAATCAAGAATCCAGCTCCCGGTAACATAAAAGCTATGATGGCATTAATCACAATCCAAATAAATAATGGCGCTACATAATGATTGATGTTGACTTTACGACATGAAAATAAATGATAAAAGACCATGCTTATTGCTAAAGCCAGCAGTACGAAAGCAGCTATGTAAGCATGTCCGTTATAGGTAAATCCGTTCAGCAAATCCGTGTATTGAGGATAGACGAGCAGCAATCCTTTCCATCCAAAAAAGGTAATTATTCCCGTTGCCGTCAGGGAACCAAACAGCGGAATGAATCCTTTTACAATTTCTCGGGCTGATATAAGGCGTTTGGCTCTTCCTATAAATAATAGCGAAAGAAACAACGCTAAGGCGAGTAGAACCATAGGCAAAACCCAACTGAAAGGATAGCTTATAAAAGTGTATGGAATGGTAAAATAGACATACTCTTCACTGGATTGCGCCGCATTTAAATCCGTATTGGAAAAATAATTTAACAACGGCATTAAATATGAACCCTGATGAGCCAGCGTATTTTTGTTTAAATGCTGGATGTCATCCTGAGCGGTATGGTAGTTAAAATGGTCGTCAATAAATGCAAAGTTATAGCCCTGAATATCGCCTTGTTCCCTAAAAACGGTCAAATCAGTGTCGTTGGGTAACATTTTATAAATACTGTACATCAAGGAATTAGATACTGGAAAAGTCGCTTTTGCAGCAGCAAACTCTTTTACTAATCCTGCATTTCCATTGTTAGTTTCCATCAGCATGTAGCTGGGGCCGGAAGAACCACGGGCTTCAAAGTTGAGTACCAGTCCCACTTGTTTTGCCCATTGATGTTGGGTTACAAAAAGTGCAGCACCATTAAGTCCTAACTCTTCTGCATCCGAAAACAGAATAATAATATCGTTTTTATGCGGGGTTTTATTGTATAAAAAAGCCCGAACACTTTCCAGAATTGTAGCTACACCGGAACCCGCATCACTAGCTCCAGGCGAGTAGGAATGGGGTGCGCTGTCATAGTGTGAAAGCAACAACAAGGCTTTGGAACTATTAGAACCTTTGATACGAGCCAAGATGTTTTTTGATTGTACAAGATTTCCCCAGTCACTTAGCGTATAGCCGGTTTGAACAGAAGTTTGCAGTCCTAACTTTTTTAGCTCTTTCAGGAGGTAATTTGCGACCACTTCATGATTGTCGGAGCCTACATAATGAGGTTTTTTTGAAATGGATTTGATGTGATTCAAAGCCCTTTGGGTCGAAAACTCAGTAAGGGACCCTTGATCATTGGAAGTCCATTGCGGCATCATCGTAAAGTAGATTAACGCTAGGGTTACTGAAATAAACAAACCGGCAAAAATGGAGAAATAATCTTTTTTCATGGTAAGTAAGTGGATTTGGATGCGGTGTTAAATGTCTTTTTTGACTAGCATGTAATACTCATTGTCTAAAACTAAATACCCCTGATCGTACAGGAAATAGTAAGTATTTCCTGTTTTGGTTCGCAGAATATTAGTAAAAAATTCAAAATCAAAACCTTTGCTTAATAATTTTGCGCGGGTGGTTTTTGATTTTCCATCGGGATTAAGTTCAATTAGAATGCGGTAATTTTTACGCAACTTATTGTTGATGTTGCGCATAAAATTAGTGCTGTCTTTGTTCATTTTATTGTTGTAGGCGTTGCGACATCCGTCACTACAAAACTTTTTATCTTCACGGCCTACAATTTTCTCTTCACATTCTAAGCAGGTTTTTGTCATGGATTTATTTTTTTGATATCGTATAAATCAGTTCTACGGTCTTTTAGAATGCGTACGCTACCGTGCTCGTGAAGCTCTTTCAGTAAATCTAAATCTACGTCAACAATGAGTGTCATCTCGGTATTTGGGGTTGCTTCGGCTTTGATTCCATTACTTGGAAAAGCAAAATCAGAAGGTGTAAATACTGCTGATTGCGCATATTGAATATCCATGTTGTTTACCTTTGGAAGATTTCCTACACATCCTGCTATGGCTACATAACATTCGTTTTCAATCGCTCTGGCTTGTGCGCAATGTTTGACTCTGGTATAGGCGTTTTGAGTATCTGTTAAGAACGGTACAAATAAAATATTCATGCCTTCATCTGCCATTAATCTAGAGAGTTCCGGAAATTCAACATCATAACAAATCATGATGCCTATTTTACCACAATCGGTATCAAAGGTCTTAATTTGTGATCCTCCAGTCATCCCCCAGTGTTGTACTTCGTTTGGAGTAACATGAATTTTGGCATACATTTCTGAAGTTCCGTCTCTCTTGCATAAAAAACCCACATTGTAAAGCGTGCCGTTTTCTAAATGAGGCATACTTCCTGTAATAATGTTGATGTTGTACGAAATGGCTAGCTCCTGAAAGCGTTTGCGAACAGGCTCTGAATGTTTGGCTAATTCCCGGATGGCTTCTGCCTCGGACAAATGATTGTAATCCGCCATCAACGGAGCGGTAAAGAGTTCTGGAAAGAGTGCAAAATCACTGCCATACCCGGAAACGACATCAACAAAAAATTCACATTGTTCAAATAAAGCTTCCAGATTGTTCAGTTGGCGCATCTGCCACTGAACGAGTCCCAGGCGGATGACACTTTTCTTGAGGTTTATTAATTTAGGGCTTTCGTCGTAATAAATATTATTCCATTCTAGTAAAACGGCAAATTCTTTAGAATCGGTATCGCCTTCCAGATAGTTTTTCATGACCCGGATTACGTGAAAATCATTGCTCAGCTGAAAAGAAAGCACAGGGTCGTGTAGCTCTTTTCTTTTTACTTTTTCGATATAATTTTTAGGAGTGAGGGTTTTGGCGTGTTGCCCATAATTTGGAATCCTGCCGGCAAAAACAATTGCTTTCAAATTCAATTGTTCACATAGTTCTTTACGGGCGTCATACAAACGTCTTCCCAAGCGGAGTCCTCTGTAGCTTGGATGAATAAACACATCTATTCCATACAAGACATCCCCTTGTGGATTGTGGGTCGAAAAGGTATATTTTCCTGTTATATCAGAATAATTATGGTTTTTGTCTACTAAGCTTTCATCCACAATTAGCGATAATGCAGAGCCTACAACTTTGCCGTCTACTAAGATTACGAGTTGGCCTTCCGGAAAAATGCTCAATAATTTTTCAATATGATGTTCTCTCCAATAGGAACCAACCATTTCCGGATACGATTCTACCATTGATTTTTTGAGCTCTTTATAGTCTTCAATCGCTAGATTTCGTAACTCTACTTTGTTTATTTTGGCTTGCATGAAATAATGATTTTATCAAATATAGCTAAAATTTACCAATTACAAACGGTTACAAATAGTTACAACCGAAAGTAAATAGTTAACAACCGAATGCTTTTTAGCTATGATCGCATCTTTGCCCTGTTGATTTGAAAGACCAATTCAACAAACATACACTAACATTTAAATAGTATACGCCATGAGCACATTAAGAAACAAAGTACAGTTAATTGGACATGTAGGAAATGATCCGGAAATCAAATCATTTGACGGAGGAAAAAAACTAGCTAATTTTTCCTTAGCTACAAATGAAAGCTACAAAAACGACAAAGGAGAAAAAGTAGAAGAAACCCAATGGCACAAACTCGTTGCTTGGGGAAAAACGGCCGAAATCATAGAGAAATATGTTACCAAAGGAAAAGAAATTGCCATTGAAGGAAAATTAACCCATAGAAGTTATGACGATAAAAATGGAGAAAAACGTTACATCACTGAAGTTGTCGTTGATGATGTTTTGCTTTTAGGGAAATAGGTTTTTCAAGACTAAGCAATAAAATAATGCCCTCTGTATCAGAGGGCATTTATGTTTTGAATCAGGATACTTTTTTTAATAAATCAAACAACGGACACCGCTTACAGCGATTGTCTTCCCCTTTTTTGAATTTTTTGCAACATTTAGATTTGCAGTTTTCTGCAATCTTAATGGTTTTAAGGATTTCTTTTTGATTTTTTTTCTTTTCCTTTTTTTTCTTTTCCAATTTTTATAAAGAATTAAAAACTAAGGCAAATGTATATTATTTTTATCTGTTCTAAATAAATTTTAACATTTAAATAGCAGGTTTGACAAGCGCCACTTGTTGTAAGTCTCTGTCAAATAAGTATAAACCGCCTTTGTCATCTCCTATTAAGTTGATTTTGTCCAAAATAGATTTTGCGGTCGCTTCTTCCTCAATTTGCTCGGCAACATACCATTGCAGAAAGTTATGTGTGGCATAATCTTTTTCAGAGAAAGTGATGTGTACCAACTCATTTATCGAATCCGAAACAAAAATTTCATGTTTATAAAGTTCCTCAAACATATCTTTGAAGGTTTCATAAGTAGTTTTTGGGGCTTTTAAGTCCGTTATTTTTGCATGGCTACCACGTTCATTTACATACTTGATTAATTTGAGCATGTGCAGGCGCTCTTCGTCAGATTGGGCAAACATGAATTGAGCAATTCCTTCCAGTCCGCTCACTTCAGCCCAACACGCCATAGAAAGGTAGGTTTGCGAGGATTCTGCTTCAATGCGAATCTGTTTGTTTAGGGCAATTTCAATATTTTTAGATAGCATAATTTTAGTTTTTAGTAAAGTTAAAAAAAATAAGTCACTACTGATTCATCAATTCCTGAAAACAATCCACAAATTGTCCCAGATGAAAACCGTCCATTAATCCATGATGTACATGAACAGACATGGGCATGGTTCTTTTGCCACTAGGGGAGACTTTCATTTTGCCAAAAGATATTTTTGGACAGCTGTCCGGAAAGGAAAAACTTCTAGCATGGGATAAAGAGGAAAAATCCAGCCACGGAATTGCTGAAAAATGGATCACGTTATCCTCCTCAAAGGTTCGGGTAAAAAGTCCTGTTGTGGTTTGAATGCGGGCAATCTCTGTAGCGGAGGTCGTTTTGAAAACTGCAAAATCAGCATTGTATTCGATTAAAGAAAATCCGAAAGTGCCGTCCTCCCGACCAATTGTAGCTGAAGCATTAATTTGGTCACAAATATATATTTGGTCCTCTGAAACTCGATACTTAAAAGATTCAATGGTATTTACCGCTACTAATGTTTGGTGTAAATAATAATTAAAAAAAGAAGAATTTAGTGCTTTTGCAGCTGCATAAGCTTTCGTACAATCAATTTTGACTGTGGCTCCAAAAAAAGGTTCTTCAAATTGTCTAAAAAAATGAAAATGTTCTTTTCTGGGCCAATTTTCTATATCTAAAAGGGTTCTCAAAATGAAGGGATTTTATTTAAAGTTCAAAAGTACAGCTATTCTTTGTGAATAGTTAGGAGTTAGTTGATTCTCTATTCTAAAATGGAACAGTTAGATAAGGTGTAGTTCTAAAAAAAGCCCTAAAGAAATTTTGGACATGCCCCAAAAAGTTAGACACTATTTGGGGCATTTTTTATGGAAAAAAAAGTAAAATATGATTATGCATTTA